>NZ_VIVK01000003.1:0-300000 GCF_007828865.1 Kribbella amoyensis
GCTGGTCGACTGGTGGCGCAGCGACCAACCAGCAACCCTTCCCGAACTCACCAACCACCTGGCGCTGTCGTCCACCGACCAACTCACCCCACTGGTACACCGCCTCGCCGCCTTCCGAGCCTTCCGGCGCCCGTCAGACGAGCAGTAGCACCGCGTAGCAGGGGTGAAGCTCGTCGCGCGGTGGCGTCCTCTGCCTTTACAGCAAGGATCCGGACGCGCAAACTGCCTGACAGCTAGGTCAGCGGGGTACGTCGCCGCGCCAGCCGCCGGTCTCGGCGCCGCGGCTCTCGATGAACGCCTTGAACCGCTCCAGGTCGCCCTTCACGCGGCCTTCGACCACGCCGAGCTTGTCACCGACCTTCTCCAGGAAACCGTCGGGATCGATGTCCATCTGCGCGGTCACCCGGCTGCTGCTGTCGGTCAACTTGTGGAACGTCACGACGCCGGCGTGCTGCGGCCCCGAGTCCGACTTCCACGCGATCCGCTCGTCCGGGTGCTGCTCGGTCACCGTCGCGTCGAACTCCCGGGTCGCGCCGCCGACCTTCACCACCCAGTGGTTGTGCGTGGAGTCCAGCTGCCGGATCTCCTCCACCCCTTCCATGAAGTGCGGGAACGACTCGAACTGCGTCCACTGGTTGTACGCCGTCGTCACCGGCACCTCGACATCGATCGACTGCGTGATCGTGCTCATATCAACCTCCATGGATCTCCAGGTAGCACCGGACGGAGGCTCGACGGCCCCCAGCCGCGATGGCGGACACAGGACCGTGCCCGCGCTGTTCAACCACCCGGCCGGTACCCCGACCAAAACCGTTCATCGATCCCGCGATCGGGTACCGGCCTGAGGGCCCGCGTCCCCGAGGTCAACAGAACTCAGAGCTTCTCGGCAACGGCGAGCAGCATCTCCAACGCGGCGGTCGTCGCCCGCGCGACAACCTCGGACGGCTCGCCGTCGAACCTGTGCTGGTCCACCACCTCACCAACCGCCGAGCTGACGGCTACGTAGACCGTCCCCGGCGGATGGCCCTCGTCGGGTTCAGGGCCGCCGACCCCGGTCACCGCGACCGCAAGGTCCACGTCCAACAACTGCACGCACCCCTTCGCCATCTGCACGGCGCAGCGCGCGTTCGCCACTGGACCGGGATCGACCTTCAGCACCCGGAACTTGGCCTCCGCCGCGTAGGCGACGACTCCTCCGGCGAACCAATCGCTCGACTTCGCCGCCGCCCCGAGTCGCGAGGCGATCACCCCGCTCGTCAGCGACTCGGCGACGGCGATCCGCAGCCCCTTCCCGAGCGCTGCGGCACCGACCCGCTCCCCGAGCTCGAACGCGTCAGCCACCCTCTGCTCGCTCAACCGCTATCGACCCAGAGCCTCGAGTGTGGCCCGCACCCGACTCAGAGCTCGCCTTCGCTCTCGACCTTCTTCTTGAGCTCGTCCTTGCTGAGCCCCGAAGTGCCGGAGATGTCCGCGTTGGCCGCCTGCTGCGCCAGCTGGTCGCGGGTCATGTCACCGGGCTGGTCACCCAGGTGCTCCTTGCGGCTGGCAACGAACGCTTCGCCGAGCTCGGTCCGCCGCTCGTCGGGCAGGTTCGCCCGCATCCCCGGAAGGACCTTCGTCTCTTCCTCTTCGACATGATGCGACACGGCGTCGACGAGGTTCTGCAGGACCTTGTCGAAGTCCGCCGAACTCGGATCCGTCGCGGCCAGCTTGGCGAGCAGCTGATCGGCTTCGATGTGCTCCTGCTGGCTGTGCGAGACCTCCTCCTTCTCGCCGGCCTCTTCCGCGGCCACCGGGTAGACCTCGGCCTCCTCGGCGCGGCTGTGAGCGGTCAGCAGCGTGGTGAGCACCGGCAACAGTGTCGGCCGCTTCTCCGGGTTGTCCTTCAACTCGTCGAACAGCCGCTCGACCTCACGGTGGTCCTGCATGATCAGGTCGACCACATCCGCACTCATCCCACTGTCCTTTCCGATCGATTCGCTTCCCCTAGCGGTACCCGCCTTTGATGCGTGAACTCGACGCTGTGGTGCCGAGTCACAGGATCTTGTAGCATGTCATCGGAACGTTGACAAATAGGCAAGTCAGCACATCATTGACATCACATCGAAACAGCGCACAGCTGGTGCCGAGAGGTGAAGCGTGGATTCAGGAGAGTCGGAGGTCACGCCTCTGAGCGGCCTCGAGTTGCTCGAGGACCCAGCCCTGCTGCAGGACGCCGACGCACCCCAGCTGCTGGCCGCGCTGGCGGCCATGCACCGGATCCGCGCGTATTTCGACCGGTGCGAGCCGAGGCTGATCGACGAGGCCCGGGACCGGGGCGCGACCTGGGCCCAGATCGCACCCGCCCTCGGCCTCGCCAGCCGTCAGGCGGCCGAGCGGCGGTACCTGCGCCTCAAGCCACTAGCCGCCGACGCCCCCGAAACGACCCGCGAGCACCGGGTGCGGGCCACCCGCAACCAGCGTTCGGCCGACCGTGCGGTGGCCGGTTGGGCCCGGGACAACGCCGCCGCGCTCCGGCAGCTCGCCGGACAGATCACCGCACTGCCGTCCGACGCCTCCAACCCGTCCTCGGCCGAGGCAGGACCCAGCATCGCCAGGCTCCGGGACGCCCTGGGCGGCAACGACGCGGCCGAACTCGTCCAGCCGCTCGCAGCCGCGGCCGCGAGCTTGCGCACCAGCCATCCCGGGCTGGCCGACCAGATCACCGAGCTCACCGAGACCACCGACACGATCCGCACCGCCGACACTGCCCGTCGCTCTTCACCTGGAGGTTCCGAGACGTGACCACCGCGCCGATTCTTCAGCAGCCCGACGCAGCCCGGACCGACGAGTTCACCCACGACCTCGAGCAGTTCATCGAGACCTATTGCGCCGACGGACGGTGGTACTCCCGCCGCCACGACAGCGAAGTACCGTTCGCCGGAAACGACAACGAGCTGGACCAGATCGCCCTCGGTTCCCAGGTCGCACGATGGAACCGCCTGCCGCATGTCGTCCGGACGCCGACCGGCACCATCGCCGAAATTCTCACCACCTGAACCGCGGCATGCGGCTGCGCCAGGTCCAGTCCGATCCCGCCGGCCGCACCCGTGACGACCGCGGGCGGCCGGGGTTCAGGCATCGCACCCATCCCCCGCGTCGTGGACGTCGATCTCGACGGAGCTGTCCTCGTCCGTCCGGATCTGGTCACGTCGCCGCGTCAGCAGGGTGAGCACCGGCGACCGCTCGCCGTGATTGCGCTCGTACCCGATGAGCTGGTCCACCTGCTCGATGTCGAGCTCCTTGATCCGCGACGGCAACGCTTCGGCGGGTACCAGGTCGAAGTCCGGCACCGGCAGCGAGCCTTTCTGGCGCGCCATAGAAACCTCCTTCGCTTTCGTCCTGCGGTGCCCGTGCGTCAGTCGAGCAAACCCGAAGGCCCGGCATCGACCTCAGGCTCATGCATCCGTTCCCACTGCTGTTGTTGGCGCGGGCCTTCATCTTGGTGCGGGTCGTCGGACGTCATTCGAGGGTGGGGAGGACCGGGATGGTTCGGGGCAGGTTCGTCAGTTCGAGGGCGGCCCGCAGCGGCGAGTCCGGTGGGACGACGACTCGGAGCTCCTGGCGGCGTTCGCCGGCACGTTCGGCGAGGCGGAAGAGCATCGCGATCCCGGAGCTGTCGAGATAGCCGGTCTCGCTGAGGTCCACGACGATCACGGTCACATCGGCCGATGCGACGCGACTGATGGCATCTCTCACCTCGACGGCGTTGGTGAGGTCGACTTCGCCGTAGATCCTCACCACCTGGACGTCGTTGCTCGTTCGGGCATCCACTCTTGCGGACTCGGTCACGTCTCGTCCTCCACCAGCACTTTGCGGCGCATCAGGATCGTCGTCCCCTGCGGACCGCTGTCGATGTCCACCGAGTCGGTGAGTCCCCGGATCAAGGTCAAACCCCAGCCTCCGCCGCGGTCGGCCGGATTCCGCCACCGTCCGTGGTCGCGCACAGTCAGCTCGACCGAGCCCTCCACAAGTCGCGCCTCGACCCGCAGGTCGCCTGGGGAGGTGGCGTACGCGTGGCGTACGACGTTGCTGCAAGCCTCCCCGCAGGCGATCGTGATCTCGCCGGCGTCCCGGGCATCGACCCCCGACTCGCGGAGCCAGCGACGGACCGTGTGCCGGACCTGCAAGAGGATCTGCGCATCGGCGGGCACCTCGAGCGACAGCGGCGTTCCGGCCAGCACCGATGGCCGGAGCGCGATCAATGCGATGTCGTCCGCGACCTTGCCGTTCTCCGCGAGGGCTGACAGGAGGTGGTCACACAGCGCGTCGAGGTCGCCCTGCCTGGCGCCCGACGCTTCGGCCAGCAGCCGATCGAAGCCGTTCTGAATCGACAGCCCGCGCTTCTCGACCAACCCGTCGGTGTAGAGCAGCAGGGTCGCTCCGGGCCGCAGTTGCTGCGTGGCCTCGGCGCGGTCCCAGTGCGCGAGTACGCCAAGCGGCGGGGCCAGTCCGCCCTCGAGGTACCACGTGGCCCCGTCGTCGATCAGGAGGGCAGGCGGATGTCCGGCGTTCGTGAACCGTACGGTGCCGGTGTCCGCGTCGTAGAGGACGTACAGCATCGTCACCATCTCGGCCAGCGGCAGCCCGCGGGCCAGGTCGTGCAGACCGTCCATCACCGCTACCGGCGAGGGATCGCGCACGGCGTACGCCCGGACCGCCATCCGCAGCTGTGTCATGGCTGCCGCGGCCTGTAGACCGTGCCCGGCGACATCACCGATCACGAGAGCTATCAGGCCGCCGCGCAACTGGATCACGTCGTACCAGTCACCGCCGACATGCAGGTCCGCGGTCGCCGGGACGTAGCGAGCGGCGACGGCGACGCCGGGGATGTCGGGCATCCGGTCGGGCAGCAGGCTGCGTTGCAACGTCTCCGCGATCTGGTGTTCCCGCCGCGTCCGCGCCTCCTCCAGGCTCAGCTGCTGTTGGGTCTCGTGCCGGTGGTGGATCTCGCGCCGCAGCCGGTCACTCGTCAGGGAGAGTTCCGCCGTTCGATTCTTCACGCGCCCCTCCAGGTCCGCCGCCGCGGAGATCAGCGCGCGGGCGATCTGCATTCGTTCGGTCACCAGTGCGGCGAGGAAGAACGAGGTGAGCGCGACAGTGGCGTTGAACGCCTGCAGGGTCAGCATCTGCCCCAACAGCGACACCCCCGCGAACGGGCCGAGCCCGTGAATCGCCGACCAGGTCGCGATCAGCGAGGCGATCAGCGCAGCAGGTGCGGCTCCGCGCAGCTGCAGACGCCACGAGGCCCATCCCAGCAAAGGCAACACCAGGAACAACACCGGCAGATCGGTGTACGCGGTCCAGGACACAAGCCCTGTGGTCAGCACCAGGATCACCGCGGCTTCGAGCCAGCTCGCGAACGACCATCGCTCGAGTTCCCAGAACAGCGGGATGCACAGCAGGAACGGGGCGACGGCGAGTACGCCCATCGCGTCGCCGGTCCACCACACCGCCCACGCACCGGCCAGCTCACCACTGTCGATCGCTCCTGAAGACAACAGCGTGACGGCGCCGATGGTCGCGCTGATCGTCATGCTGGCCAGCGCACCCAGGAACACGATCGCCAGCGCATCCCGCTGGCGATCCAGCTGCCGCCGGAACCCGACGCGCTCGAGTACAATCGCCGCCACCAGCGGTGCGACGGTGTCGCCCAGGGCGGTGAGCAGCGCGGGCACCGGACCGGTGCTGATCGGCAGATTGACCGCCAGCGCCGCAAGCGCGACGCCCGGCCACATCGACCTCCCCAGAACCCAGGAATGCCGCCAATGCGATACCACTGGGTGGCCACAGGGGCGTGACGTTCCGCTCCACCAGCGACAGGCTCAGGCCCAGCCGGGCACCGAGGTAATAGGCCGCACCGACCAGCACGACCGCCACGGCGCTACGCCCCAGCTCCGCCGGTGGACGCAGCCTGAGGATCGCCGAGGCCCTCGAAGCTCCCGCACGTCCACCCATGGTGTCACTCTCCGGCCGGGGCGGGCGCCTCATCGTCTTAGCTCATACGACGCCGGAAACCGGGCTACGTCAAGCAACTCCTTCCACCCTCGGCCAGGTGCACCAGCCACCCCCTCAATGTCCGTTCGCGGTCGAGCGCGATGATTGCCGTGCCTGGTGCCGGAATTGTGCGGGCGATGAGCCGACGACGCGGCGGAACGCGGTACTGAACGCACTCTCGGACCGGTACCCCGTGGCCCGTGCCAGCTCGGGGATCGACAGAATGTCGCGGGCCAGCGCGTCGCGCGCGAGGCTCATCCGCCAGTGGATCAGGTACTCCAGAGGCGGGACGCCCACGTGGCTCTTGAATGCCTCGGCGAACGCGGACCGCGACATGTGGCTGATCTCGGCGAGCTCCTTGAGGGTCCAGGAGTGCGCCAGGTCCGCATGCACGGCACGCAAGGCGGCGCCGATGCCGTCCTCGTTCAGGGCACCCAGCCAGCCGGTGGGCCGGTGGGTCTGAGCGGCGTGAGCACGCAACATGTGCACGAGCAGGATCTGCGCGAGGTGGTTCTGCACCAGCGGGCCACCGGCGGCGACGACCCCGACCTCGGTGGCCAGCAGATCGATCAGCTGCCCGAGCCGCCCGCCCTGAGGATCAGCCGCGCGGACGATCACCAGCGGCGGCAGAAGGTCGGTCAGCAGGGTCGCGTTCCTGTCGTCGAACGCGATGTGCCCGACGCAGAGGTACAGGTCCTCCACGGCCTCGGGGCCGATCCGCACGAACCCGTCTTCGGCACCCGCCCACACCGGCGCCGCAGGGCGCGGGCTCGTGTCGAGCGTGCTGGCCAGGACGTAAGGCGGCGGGTTGCCGAGCATGAAGGTGTCACCCTCCTGCAGGAGCACCGGCTCCTGTCCTTCGAGGATCAACCAGCACGTGCCGCGGACAAGGCCCCCGACCCGCACGTGCAGGAACGGGTCGAAGCGCAGCGCCCACTCCCCCGAGGCCCGGAGGTTGGGACCGATCACCGTGCGGGGCCTGAGCAGGCCGATCGCGTCCGCGACGGGATCCCGAAACCCGAGCACCAAGCACTCCTCCTGGACGATGTGTAAAGAAATCCGGACTCTGCATCATGGATCGTACGCCCTCGCCCCTGCAGGATCGATGGTGAACGGATCAATCACCAGTGATGGAGGCACCCAAGATGGGGCAGTTGGACGGCAAGACGTCGGTGGTCACCGGAGGCAGCAGCGGGATCGGTCTGGCCACCGCCGTCCGGCTGGCGGACGAGGGCGCGTACGTGTTCGTCACCGGCCGGCGCGAGGCCGAACTGGAGGCCGCCGTCAAGACCATCGGAGCGGACCGGGCCACCGCGGTCGTCGGCGACATCGCCAAGCCGGCGGACCTGGACCGGCTCTACGACGCGGTCCGGGCCCGAGGCAACGGTCTGGACGTCCTCGTGGCGAACGCGGCCGTCGGTTCGTTCGTGACGCTGGCGGAGACCACCGAGGACCACTTCGACCAGACCTTCGCGGTCAATGTCCGAGGCACCCTGTTCACCGTGCAGAAGGCGTTGCCGCTGCTCAACCACGGAGCCTCGATCGTCCTCGTCGGTTCGACTGCCGGCGACCGTGGAGTCGAGGCGTTCGGCGCCTACGCGGCGTCGAAGGCGGCCGTCCGGTCCTTCGCGCGGACCTGGTCCAACGAGCTCAAGGACCGTGGCATCCGGGTCAACGTGGTCTCGCCGGCCTGGATCGAGACCCCCGGCGGTACCGCCGCTTTCGGCGACGAGGAGACCGCCCGGGCCGTCAAGGAGAACGTCGCCGCGACCGTGGCCGCGGGCCGCATGGGTCAGCCCGAAGAAGCCGCCGCGGTCGTCGCCTTCCTCGCTTCCGATCAGAGCAGCTATGTCGTCGGCACCAACCTCTATGTCGACGGAGGCACCAACCAGATCTGACCCCTCATTTGGTGGCGCCGGCGGTGAGGCCCGCGATGACCTGTCGTTGCAGGATCAGGAAGAGGACGACCGGGACGATCATGACCAGGGTCGCGCCGGCCAGGGAGCCGGTCACGTTGCTGCCGAACTGGGACTTGAAGCCGGCCAGTGCGAGTTGGACGTTCTGGTTCCGCTGGGAGACGGTGAGCAGGTTGGCGAAGAAGAACTCGTTCCAGATCAGGACGAACGAGACGACGGCGACGGTCGCCAGGGCCGGTCGGGACAGCGGCAGCACGATGGTCCGCAGGATGGCGAAGTAGCCGGCGCCGTCGATGTGGGCCGCTTCCTCCAGTTCCGGTGGCAGACCGGCCAGGAACGATCGGAGCACCACGAACGACAAGGGGAACATCAGCGCCGCGTAGAAGATCACCATGCCGGGCCGGGAGTTGAACAGGCCGAGCTCGCGCATGATGAAGAACTCGGGAGTGGCCAGACCGACCAACGGGACAGCGAGAGCGAGGCTGAACGCGGCAGTGATACTCCCGCTGCCCCGGAACCGGTAGCGAGCCAGCGGATAGGCGGCCAGCAGAGCGATGGTGAGCGCGCCGGCGGTCCCACCCACCGCGTACAGCAAGGTGTTGGCGACGTACTCGTGCAGGCGTACCTGCGTGAAGGCGTCGAGGTAGCCGGACAAGGTGAAGGGACTCGGCCAGAAGCCGGACCCGGAATTGAACTGGTCCGCTGTCTTGAAGGACGACAACACGACCCACAGGGTGGGACCGAGCGACAGCAGACAAGCGAGGATCAGGACGAGATAAAGGCCCGCGACGACAGGTCTCGAGCTGTGGCGGAACGGTGAGCCGATCACAATGCCCTCTCTCCGATGCGGAAGGCCCGGCGGACGGTCACGATGAGGATCAGCCCGATGACCAGGATGGTGGTGCCGACGGCGTTGGCGTAGCCCCAAGCGCCGTCGAGGTAGGCGCGGTAGGCGTAGAGCGCGAGGGTGACGGTGGAGTCGTTCGGGCCGCCGGAGGTGAGGATGAACACGACGTCGAACATGCCGATGTCACCGAGCAACCGGACCAGGACGCAGGTGCCGATCACGTTGCGGAGCAGCGGCAGGGTGATCCGCAGATGCTGTTGCAGCAGGCTCGCGCCGTCGGTCTCGGCCGCCTCGTACAGCTCGCGCGGGATGGAGGCGATCTCGGCCATCACCAGGATGACCGTGAAGCCGATGATGAACGCGAACGTCGCGGCGACCGCCGACCGCGCGGTACCGGTGTCGTAGAGCCAGTCCTTGCCGTCGGCACCGACCAGGGCCAGTGCCTGGTTGAGCAGTCCGTAGCGGGAGTTGTAGAAGGCGGCATAGACCAAGGCGTAGGCCGCACCGGAGATCACGAAAGGTACGAAGATCACGGTGCGGAAGGTGCGCCAGCCGGGCAGCTTCTGGCTGAGGATGATGCCGATGACGACGCCGAACGGCACCTGGACGACGATGCTCACCGCGCTGTAGAACAGCGTGTTGCGGACGGCCTTCCAGAAGACCGGGTCCTGGATCATCGTGCGGTAGTTGTCCCACCCGGTGAAGGTGAAGTCGACGCCGCCCCAGCTGGCGAAAGAGCTCCCGATCAGTACGGCGAACGGCGCCAGGAAGAAGATCGTGAAAAGGATGGCGCCGGGCGCGATCGACAGGGCGACCGGTCTGGCCATACCGCGCGGGACGCGGGACGCGACCGCTGCCGGGGCGCGGCGCGAACGGGCCCGGCGTCGGGGGACGGCGTGGGTCACCTGGGGTCGGGAGGCGGCCTGAGTCACTTGGCGCCGGCCCGCTTGGTGGCGTCGGCACCAAGGCGACCGAGGAATTCAGGGGTGTCGATCTCACCCTTCGCGTAGGCGGGCCACAGGTTCTTCCAGGCGTTGCCGAAGCCGGCCGGGCCGTACACGCGGACGTGCGGATAGGTGTACCTGGTGGTGGTGGCCGCCTTGGCCAGCCCGGTGGACAGCGGCTCGAGTCCGGCGCCGGCGATGGCCGCGGGTTCGACCTTCACGGGTGGGTTCGCACCGGTGGCCTGGCCTTGTTTCAGCGACTCCTCCGGACTCGAGACGAACTTGGCGAACTCGGTCACCGCCTCGGCCTTGTCGTCGTCGCCCTGGGTTCCACTCACCCAGCCCGCACCGGTGACGACGATGGCTCCCCGCTCGCCGTCGGCCCATCCGGGCGCCGTGGTGTAGGCGGTGTCGCGGTAGAGCCCGGCCGGCGCCGTCTTGGACTTGAGGGACGTCTTCACGAACCAGGGGCCGTTGGCAACGGATGCCGCCGACTGCGAGAGGTACGCCGCGGCCGCGTCCTGGAAGTCGCCGGAGAAGGAGTCCGAGTTGACCCAGCCCTTGCTGTGCCAACCGCGCAGTGTCTCGCTGGCCTTGACCGCTTGGGCGTTGCCCGAGTAGTCACCGGAGCCGAGTCCGCCGGTCAGGAAGTCCTTGCCGCCCGGCTGAGTACCGATCAGGTTGACCCACATCAGCATGGTCGCCCAGTCGCCGTCGGCGGCCAGTGCGGTCTTGCCCCGGGCTTTGAGCTTCGCGGCGGCCTGCTCGAAGGCGGCCCAGGTGGCGGGGAACTCGGCGTACCCCACGGAGGCGAAGAGCTTCTTGTTGTAGAACATGCCGAGGGCGTCGCGCTGCTGCGGAATGGCCCAGATCTGCCCGTCACTCCCGCCGAGTGCGTCGAAGACCGACGGGAGGAAGCTGCCCTTCCAGCCCGAGTCGGCGTCGAGATCGCCGGCGAAGTCCCGGAGCTTGTTCGTCGTCTGGAGCGACTTGATCTCGCCGCTGTTGAGCTGGAACAGATCGGGAAGGTCGTCGGCCAGGGCGAGCCGCTGGTAGTACTGCAGCCGGTCCGGGCTGGAGCCCGCGTTCTGGTTCTGCTGCACCTCGATCCGATACCTGCCGGCGAACTTCTGGTTGAAGCGCTGCGCCGCCTCGTAGTTGTACTGGAGGAAGGGATCGGTGGGGCTTTGCTGGCACGCCGAGCAGGTGATGGTGACTTCGCCGCCGCTCGCGGTGTCGTTGCCGCAGGCAGCGAGTGGAAGCCCCAGCCCGCCCAGCGCGAGCAGGGCGATTGCCTTGCTTGAGAGTGATCTGGTGCCTGTCATCGCGACGCTCCGTCTCCATCGGTGCTGGCGTGTCCAGCATTCACCTGTCAGCACATGCTCGGCCTCCGCGAGCCAGCGGCACCATGGCCAGCGTGCGCACACCTGTGTCCGAAAGTGATCACCCCGGCGCGAGCTACGGCTGCCAGGTCGCGGCCCGCAGCTCTGTCGGTGATTGACCTGTCGCCTCCCGGATGCGACGGGCGAAGTGGAAGCTGGTCTTGAACCCGCTGCGGCTGGCCACGGTCGCCACGGTGAGACCGGTGCTGGTGAGTAGTTCGATGCCCAAGGTGATGCGCCGGTCCCACAGGTAGCGGACGGGAGTCGTGTCCATGTGTTCGCGGAACAACCGGATGAGGTGCGCGGGGGTGACGGCCGCCGCCTCCGCGATGTCGGTCAGGTCGATCGGTTCGCTGACGTGGGTGTGGATGAACAGCCGGGCGGCCTCGATCGCGCCGGGCAGTGCGGCGGGGTAGTTCTCGAACTCGGCGATGAACCGCCACAGCAAGGCGGTGGCCAACGCGTCGAGGAGCGCCCCCTCGGCGGTGAGCCTGGTCTGTTCGGTGACGACCGCCTCGCGGGCCAGATAGGTCATCGCCGACGACAGCCGCCGGGTCGGGCGGACCGATTCGAGCCAGTCGTGCATCTGCGGGGTGAGATCGTCCAGTCTTCCACGGACGAGCGTCTGGCGGACCTCGCTGTCGGGGCCCATCCGGATCGTTTCGGTGTGACCGGGCAGCAGCACACCGATCTCCCCCGCGACAACGGTGAAGGCCGGCTTGTCGTCGACCTGGACGTGCATCGTCCCGGAATGCATCAGCAGCAGCTGGATCCCCCGCTGCACCCGCGGCCCGATCACCGATCCCGCGGGATGCGGCACCTCCCGTGCGACGGCGTCGACGACTCTGAGCCGGCGGGAGACGGAATCAACGTGAGACACGGATTGGATCACCCGAGCCATACTAGGGCGGCAAAGTGCGTCGTTAGCCTGCGAGCATGAGCGAATTACGGACACAGATGCTGGTGGTCGGTGGAGGGTTCGGCGGCGTCGCGGCCGCCCTGGCCGCGGTCCGCCGAGGAGTGAACGTCGTCATCACCGAGCCGACTCGCTGGCTGGGTGGCGTTCTGACCAGTCAGGCCGTACCACCGGACGAGCACGTCTGGATCGAACAGTTCGGATCGACCGCCACCTACCGCGACTTCCGGGAACGGATCCGGGCCTACTACCGGGCGCACTATCCGCTGACCGCGCGAGCCCACGCCAATCGTGCGCTGAATCCAGGAGCGGCCAGGGTCAGCCACCTGTGCCACGAACCCCGCGTCGCCCTCGCCGTGCTCGAGTCGCTTCTCGCACCGCACCGCGCCTCCGGACGGCTCCGGGTCCTGCTGCAGCACGAGCCGATCTCGGCGTCCACGACCGGAGACCGGGTGGAGGCAGTGACCTTTCGCGACGGCACCACCGGCCGGCAGGTCACCGTCACGGCGCCCTGGTTCGTCGACGCCACCGAGACGGGCGACCTGCTGCCGATGGCCGGCGTCGAACATGTCACCGGCTCGGAATCCCAGGCCCAGACCGGTGAACCGCACGCTCCGGCCGAGGCTCGACCGCTGAACATGCAGCCGGTGTCGGTGTGCTTCGCCCTAGACCATCTGCCCGGCGCCGACCTGACGATCGACAAGCCACCCGGGTACGCCGACGTCGCCGCGGCCCGACCCCTCGACTGGCCGGACGGGAAGCTCTCCTTCGTCACCCCGCACCCGAAGACCCGGCAACCACTGCACTACCGGTTCAAGCCCAACCCGGACGACAACCCCGACGAGATCGGACCCGACTACGACGACCGCCGGGCCAAGACCATCGACCGGAATCTCTGGACGTTCCGCCGGATCGCGGCCCGTAACAACTTCGTCCCCGGCAGCTTCGCCTCCGACCTCACCCTGGTGAACTGGCCCCAGATGGACTACTGGGGAGGCCCTCTCTTCGGCGGGTCCGACGAAGAAGCCAGTGAGCACCTGCAGGGCGCCCGCAACCTCAGCCTGAGCCTGCTCTACTGGTTGCAGACCGAAGCGCCACGCCCCGACGGAGGGACCGGCTGGCCAGGTTTGCGACTGCGCGGTGACGTCGTCGGCGACACTCCCGACGGGCTCGCGATGGCGCCCTACATCCGCGAATCGCGCCGCATCGCCGCCGAACACACCATCGTCGAGCAGGACATCGCACTCGACGTCCGCGGTCAGCACGGTGCCGTCCAACACCCCGACAGTGTCGGTATCGGCCTCTACCGCATCGACCTGCATCCCTCGACCGGAGGCGATCCCTACATCGACATCGGCTGCTGCCCCTACCAGCTACCGCTCGGCGCGCTCCTGCCGGTCCGGGTCGAGAACCTGTTGCCGGCCGCAAAGAACATCGGCACCACCCACATCACCAACGGTGCCTACCGGATGCCACTGGTCGAATGGAACATCGGCGAGGTCGTCGGCCACCTGGTCGCCTTCTGCACCGAGAACGCTGTCTCCCCACGCGCCGTCCGCCAGACAGAGGACCTCTTCGCCCAGTTCTCGACCGACCTCGACAACGCCGGAGTAGAACGAGCATGGCCGGCCGTCAAGGGCTACTGATCGGTGCGGCGTAGCCGGCCTTCAGCGAGGAGCTTCGTGCGGGCGGCCTGGTAGTGGCAGCCCGCGGCCCCGAACGCCTCCGCTGTGGTGAGGAGCGCCTCGTGGTTTCCGTCGAGGAGGGCAGCAGCTCGATCCACCATGGTGGTCGCGATCGGGTTCCCTGCCACGATGCCGCGTGCCTCGGCCACGAGGTCCGGGGCATCGGCCCTTCCGGCCAGAACGGCGGCCTCGGCGCGCAGGGCGACGTACCAGTGGTGCCAGATCCAGGTGACCCACTTCCAGACCTCCTGAGGCTCGGGCGAGATGCGCTCCATCGCCTCGGACACCTGGTCGTTGTGCAGCAGGAGCATGGTGTCGAAGACCGCCCCGTAGCCGTACGTCACCTCCGGGAGGGTCCCGAGTTGGTCCAGGACCTTCTGCCACTCCGCCCTCGCGTCCTGGTCGCCGCGGAGGCCGTGGACCATCGCCACGGCCGCGACCGCTGGGCCGAGGGAGCCGATGGGGACATCAGTACGCCACGTGTCGAGGAAGCGCACGCTGCTCGAGAGCACCTCGTCGAAGCTGCCTGCCAAGGCATCGGCGACCAGGAGCCAACTGGTGGCGCGATGACCGACCTCGGCCAGCAACGGATGATCGGCAAGCTGCTTCGCCCACCGGCACGCGGCCACCAGGTCGCCGGTGCCGATACTTCCTTCGGCGGCCTCGGCAAGGGCCTCGACCAGCTCGTGACTGGCCGACGGCGTCGCCGGTACGGACGACAGCACGACGACCCGGCGCTGGGTGGTCTCGGCGGCCGCGAAGGTCTCACCGGCCCAGCTCAACGCGCCGGTCAGGACGTCCAAGGCGACCGATTCCTCGAGTGGATCGCCGCGGCGCCGGGTGAGTTCGACTGCTCGTTCGGCGAGCGCGACCGGTGCGGCGACCGTGGTGCCCGGATAGCCCTGGACGGTGGTGACCGCGGCGTGGAGTGCTCGCCCGGCGTCGGCCACCGCGATCGTCGCCTGCGCCGCCGGATCCTCGCCGGCCAGCTCCCGGGCCTGGGCGAGGAGCGCGTCCGTTTCCTCCGTCGGAAGCTTGCGCGTGAACATGTTCGCGAACCGGTACGCCGTGATGGCGATGGTCGCCAGATCACGTGCGGCGCTCGCGGGATCCTCGGCACGGAGCGCGGCGTCCGCGGCCGCGCTCCGGAGACGGTACGCGTCGTCGCCGCGCATCCGGCAGCCGGCCACCGCGGCGGCGTCCCGGAACGCCGTCGCAGCTGACCCCGGGTCCTCGGCGAGAGCGGCCGCCTGCTCGTACCGCTGCTGTGACTCGCTGATCAAGGTCCGCGTGAAGGTCAGCTCCGCCAACTGCTCGGCCAGGCGGTAAGCGTTCGTACGCTGCCCTGGTTCGTGGGCCGCCCAGGCCAGCGCGGAGCGCAGATCGTCGGCGACCGCGTCGAATCCGGCCCGCCAGTCCGGACGCGCAACCGCCAGCTCGGCAGCCTGGGCGAGGCACCACCGAAGATGCCGCGACCTGACGTCGACCAGCTCACCGGCCTCGGCGAGGCGTTCCGTCGCATACTGACGGATGGTTTCCAGGGCTCGGTACGCCGTGCCCACGGGCGAGGCTGTCACCACCAACAGGCTCTGCTCGGCCAGCCGAGCGAGCCCGTCGGCGACAAGGAACTCGTCGAGCCCGATGACCTGTGCCGCCGCCGCAGCGGTGAAGGGTGCCGCGAAGACCGACACCTGACGTAACAGCGCCCGATCGTCCGGTTCCAGCAGGGCATGGCTCCAGTCCAACGCCGCCCGGACCGAACGATGCCGCTCGTCCGCACGTGACCCGCCGGTGAGCATCCGGAGTGGATGAGACAACGCGGCCGTGATCCCGTCCAGCCCGAGCGTCTGGTACCTGGCAGCGGCCAGCTCGATGGCCAGCGACATCCCCTCCAGACGCTCACAGATGGAGACGATCTGATCGCGGTCCGAAGTATTCAACGCCGAACCACCGGCCGCTGCCCGCTCCTCGAACAACAGCACCGCATCCGCTGCGCCGTCGACACCCAGCGACATCGGCGGAACCGAGTACACCCGCTCCAGCGGAACCATCAGCCGGGCCCGGCTGGTCGCCAGCACCGTCACGCGCGGACACGTCGCCAACAGCCGCTCGACGAACAACGCCACCCCGTCGGCCACCTGCTCACAGTTGTCCAGGATCAACAGGACCTGCCGGTCGGTCAGCGTCGCGATCACCGACTGCGTGATGTCCCGGCCCGGCTGCTCACCGAGGCCCAGCGTCCCGGCGACCGCGGCGGCGACCAGCTCCGGTTCGTCGACCGGAACCAGGTCGACGAACCACACACCGTCGGCGTAGTCGGCGGCCAGCTGGGCGCCCACCGCCAAGGCGAGCCGCGTCTTGCCGACTCCGCCAGGGCCGATCGCGGTCACCTCGCGATGGCTCTTGACCAGTGCGCTCAGCGTCGCCTGCTCGCTGACCCGGCCGACGAACGAGGTCAGCGGCGCCGGCAGCACCGGTGCGGCCTGCGCCGAGCCACCGCCGGTCGGCTCGGGCGCCCGCTGAGCGAGCGCGCGCCGATCCGGCACGTTCAGCTTGCGCAGCAGCGAGGAGACATGACTCTCGACCGTACGCACCGAGATGTGCAGCTTCGCCGCGATCTCGGCGTTGCTGAGATGGGCGCCGACCAGTCCCAGCACCTCGGCTTCCCGAAGTGAGATCTCCACCGTTGCTGTCACCGGCACATCATCGCTCATGACGCCGAGCGGCCCGCCTCGCCGGCGGTACGAGGACCTCCGTGGTGCCGGCACGGACCGGGCTCAGTGGTGCGGTTCCGTGGTCACCACGGATGTGGGCCAGGTGCCCGAAGCGCAAAGCTGAGACCACACCGCAGCGGGCCGAGGAGCCCGCCGACACCAGGAGTGATCATGACGGACAAGTCGACCCACGGGGTCAAGACCCTGCTCCACCCGGTCTCCGATCTGGCGAAGGCGAAGGCCGTGTACTCCGCGCTGCTCGGCATGCCGCCGCAGACCGACACCGCCTACTACGTCGGTTTCGAGACCGAGGGCCAGCACATCGGGCTGGTGCCGGGCGGTGGACCGCAGGGCATGACCTCACCGGTGGCGTACTGGCACGTGGCGGACCTCGAGGCGAAGCTGGCCGAGGTCACGGCCGCGGGAGCCGTCGTCGAGGAGGCCGCTCACGAGGTCGGTGGTGGCCGACGGGTGGCCACGGTCATCGATCCCGACGGCAACGTTCTCGGACTCCTGCAGGACCGCTGAGCACGGCCCCACCGGCGCCGAACGCAGCAAGCACCCCTTCATCGCAAAGGACAGGTCATCACCATGCTGAACATCACCCTCGAAGTTTCCGATCTCGAGTCGGCGGAAGCCTTCTACCGAGCCTGCGACCTGGACACGTACGTGAGCCTGCGCAGTTCCACCGCTCCGACGACGGGTTTCCGCGGCTTCGCGCTGTCGCTCGTGGTGGCCCAACCGGGCAACGTCGACGCCATCATCGACGCTGCCGTCGCCGCCGGCGCCACCACGCTGAAGCCGGCCACCAAGAGCTTCTGGGGCTACGGCGGCATCGTTCAGACGCCGGACGGGACCATCCTGAAGGTCGCGACCTCGAAGAAGAAGGACACCGCCCCCGCCACCCGGACCATCGACCAGGTCGCGCTCCTGCTCGGAGTCACGGACGTCAAGGCGAGCAAGCAGTTCTACGTCGCCAACGGCCTGACGGTGAGCAAGAGCTTCGGCGGCAAGTACGTCGAGTTCGACACCGCGTCGTCGCCCGTCACGCTTGCCCTCTACCCTCGCCACGCCCTGGCCAAGGACACCGGCCTCTCCCAGGAGGGAACCGGCTCCCACCGCATCGCCCTCGGCAGCAAGGTCGCCCTCACCGACCCCGACGGCTTCGTCTGGGAGATCCCGGCCGCCTGACCGGCGCTTCGCCACCTCATTGACCCGCACAGACAAGGAGACAACGATGAGCAGCACCACGTACGAGGGATTCACCGCCGAGGAGCGGGCCGCGATGAAGGACCACGCGCTGGACCAGAAGCGCGCGCTCCGCCGTACCTCGGCGGCGGAGAAGGCCGCCGAAGCGGCGCGCGACGTGATCGCGAAGATCGCCGAGATGGAGGCATCGGATCGGATCCTGGCCGAGCGGGTGCACGAGGTCGTCACGACCAGCGCGCCAGAGCTTGCGCCGAAGCTCTGGTACGGAATGCCCGCCTACGCGCTGGACGGCAAGATCGTCTGCTTCTTCCAGAGCGCGGAGAAGTTCAAGGCCCGCTACGCGACGCTCGGTTTCAGTGACCGCGCGGCCCTGGACGACGGCACCCTGTGGCCGACGACCTTCGCCCTGACCAAGATGACCCCCGAGGCAGAAGCCCGCATCAGCGCCCTGGTCGAACAAGCAGTCAGCTGACGCGCGGTCGGGGTCGGGGTTGGGCCGGTCGCCGGGCCCGGCGTCGCTGGAGCAGTTGACTGTCTGGTCGCGTTCGGATTCGGCTTCGGCGTTGCCTCGATCGGCAGACCCACGACTCTGCTCGACCGTTACGGCGGGCGGATCAGGGTTCGGGGACGACGGTAAATCCGCGGTCACGGATCGCGGTGAAGCAGGGTCGACATGTTCGCCAGGCATCGAGGATGCTCACCAGCGGGCAGGAAGGCGTACTGCCGTGGCGCCACGGCGTCGTACTTTCTCTGCGCCCGCTCTGGAGACAGGCCTTCCTCGGCGGCGGCGCGATCCAGAACGCTGCGTGCCTCGGCGATAGAAAGCAGCTTCATCGCTCGCAGTATTTCCGTGGTTCGGCTGGAGTAGCGCACCCGGCCGTCGGCCTGGGTCACCAGCGAGACGGGGATCATGCCGCGCCGGAACGTCGCCGCCTGCAGTCCCCAGAACCAGGTGTTCGCAACCACGGCGAAGAGGTCCGAGTCCCGCAGGCCCAGCGCGAACTCCGCGGCCGACCGGTACGGCGTCCGGTCCGCCAGGTAGGCGTGCTGCACCGCAGTGTCCAACGTTCAGGACGCCCTCGCTGTCGTGCCACATCACCTTGTGCGTCGCACTCGTCACCAGCTCCGGTGGACACGGCCGCATCCGGTTCTCGACTTACTCCCGCTGGACTGTGGTCAGGCCGGTCGCCCCGGCCGGACCCATCGGTACCACCGTCGGCACCACGCGGCGCGGAGCCCCGAGGAAGTCGTCCAGAGCACGGCCCGACAACTGAGTACTCACGGCGAGATCGCGGCGTGTCAGCCGAGGGTTCGCCAGTACGACCAGAACTGCTCGCCCACCAGGGTCACGATGGCGAGGTACCAGACGGTCAGGACGACGCCGTGGTACCTGGTCAGCACCTTCCCGACCGGCAGCCGGGCGAGGTTGTGGAGTGTGACGTACCAAGAGATCGGAATCGTCACGGTCCACACCACCATGCAGTAAGGGCAAAGGGCACCGATGCGGTAAAGGCTCTGGAAGATGAGCCAGTGGACGAACACCACGCCGAACGTGAGCCCGGCCTGCAGGCCCAGCCAGAACCAGCGGCGGAAGGCCGCCCCAGCCAGCAATGCGGCGCCGACCGCGGCCACCATCGCGAAGCCGGCGATGCCGAGCAACGGGTTCGGGAAGCCGAACGCCTCCGCCTGCGGCTCGGTCATCACCGAGCCGCAGGACAGGACCGGGTTGATGCTGCAGGACGGAACGTGGTTCGGGTCCCGCAGCATCGCGATCTTCTCGACCGTCAAGGCCCCGGCCGCCAGCAGACCGACCGTGCCGCCGACCAACAGCAGCCAGGGCAGGAGGCGAGGGAACGCCTCGGCGGGAGGCGCCGCCTCACCTCGCTCCGTGCTCAGGTCCGGCGCGGTGTCACTCGAGAGCGGCATCGATGCTCGCCTTCAAGTCCTCGAAGGACTCCGGCTGGATCTTCTGCCCGTTCAGGAAGAACGTCGGCGTTCCGCTGACCCCGAGCGCCTCACCGTCGGCGACGTCCCGCTTGATCCGCGCCAGCGTCGCCGGGTCGTTGTACACCTTGTCGAACTCCGCCAGGTTCAGGCCGAGGTCCTTCGCGAACCCGCGGAACCGCTCGTCGGCCGGGACCCGCTGCTCGCCCCACTCGGCCTGCGTCTCGTACATCCGCTGGTACATCTGCTCGAACTTGCCCTGCTTCGACGCGGCCTCCACCGCCCGGGCCGCGCGCTCGGCGTTGAAGTGCGAGGGGATCGGGAAGTAGCGGACCACGAACGTCACCTTGCCGGCATAGTCCTTGCGCAGCTGCTCGACCGCGGGGAACGCGGCCCGGCACGACTCGCACTCGAAGTCCAGGAACTCGACGAACGTCACCTTGTTGTCGGGGGCAACGTCCAGCTTGTGACTGTCCGGGCGGACCAGCCGTTCGTGCCGGTCGGTGTCGGTCGCGGCCGACACCTGGTCCGGTGCGTCGTCCGAGCCAGAGTTGCTGACGACCAGCAGGACAGCCACCACCACAGCGAAGGCGGCCGCGATACCGATGGAGATACGGGCGTTCAGACTCATGGGTAAGTCTCCGTTCAGGAAGATTCAGGACGAGAAGAGGAGCAGCAGACCGCCGACGGTGTAGGCGACCATCACGACGAGCAGCGGCACCTGCCCGGCCAGGGCCCGGGCTCGCGGGAACGACGCGACCGCGCGATCGTGGGCGGAGACGACGCCGAGCAGGTGGCCGACAACCACGGCCCCGACCTGGATCGTCGCGATCGCGGCGGAGTGACTGGCGATCGAGGTGTTGACGCCGAGCAGCCCGGTCCCGAACACGTTCGCGCCGTTGCTGAGCGGATCACTCAGCAGGATCAGCGTGCGTTGCCCTTCCAGGACGAGCAGGGTGAAGTAGTGCGCGATCACATAGCCGAGCACGATCGGTACGACGGAGTGCGCGAACAGTCCCGGCAACAACCCCCGAGAGCTGTCTGACAACCGACCGGCCAGGAAGGTGGCACCGGAGTACGTGATGAGGACGAACAGTACGAACGTGGCGAGGGCGAGCGTGCCGAGCAACGTCATCGAGTACCCGGAGTTCTGCGCCCAGCCGATCCATACGGTCGAGTTCGAGAACCCGTCGTATGCCGTGGTGCCGAGCAGCACCGCGACCACGGCGACCAGACCTGGGCGCGGACGCAAGCTGTCCAGGTTCTCCAGGGGACGGCGGACGACGATCGCGCCGTTCTTGCGGCCCCACGGGGACAACTTCGCCATCAGCGTGGCGTAGACCTCGAACGGATCAGCCGCCGCGAACCACCGGTCCCCGAACAACACCGCTCCGAAGAGCGTGCCCACCACGTACAACGCCAGCCACCCCTGCAGGACCGGCAAGGTCGCCCGATCGGGCGCGACCAGTTCCAGCCAGGCGAAGGCGAACAGCCAGACCGCTCCCGGCCACAGACCGGCCCGTGACGACAAGGTGAACAGCCCCCGGCCCGGATCCGCCCGCAGCAATCGGCTGGCCAGCAGGTGCAGGGTGCGGAGTGGATTGAGCGTGCGCCAGACCGGCCCGAACACCAACGACACCGGGACGAGTCCGACCCAGACCAGGATGTAGACGACCCCGAAAATCGGGTTGGTCAACCGGTCCGCGCCGAACAGCAGCGCGACCCCGGCATAGCCGAACGCGGCCAAACCGGACAGGCGGACGATCCAGCGGAACCAGCCGGCGTCGACAGTGGCCGTCACCACCGGCGGGAGCGCTCGGCCGGCGGCAGCACCCCGGTACTTCGGTGATCGCCATGCGAAGCCCAGGATCACGAACGACAGCGCGATGGCGACGCCGGCACCGGTCAGCATGAAGCCGAACGGCACCGGCAGATCCTGTCGCCCGCCGATCCCGTGCAGTGGCAGCACGGCGGCAATCCCGCTCACTGGTGCACCATCCTTTGGTCAGTAACTGTGGATTGGTTGCTGATGCACCCGAGGTGCCGTCTGGTCACTGCCCTGCTCGCTTGACGTCTTGGACGTCCGTCATGAGATCTGCAGGGCCTGGCGGTTACCCGGGGCGTGCCGACCGTCGACAGGGCTGAGCGCCAGGGCTGTGTGCTGCGAGCGCCGATCAGTGAGCGAACCGGCAGCAGCGTCCCGGCACCACATAAGGGTGCCTCCCCACTGGGTCTAGCAGCGAGGAGGCTGACGTGAAGTCTGCCAGAAACACCCTGCCCGAAGAACCTCTCAACGCCGTCACAGCCGGCCTGGACTGGGCCCGCGACGACCACGCCGTATCGGTCGTCAACGCCCGCGGCCAAGAAGTCGACCGGTGCACCGTCGAACACACCGCCGCCGGCCTGCGCGACCTGATCGCCGTGCTGGGACGCAACGGTGTCGGCGAGGTCGCGATCGAACGACCCGACGGCCCGGTCGTCGATGCCCTTCTGCAAGCCGGTGTCACAGTGGTCGTGATCAGCCCGAACCAGGTCAAGAACCTCAGGAGCCGCTACGGATCGGCCGGCAACAAAGACGACCGATTCGACGCCTACGTCCTGGCCGACACCCTGCGCACCGATCGGGCCCGGCTCGCACCGCTCACCCCGGACAGCCCCGAAACCGTCGTACTGCGCCGCGCCTGCCGGACCCGCAAAGACCTCGTCGCTCACCGGGTCGCGGTCGCGAACCAGCTCCGCGCCCACCTGCGGAACGCTTTCCCCGGGGCAGTCGGGTTGTTCGCCGAGATCGATTCTCCGATCAGCCTGCAGTTCCTGACCCGCTTCGACACCCAAGACCGCGCCGACTGGCTCTCGCCGAAACGCCTCGGCGCCTGGCTGGCATCGGTCGGCTACTCCGGCAAGAAAGACCCTGCCGCGCTGCACACCTACCTGCTCGCCGCACCCCGCGGTGCGACCGGCCACGACGCCACCTTGAACGCCCAGATCACCCACGCCCTGGTCGCACTGCTCACCACGCTGGTCGACCAGATCAAAACCCTCACCGGCCAGATCAGCGACCAGCTCACCACGCACACCGATCAGCACATCTTCACCAGCCTGCCCCGCTCCGGCCGCGTCCGCGCCGCCCGGCTCCTGGCCGAGATCGGCGACTGCCGCGCCCGCTTCCCCACCCCCGAAGCCCTCGCCTGCCTGGCCGGAGCCGCACCCTCGACCCGGCAATCGGGCAAACTCCGCACGGTCAGCTTCCGCTGGGCCTGCGACAAACAACTCCGCGACGCCGTCACCGACTTCGCCGGCGACTCCCGACGAGCCAACCCCTGGGCAGCCGACCTCTACGACCGAGCCCGATCCCGAGGCCACGACCACCCCCACGCCGTCCGCATCCTCGCCCGCGCCTGGCTGTTCGTCATCTGGCACTGCTGGCAAAACAACACCGCCTACAACCCCACCAAACACAACGCTCTGCAACACATCCTCAACCCCACCCAGCAGGAGGCGGGTTGACACAGGGCTTCTCATGACACCTGCAGCTTGAAGGCGAGCTTGCCGCTCTCGTGGGTCTCCACCTCGAACAGACCCTTCTGGTCGGTCGTGATGGTCAACGCCGCCGGCTTGCCCGGCTTGAGCTCCAGCGTGTTGTCGTAGCCGTGCACGTGCAGCGATTCGGGGACGTCACTGGTCGCCTTGATCAACACCTTCTGCCCCGCCTTCGCCTTCACGACGGCCTGGCTGGCGGAGACCTTGGTCCCCGCGATCGTGACCTCGACCGTCACGTCGGCCGTCGCGGCAGGCGGGCTGCCGGGAGTCTGCGAGGGCGGCGTGGCCGGCGGAGTACTGGTCGTCGGCGACGAGGAGGTCGGGGCGGCCGACGGCGCGGTCGGCGACGAGCTGGGCGTGGCGGTGGGGGTGTCGCTGCCGCAGCCGGCCAGGGTGGCCAGGGCGAGTGCGGCGGTCAGGCAAAGCCCGGCGATCCGGGATGAAGACATGATGCGAGTACCTCTCGATGGTCAGACAAGATGCGCCCGGGCGCACGGCGACGCGTCGAAACGCCGACGGCGCGGGCGACGGGGAAGGTCAGGTCGTCAGGTCGGCAGGACCGACCGGCACGGATCGGCTCAGGTCCGCAGCACGCAGAGCTTCGCCGGCGATGGCACCAGCCATTGACCGAGGTCGTGCACCGCCGGCACGGCCATCGCGGCCCGGCCATGCGCGGGCCACCACCTGCTGATCAGTACCGGCCGGGCGAACCACCCGAGCAACATCAGCGATACCGAGAGGAACGCGACACAGGCCACACCGCAGTGCTCGACACCCGAGACCGGCGAGGCGAACGGAATCTCGGCCGCGTCGTAGTGCCACGGCCCGACGACGTCGTCCACCGACAAAGGCGCGTACGTCGTAGCGGCAGGCAACTGCACGACGACTGGCCCGCTGAGCGCGGGAACGACCGGTTCGTGCTCGACCGTCAGGCTGTGAAAGGCGACCACGCCGATCACCGCCAGGGCGAACAGGACGCGGCTGAGCGTATTGCTCATCACCGCCCGGCCAGTCTTCATCGCAGACAGAATAACCAGGAGGAGCCAATCTCCACCCACAGCTCTGGTTGCGCAGGTCGGCGGTGAGGTTCGCCGAGTAACGACCGGGCACGGCCGACAAGGCGCCGGTCGGTAGGCTGTGCCGCGTGATCAGCGGAGGAACCGAGCGCGCGGCGCGTCAGCGACGCCTGCGGTTCCTGGGCTGCTACTCCTCGCGGTGGCCGCCGTCCTCGCCCCGCACTGCGCCGACGCTGGTGACCTGCCGGCCGGCGGCCCGCCTGTCACCGTCGCCGAACAGGCCCCCGGGATCTCCGTGCCTGTCTTCGCCTTGGCCCCGCAAGTCTCGGCCGGCGGCGATCACGCCCCGATGCCCGGCGACGAGCTGCTCGGGATGTGCGTGGCGCTGCTCCTCAGCACCATGGCGGTCGCGTTCGTCCACGGGCCGACCCTCCGCCGGCTGCGGCCCGATCGGTTGCCCGGTCGGCTGCCGACTCCTGCGCCGGTGGCGCCCCGCGGCCTGACACTGCCCGAGTTGGGCATCTCCCGGACCTGATCCGGTCGCGGTCCCTGCCCTGTACTCCGCCGGCGCGGCGGCCAGGGGTCGATCCCGACCGCTGACTGCTGTCCGATCGGCCGACGCTGCGTGCGGACCCCTGGTCCCGCGCCGCTCCTCAGCTTTCCTGACACCCGTGTGCTCAGCCGTGAGCTCACTCGACCAACGGACCGTCATGACCCACGTCCACCGAAACCGTCACCGGGCGCCCCCGTGATCGCAGGTGCAGGGACCGTCGCAGCATCCGGACGACGCCGCGACACCCGACCCCCGGGGCGGTTCTCCGGCTGCGCCCGGCGCGGCGCCGAGGGCCAGCAACGTGCGGCCCGCCGGCACGACGGGCGACGCTTCCGCGACGAGCGGCTTCGCGATCGGCACTGTCCTGGCCGCTTGGGCCGCGCGCAGCGCCCGGTGGATGGGGAGGTGCTTCTTCCGGCCGGCGCGGATGCCGTTGCCGATCACCAGGACCTCGGCCAGTTCGTGCGCGGCGACGACCGTCGCCAAACCGAGGACACCGGTGGCCGCCAGAGGGACCAACGCGACCAGGATCCCGCCCGACATCACCAGGTTCTGAGTGAAGACTCGCCGGGCCGCGCGGGTATGGGCGATCGCATCCGGAAGCCGGCGCAGATCCTCGCCCATCAACGCGACGTCGGCAGCCTCGATCGCCACGTCGCTGCCCATCACGCCCATCGCCACGCCCGCGGTCGCGGTCGCCAGCGCCGGGGCGTCGTTGATGCCGTCGCCGACCATGGCCACCGGACCGCGCTGCTGCAACTCGGTCACGATGCGGGCCTTGTCCTCCGGCAGCAACTCGGCGCGCACGTCGGCGATCCCCGCTTCGGCGGCGATCGCCGCCGCGGTCCGAGCGTTGTCGCCGGTGAGCATGACGACCTCGACTCCCTGCCGCCGCAGCATCGCCACCGCCTCGGCGGCCTCCAGCCGTATCTCGTCGCGGACCGCGACGGCTCCGATCAAGGCGCCGTCGTGTTCGACCAGGACCACGGTCGCGCCGGCGTCCTGCAGGCGTTCCACATTGGGCACCAGCGAGTCCGCATCGATGAAGCCGGGTTTGCCGAGCCGGGCCGGGCGACCGTCGACGATCCCCCGCAACCCGTGGCCCGGGACTGCCTCGACCTCCGCACCAGGCGTCAAGGTCGTCGGATCAGCGGCGGCCAGAATCGCGGCGGCGAGCGGGTGCTCGCTGCGAGCTTCCAGGGCGGCTGCGACGGACAGCACTTCGGCCTGGTCAGTCTCCGGCATCGCGACGATCTCGATCACGGTGGGCTCGTTGCGGGTCAGCGTCCCGGTCTTGTCGAGAGCGACGACCTTGACCTCGCCGAGCGCCTCGACCGCGGCTCCGCCCTTGAGCAGTACGCCCGCCTTCGAGGCCGCGCCGATCGCCGCTACCACGGCGACCGGGACAGACAACGCGAAGGCACACGGCGCCGCCGCGACGAGAACGACCAGGGAACGTTCGATCCAGACGCCGGGGTCACCCAGCAGACTGCCGAGACCGGCGACCAGAGCGGCCAGCACGAGGACGCCCGGGACCAGCGGACGCGCGAGCTTCTCGGCCAGCCGCTGACTGGACCCCTTGCGCTCCTGGGCCTCGTGCACAATGTGGACTAGACGAGCCAGCGAGTTGTCCTCGGCCGTCGCGGTCACGGTGATCTCGAGAACGCCGGCCCCGTTGACCGTCCCGGCGAACACCTCGGCTCCCGGCCCGACCTCGACCGGCACCGATTCACCGGTGACCACCGAGGTGTCCAGCGAGCTCCGCCCCGACGACACCACGCCGTCGGTGGCGATCCGCTCTCCCGGCTTCACCAGCAGTACGTCACCGACTCGCAGCTCATCCGGCGCCAACTCCACCTCGGCGCCACCTCGCAGGACGGTCGCGGTCGGTGGGACCAGGCTCAGCAGTGCCCGCAGACCGTGCTGGGTGCGCGCCACGGCGTACCCCTCGAGGCCCTCGGCGATGGAGAACAGGAAGGCCAGCATGGCCGCTTCGCCGTAGTTGCCCAAAGCAACGGCGCCGATCGCGGCCATCGTCATCAGCAGCCCGACGCCGAGCCGGCCGCGCAGCAACGCCCTGATCGTGCCCGGAACGAACGTCGCGGCACCGATCACCAGCGCTGCCAGCTCGGCGATCTTCGCCCAGTCGTTGGGGAGGAACAGGGCAGCCAGCAGCAGCACGCCGGCCACCGCGGCGGCCTGAAGCTCCCGCACCTGCCAAACCGCGGCCGGAGGAGCGGCCGACTCCTCGCCTTCGGCTGTCGCGGCCGGCGCGTCCGTAGCGCAGCAGGCGTCAGCCATGGTTCACCTCGTCCGGCGGGCAGTCGTAGTCCTCCGGACCACAGACCTCGTCACTGACGTCCTCGTGGTCCACCAGCAGCACGAGCGTCGCCAGCTCCGCGAGCGCGTGCGCCAGCCGAGGGTCGGCGAGCTCGTACCGCACCCGACGCCCAACCGGCACAGTCCGCACCAGACCACACCCCCGCAAACAAGCCAAGTGGTTGGACACGTTGCCCCGGGTCATCTCCAGCCGATCGGCGAGATCCGAGGGGAAAGCCGGCTCTTCCAGCAGAGCGAGCAGCAACCGCCGCCGATTCTCATCCGCCAGCGCAGTGCCGACCCGCGCCAACGCAGCGGCATCAACCGCGACACCAAGTCCGTCAGTCATGCCACCAGACGATACAGCCGATACTGAATTAAGCCAATCCTGTACCAATTGCGGCCCTGTGATCTCCAGCATCCACCTTTCCTTCGCTTCCTACGAAGCCTGGAGAGGAGCGCCCCGCCGACCACGCGGCGGCAGGCGAACGGCCTCGGGCAGCGAACAGGCGCGGCCGTTCCCGGATCCGGGAACGGCCGCGTCGGAGTGCGTGGTTACCGCTGCAGCCACGGGGCGAAGTAGGCCACGGTCGCCACGTCGACCTCGACGCCGGTGTCGAAGCTCCCGGCCGTCGTGCTCTGTCCGGTCACGAACATCCGGACCCCCTCCTTGGTGGCGTCGACGGCGATCGCATGACCGCGGTCGGAGGCGCCTACCAGGCCGTCGTACCTGCCGAGCCAGACCTGGTTCCCGCTGGCGGCGTCGTAGGCGATCGTGACGTAGTCACTGCCGGCATCGACGTCGGTACTCGTGCCGGTCACGACCACCTTTTCGCCGTCCGGCGTGACCGCGACGCCCCAGGAGGTGTCGTCGTAGTGCTTCGCGCCGTCGAACCGCTGGACCCAGAGCCGTTCGCCGGTGGCCTCGTCGTACGCGATCGTCGACAGGTCGAACTGCGTGCCGCTGCCCACCGTGTTGCCGGTGACGTAGACCTTGCCGCCGGCCACCGTGATCGCGTACGGGTTGTCGGTGGAGTGCCCCGGGCCGTCGTAGCTGTCCTTCCACAGCGCCTTCCCGGTGGTGACGTCGTACGCGATCGTGGTCAGGTCGACCGAAGTCTTGCCCTCGGTACTGGCACCGGTCACGATCACCGACCTGCCGTCCCCGGACATCGCGATCGCCGACGGCATGTCGTATCCGTGGGTCGGACTGTCGTAGCGGCTCACCCACTTCCGCGTGCCGCTCGCGGCGTCGTAGGCGACGGTGCCCCAGTCGTAGCCGGTCGCCGCGGTCCCCGGGCTCTGGCCGCTGACGATCACCGTCTTGCCATCCTGGCTCAGTGCCATCATCCGGGCGTCGTCGGTCTGGCCACCCTCGCCGTCGTACCTGGTCACCCAGCTCTGCGCGCCGGTCACCGCGTCGTAGGACGCGGTGAAGTAGTCGTCGACGCCACCTTCAGCGAGCGTCGTCATGCCGGTGATGTAGACGTGCTTGCTGTCCGGACCGACCTGGATCGCGTTGGACCAGGCGGTGAAGGCCGCCGGGCCGTTGTACGTCGTCGCCCACTTCTGGGCCCCCGTCGCCGCGTCGTAGGCGATGACGACCGCGTCGGTGCCGGTCTCCTGGCCGGTGGTGGCTCCGGTGACGAAGAGGGTCCGCCCGTCCGGGCTGACCTTCGTGTCCATCGGCTCGGCGTAGGTTCCGGCCGGGCCGGCGTACCGGGAGGTCCACAGCTCGGCACCGGTCTTCGAGTCGTGGGCGACGGTGACGATGCTCATGGAGTACTGACCCGGCACCAAGCCGTAGTTGACGCCGGTGACGTAGGTTCGCTTGCCGGCCGGGTCCAGCACGACCTGTTCGCCGGAATCCTGGACCCCCGCGACACCGTTGACCGCGGTCCAGGCTTCCGCGACCGGTCGCACCACCATCGGGATCCGCACCCGGTGGGTCCCGTCAGCCCAGGTGAGCGCACCGGTGACATAGCTGTTCATCGCTGCCGTCGTCCTGGTGAACGTCATCTTGAACGAGGCGCTCTCGCCACTACCTAGGGTCATGCTGCGCGGCGTCACCTTGACGTCCACCCCGGGCAGCCCGGTGACCGCAGGCCGGTAGGTCGCGCGCGTCTGTCCGACGTTCGTGACGGTCCGCGTCACCGTCTGGGTGCCGGCGAGCCGGGCGATGGCGACCGACGGAGTGTTCAGATCGCTCGGGTCCAGCGACCTCCGCAGGCGCTTCTGCTCGTCGCACACCTCCTGCCTGACACCCTTGGTGGAGCCGCACAGGAACGCCATCCAGTCGCCGACGCCGCTGTCGTAGACCAGCCCGGGGTCGACCGCGCTGTTGGGTACGACGTGTCCGGCGCCCTGTGCGAAAGCTACCTCGGGCTTGCTCGCCGGTCCGTCGAGAAGGTCGGTGCCGGTCGTCATCAGCGCCGACTTGATCGCCATCGGCGACCAGTCGGGATGCCGCTGCTTGAGCAGGGCCGCGAGTCCCGCGACGTGCGGCGCCGCCATCGACGTACCGCTCATCAGGTTGAAGTCGAGGCCGCCCTGCCCAGGCGGCGCGACCGCGGCGAGGATGTCCTGGCCGGGCGCCGCCAGATCGGGCTTGAGCAGGTCGCCGCCGGCCGCGGTGGTCGGCCCGCGCGAGGAGAACGAGGAGATGTACGGCGCGGGTGTGTCGTACGAGACCTTGGCCGCGGAGATGGTGGCGGTGGCGCCGGCGGTGGCGGCGTAGGCCTGGATCGCGGCCCGGTTCGCGGCCGACAGGTGCACCGACGGAACGGAATGGAATGGAGGTCGGCGACGACGTCGTCGGCGGCCGCGCTGGTGTTGACCAGGACCATCCCGAGGCCGCCGGCCTCCTTGACCGCGCGGCTCTTGTTGACGCGCGCGTTGTTGCCCCGCTCGCAGACCACGATCTTGCCCGCCACCTTCGCGGGGTCGAGCACCGGCTTGCCGCCGTTGTCGACGGCGGGGTAGCACAGCTTGGTGAGGAAGTCGCTGGCGTTCGGCAGCCCGATCGTCGCCGCACCGGCGTAGACCAGTGGTGCCGGTCCGGCCGAGGTGGTCGCCAGCGAGGCCCCGGTGTACTTCGCTCCGGTGCCGAGGGTGAGCGTACCGGCGGTGGAGCGGTTGTGGGTGTCCGCCGCGACCGTGGTGATCCACGGCGCCGGGTGGGCGACTGTGGTGGCTGCGGGGCCGCTGTTGCCGGCGGACGCCGAGACGAAGATCCCGGCCTCGGCCGCGGCCAGGAACGCCACCTCGGTGGGGTCGAGCAGGTCGCTGGTCGTCCCGGAAACGGAGAAGTTGATGACGTCCACCCCGTCGGCGACCGCCTGGTCGACAGCGGCGACGACGTCCGAGTTGGCGCCCGACGCGGTGGAGCCGTCCTTGGCCGACCAGAGCGCCTTGTAGGCCGCGATCCGGGCCCGCGGCGCCATGCCGGTGATCGCGCCGAACACCGACGTCGCTCCGGTGGCGGACACCCCGTGGTTACCACCCGCCGTCGAGGCCGTGTGCGTGCCGTGGCCGTTGTAGTCACGGGCGGAGAGGAACTCCCACGGCATCGCCTGCTTGATACCGGCGTCACCGCCCCAGGCCGCGTCGAAGTGCCGTGCGGCGACGATCTTGCCGTTGCAGTCGTCGCTGGTCCACGAGTCGTCGCCCGCTCCGTCGCAGGTCCCCGTGAAACCGGTGAGTGGCGCGTAGGCCTTACCGGCCGGGTCCGGGGTGGCGAAGCTCTTGCTGTCCGGCCAGATCCCGGAGTCGATCACGCCGATGACCAGGCCCTCGCCGGCGTCGCCCGGGCCCTTGAGCTGGTCCCAGAGCCCACCCGGCTTGTCGAGTCCCAGGAATGTCGCGGTCGATGACGTCTGCGTCGTCACCTTCGCGTCCTTGGTCACCGCGACCACATCGGGCATGGCGCGCAGTTGCGCCACCTGCGAGTCGTTCAGCTCCGCCGCGAAGCCGTCGAACGAGTACACGTAGTCGTAGAGCTTCTTCGCGCCGACCGTCCGCAGAGCGCTGTCCTGCCGGTTCCGGAGATGGCCCGCATACCGCTCGACCGCGGCCGACTTCGCGTTGAGCCTCTTGCCTCGCGAAGGCTTGGTCGCGGCGAGCCCGGGGACGTCGCCCTGGTAGGTGGCCACCGGGTCGAGGGCCAGCTGGACGATGTACTTCTGTGCCTGGCCGGCGTCAGCGGCGGGGGGTGCGGCCGCCGACGCGGACGGGACGGCGGCTGCGACCGCGAGCGCGGTCAGCGCCACCGCGACCGGCACCCCTCGCCACAGCTGAGGGGATGTGGACCGTTTCATCGCTCACCTTCCTGTTAGGGCGAATGCCCGGCGACAGTACGGCGGTGTCCACATCCGGGCCATCCGTAGGTCACACGGATTTTTGCCCGTACAGTTGCCGCGACGAGGTGGGTACCGGTGCGAGCAGGAGGACGGAACATGCCTTCTGGATGCCCGGACCGGAGCGGGCTGGTCGGCCGGCACTCCGAGCTCGAACTCCTGCAGGCAACCGTCCGGGACACACCGTCCCTGGCGCTGGTCGAGGGTGAGGCCGGGGTCGGCAAGAGCCGCCTGGTCCGCGAGCTGACCAGCCGCCTGACCGAGGTCCGCACCCTGGTCGGCCAGTGCGAGCAGCTCCAGGAGCCGCTGCCGCTCTCGCCGCTGCTCGACGCCTTCCGCCAGACCGGGGACCGGATCGGTGGTACCAGGACACTCAATCCCGTGATCGGCGCGTTGGCGCCGCTGCTCCCGGAGATCGCGGACCTGCTCCCGGCCCCTCCCCCCGTGCTGACCGATCTGGGCGCCGACCGGCACCGCGTGTTCCGGGCGGCCGTCGCCCTGCTCGAGCACTTCGGCCCGCTGGTGCTCGTCCTCGAGGACCTGCACTGGGCCGACACCGTGACCCTCGACTTCCTGGCCTTCCTCTCCGCGCACCTGCCGCCCCGCCTCGCGGTGATCCTGACCGGGCGCATCGAGACGGAGCGACTACCGATCCGGGAGGCGCTGGCGCGCGCATCGTCGGGTGCGGCCCGCATCGTCCGGCTCAGCCCGTTGAACCGGACCGAGGTGGCCGAGCTCGCCGGCGGAATTCTCACGACCGAGCCCGCGCCGGACTTCACCGATCGGCTGTACGACTGGACCGGCGGCATCCCGTTCGTGGTGGAGGAGGTTCTCCGCACCTTCATGGAGAGTGCGGGGACCGAGCTTCCCGGTGGGCCGGAGACGCTGGACGACCTCGCCGCCCCGACCGTACTGCGGGACGTGGTCGTGCAGCGGTTGCTGTCCCTCGACGAAGAGGCCCGCGAGGTCCTGCACGCCGCTGCCGTCATCGGGCTGGTCGCTGACGACCGGCTGCTCGCCGCGGTGACCGGGCGCGACGCGGCCGGGATCGCGCGTGCCCTTGCCCGCGCCCAGGCACTCGGACTGCTGCACGAAGAGGACGGAACCAGTCGCTTCCGCCACGCGCTCGCCCGGCAGGTGGTGTACGAGTCGACGCCTGCGCCGGAACGCCGATGGCTGCATCTGCGCACCGCCCAGGCCCTGGAGTCGGAGTCGCCCCCGGCCGCCCGGCTCGCGCACCACTACCGGCAGGCGGGACGCCGTACCGAGTTCGTGGCCTGGGCGGAGGTGGCCGCTGACACGGCCCTTGCCCATGGCAACGACGCGGCGGCCGCGCGCTTCCTGGTGATGGCGCTCGGCGCGGACGGTCTCGCCGCCGACGTCAGGGTCCGGCTCGCGGTCGCGCTGGGCCGGGCCGCGGTCGACGGGCTCGCCCACACCGAGGCGCAACCGATCGTCGCTCGGCTCCTGGAGACCGAGCAGCTACCTGCCGCCGTACGCGGCGAGCTGCGCTTCGCGTACGGCCGCCTGCTGCGGCAGTCCGGCGACGCCCGGGCGGGATACCTGGAGATCGAGAAAGCGGTCGGGGACCTTGCCGATGAGCCCGCGCTCCTCGGCCGCGCACTCGCTGTCCTGGCCGCCCCGGAGACTGTGACGGACCGGCACCTGCGTGACCACGAGGCCCGCTGCGACGAAGCGGCGGTGGCTGCTCGACGCAGTGGCGATCGCGGCGTCGACATCGCCGTCCGCATCACGAGAGCGGGACTGCTGCTCGAGCAGGGGCAGCCGGAGAGTTGGCCGCTGATCGAGGACCTCCTCGGCGGCGATCTTCCGGCGTCGTACCGGGAGCACGCGCGAGCCTGCCTGAACTGGGCCCAGGCCGCCTTGCACATCGGTCGCCTGGACCGTGCGGAGGCACTGCTGACCGAAGGACGCCAGGTCGCCGACCGCGCGGAGTACCTGCGCCTCGCGGACGTCGCCGACCTGGTGACCGCCGCGGTCGAGCACGCGGCCGGACGCTGGGACGGCTTGATCGATCGGGTCCGCCGGCTGGGCGGTGCCGACGCCACCTTCGGTGCGGCGTCCCTGGACTCGCACCTGCTGCACGGCTGCCTGCTCGCCGCGATCGGGCCGGCCGAGGAGGCGGCCGACCGGTTCACCGAGGTCATCGCGGTCGCCGATCGGGTCGGCGCCGTCTGGCCGCTGATCTCGGCGCGGACCGCGATGTCGCGGTTGCTGCTGACGCTCGACGACCCCCTGGGCGCCGCCGAGCATGCCTACGCGGCCGTCGCCGACGCCCGCGCCAAGGGCAACTGGGCGTGGGGCGCGGCGCCCGTGCTGAGTCTGGCGGACGCACTGAACGCGCAGGGCCGCGCCGCGGAGGTCGCCGAACTCGTGGACGAACTTGCCGTCGGCCTGGACGGAACCGACGCACCGCGCGCGGAGACCGCCCTGCTCATCGCACGGGCCGTGCTCGCCTCGAATCATGATGCTGAGATCGCCGACGCTCTGCTCGAAACCGCCCGGGCTGCAGCGGCCAGTGCCGGACTGCGGTACGACGAGGCGCAGGCGGCGGAGCGCCTCGGCCTGGGGCGCTGCGAACGGGGCGATGCCCGGGGCGGCGCCGACCTCGAGGCCGCATTGCGGCTGTACGGCGCGCTGCCGGCAGCCCGTGACGTCGCCCGAGTCTGCCGCAGCATGAGGCAGCACGGCGTACCGATCCCCTATCCCTGGCGAGGTGGCCGGCCGGCGCTCGGTGGGACGCTCTCCGCGCGCGAGTACCGCGTGGCCGCCCTGGCGGCTGCGGGCCGAACCAATCAGGAGATCGCCACTGAACTGTTCCTGTCCCGCCGCACGGTCGAGAGCCACGTCTCCAGCGCGCTGCGCAAACTCGGCTGCGCAACGCGGAAGAACCTAGCCACGTTGCTCCTCGACGACAGCGCTTAGCCGCCTATTTCAGCTCGGCGGAGGTCTTTCCCAGCAGCTTGCGGGCGACGATGAGTTGCTGGATCTGCTGGGTGCCTTCGAAGATGTCGAGGATCTTGGAGTCGCGGGCCCACTTCTCCAGCAAGTGGTGTTCGGAGTAGCCGAGGCTGCCGGCGAGTTCTACGCAGCGGAGGGTCACGTCGTTGGCGGTGCGGCCGGCTTTGGCTTTGGCGATGGAGGCTTGGAGGCTGTTCGGACGACGGTTGTCGGCCATCCACGCGGCCTGCAGCGTGAGGAGGTACGCGGCCTCCCAGTCGGCTTCCAGTTGGAGGTACGTGGCGGCGGCCGCCGGTTGGTGGTGGGTCGGTCGGTCGTAGTCGAGGACGACACCCGCTTCGGCCAGGAGATCGCGGGTGACTTCGAGGGCCGCTCGGGCGCAACCGACCGCCATCGCCGCGACCAGGGGACGGGTGTTGTCGAAGGTCTGCATGACGCCCGCGAACCCTTTGTCCCGGTCGATCTCGGGTGAGCCGAGCAGGTTCTCGGCCGGGACGCGGCAGTTCTCGAAGCGCAGCGTGGCGGTGTCCGACGAGCGGATGCCGAGCTTGTGTTCGAGCCGCTCCACCGTGAGACCCGGGGTGTCCTTGGGGACCACGAACGACTTGATCGCGGCCCGGCCGAGCGACTTGTCCAGCGTCGCCCACACCACCACGGCATCGCAGCGGCCGCCCGCGGTGACGAAGATCTTCTCCCCGTCCAGGACGTAGTGGTCGCCGTCGAGCCGCGCGGTGGTCCGGATGTTCGCCGAGTCCGAACCACAGCCCGGCTCGGTGATCGCCATCGCGGCCCACACCCCGTCGAACCGGGCCAGCTGCTCGTCCGAGGCGACCGACGCGATCGCCGAGTTCCCCAGACCCTGCCGCGGCATCGACAGCAACAACCCGACGTCGCCCCAGCACATCTCCAGGATCGACAGCACCGAGGACAGGTTGGACCCGTTCTTCACCTTGCCGTCGCCGGTCTCGCCCTCGGCCCGGCGTACCCCGCTCGCGCCGGCTCCCGAACCCGTACCGCTCGCGCCGAGTCCGTCGACCAGCGCGGCCAGCAGGTCGAGTTCCTTGGGGTACTCGTGTTCGGCCTGGTCGTAGTGCCGCGAGTTCGGCCGGAGCATCTCGGCGGCGACCTGGTGGGCCTGGTGCACGAACGCGCGGAACTTTCGCGGTACCTCGAGGTTGATCATCAGACCAGCACCCCGCCTTCCATCACGCCGATCGCCCGCAGATCGCGGTACCACCGTTCCACCGGGTGCTCCTTGACGAACCCGTGCCCGCCGAGCAACTGCACCCCGTCGGTCCCGATCCGCATCCCCTTGTCCGTGCACAACCGACGCGCGAGCGCGACCTCCCGGGCGTACGGGAGCCCTTGTTCCGCACGGGATCCGGCTCGGTACGTCACCAGCCGCATCCCCTCCAGCTCGATCCCGATATCGGCCACCATGAACGCCACCGACTGCCGGTGACTGATCGGCTCACCGAACGCGGTCCGCTCGTTCACGTACGGCGTGACGTAGTCGAGCACCGCCTTCGCCGTACCGAGGCTCAGCGCGCACCAGCCGAGCCGGGACAGCCGGACGCACTCGGCGTAGTCGTCGAAACTGCCGAGCTGGGTCGCGGGGACGTCGTCGAGGTGGACCCGGCTCAACCCGGCCGCGCGCAATCCCATCGACGGCTCGGCCTCGATCGTCACTCCGGGGTGGTCCGACTCGATCAGGAACAACGCCGGACCCTGGTCCTCAAGCTGGGCAGCGATCACGAACACCTCGGCCTCGGCGCCTCGTGGTACCAGCGACTTCACGCCGTTGAGCAGGTGACCGGTTCGTTGCCTCGTCGCCCTGGTTCTCAGCGTGAACGGGTCGAACAGCGGCCGGGGTTCGACGATCGCGAGCGCGGCGGCCGGGACGTGCTCACCGGTGAACGCGGGCAGGTACGTCGCCTGCTGGGTCTCGTCACCCCACAACGACAACGCCGTACTCACCGCGGCCGGGGCCAGACACGCGACCGCCTGGCCCATGTCGCCGTACGCCATCGCCTCCGCGACCAGGACGCCGGTCACCGCAGATCGCTCGGTGACGATGCCGCCGAGGTCCTCGGGCACCTCGATCAGGCTGAGGCCGAGCTCGGCCGACTGGCTGAGCACCTTCGGATCGGTGGTCCCGGCGGTGTCCGCGTCGGCGGCCACGGGGCGCAGCACGTCGGCGGCGAACTCGCGGACCACGCCGACGACCATCTCCTGGTCCTCGGTCGGGGTCAGGTCGAACTTCCCGCGCGCGGCCGCGACCGGCAACCGGGCCGGCTGGGCCAACCGGCTCGCCGCGGTGAATCCCCGGGTCACGGCGCCCGCGGTCCGGAACCCGGTCCGGGTCGCCTCGAACACCACCCGCTCGGCCGGCTTCCGCCACCCGAGCCGGTCCAGCGCCCGGGACTTCGCCACCCGGTTCAGCAGCGCGACGCCGACCCCGATCACGTCCCGCCGATTTCTCGTCCGCGGCTGCACAGTCATGACGGCAACTGTAAACCGAGGTTACAACTCAAGTCACGTGAGCCACCTCACGAGGGGCGATTCAGGAGTCCAGCAGCCCGCTGCGATGCGCCAGCGCGGTGGCCTCGGCCCGCGAGTTCACCGCGAGCTTGGCGAAGATGCTCTTCACGTGGTGCGCCACCGTGTTCGGCGACACGAAGAGTTCGGCGGCGATCTCCCGGTTCGATCGGCCCTGCGCCAGGACGCGCAGAACCACGAGTTCACGCGCAGTCAACCCATGGCCGGGCCGCTGGGCGCGTTCCGTCCCCGGGGAAAGGCGTGCCCGCGCGCCCAGTTCCTCGATCCTGGTCAGCAGCGGCGCCGCTCCCAGGCGTTCGGCCAGTTCCTGCGCCTGCCTGAGCCGGGTCGCGGCTCCGCTGCGGTTGCTCGACCGCAGTGCGACCTCGGCAGCGGTCACCAGGGTGACAGCGATCTGCTGGACGTCGCCGATAGCCCGCCAGCCCTCGACGGCGGCGTCCCAGTCGGCCAGCTGCCCCGGGCCGGTCTCCGCCGCGATCGCGAGGCGGTACGCCGCTTCCATCGGACCCCGCCCCGGCCACCGCTCGAGCATCGCCAGCACCCGCTGCCGGCGGTAGGCCGTCCGAACGGCCACTGCCTGGTTCCGCGGGGCAGCTCCCCGGGCGGCCCGCAGCGCCCGCAACCCGCTGAGGACCAGCAGCGGCACAGCCGGGGTCTCCCGGCGGTACTCGTCGTCGGCGGCGAGCAGCCGGTCGATCAGCCGGCCGGCCTCGTCGAAGTCCGCGGCCGCGACAGCCAGGTCCAGGCCGACCGCGTACGCCGCGCTCTGCATCTTGAACGCGGGCCAGCCGGTCGCGGCGATCGCGTAAAGCTCCGGGAGGCTCGTCCGCGGGACAGCCCACTCGCCGCGGGCGACCAGGATCCATGCCTGGTAGAACTGCAGGGACGCACGGAACAGCGGCGGCGGGCTGTCGGCCAGCGCCTCCTCGAGGAGATCGAGCGCTTCGTCCCACCGGCCCAGCCGGAGCAGGGGGTCGCAGGCGACCACGGTCAGCATCGACCCTCGCGACCGCCGCAGCCCGGTCGCCTCCGCGTGCTCGGCCGCCTCGGCAAGCACGCCCAGTGCCTCGTGGTCGCGACCCTGCCAGCTCAGCTCGATGGACAGGTACTGCCAGGCCGTCAGCAACGCGGGGTCGTCACCGGCCAGCCGAGCCAGCCGGACCGCCTCACCGTAGTTCTCCTCGGCGGTGCCGGCGGACCGCAGCTCGGGCCGGTACGCCCGCGCGATGTGGGCTCGGGCCAGCAGGAGATGATCTGCCCTGGCCTCGCCGAGGACCTGGGATTCCGCGCAGACCGCGGCCAGTCGGACGAGGTCGTCGTCGAGCACGAGGACCATCAGCGCGTCACCGAGCAGCCTGGCGCGCACGGCGTCGTCCTGCCCCGCCGGCACGAGGGCCAGCGCCTCGGTGATCGACTCCGCGCCGCCGGCGTTCGCGCGGCTCTCCAGCCGAGCCCGCCGTCCGAGCAGCAGCGCGTACCGCCGCGGCTCTCGCCCCGGGTCGAGAGCCGCCAGCGCTGCATGGACGTGCCGCAGTCCGGCGTCGTTGTCCCCGGCCTCGAAGGCGGCCGCTCCCGCCAGTTCCAGGACCTCGCCCCGATCGCGGCCGATCAGCCCGCCGGGATCCGCCACCTTCGACCAGAGCGACAGGACGACCTCCAACTGCCGCAACGCTTCGTCGAAGGCGGTCCTGTCCCGAGCGAGGAGCGCCGTCTGCCAGGCCGCGGTCAGGGCCTGCTCGGGCTCGTCCGCGATCGACCAGTGCCGGGCCAGCTCCGCGACCAGGTCCAGGTCGCCCGGGTCGCGGGTCCGGGCGAGTGTCTCGGCGTACCGGCGGTGCAGCCGGCGCCGTTCCCCTGGGAGCAGATCGCCGTAGACCGCCTCCCGGATCAGATCGTGGCGGAAGCGATAGCCGTTGCCGCCGACAACGTCCAGCTGGCCGCGGTCCACCAGTACCCGCACCGCGCCGGCCAGGTCGTCCGGGGAGAGGTCCACGACGGTCGCGAGCACCGTGTCGCTGACGCGCGAACCGGCCACCGCGATCGCCCCCAGGACCTCTCGGGCAGCATCTGGCAGGCGCGCGACGCGCTCCAGCAGCAAGGCCGGCAGACCGCCGGCCGATCCGTCGGAGTCGGAGAGGGCCTCGACGAACAGCGGGTTGCCACCACTGCGCCGATGGATCGCGGCCGCGACCGCCGGGGAGACGGCACCGTTGCCTCGGGCCGCCACCAGGTCACCTACCTCGCGGCGTGACAGCGGCCCGAGGTCAACGGTCGTCACCTCCGCGCGCCGGCCGAGCTCGCCCAGAAGTTGCCGCAGCGGATGCCTGACGACCAGCTCGCCGGTCCGGACCGTGCCGATCAGCAGGAGCCCGGCTCGGCCGAGGTTGCGGGCGAGGTGGACGAACAGGTCCCGGCTGGCCTCGTCCGCCCAGTGCAGATCCTCGATCAGCAGCACCGTGGGACGCTCGGTGGCCAAGCGCTCGACCAAGGCGACCAGTTCGCGCAACAACCGGCCGCGATCACCGATCGCGTCGGTGTCGCCGCCCTCCAGCCAGCTCGTCAGCCGATCCCCCAGCACCGACCGCGCTCCCATCGGCCCCGCCTGCCGCAGGAGGCTGCGCAGGACGCCGGCGATCGGCCCGAACGGCAGGCCCGTCGTACCGAACTCGAGGCAACCGCCCGTCAGAACGAGCGGCTCGCCGGGCAACTCCTGGAGCACCGAGCCGACCAGGCGGGACTTGCCGATCCCAGCCTCGCCGGACACCAGAACGGTCGTCGCCTGAGCGCGTGATCTCCGGTAGGCGTCCCGTAGCACCGTTCGCTCCGATTCGCGCCCGACCAGCAGCGGACCGACGTCGCCGCTCACTCCAACCGTCCCCTTCCTCCACCAGCCCGGACACCCCTCCTACCCGTTCAGGTGATGTGTACCGATCCGAGCCGGGCGATGGTCGTCCCGATCATCCCAAACGCCGCGGATCAGCCGCGGCTCCGGCCCAAGGAGAACGACCATGCCGCAGTACGCCGTCCTGCTCTACAGCCCCGCTCCCGCCGACGTCGCCGAGATGCCGCCGGAGGAGCTGGCCGCCCACGAAGCCCACGGCGCCGAGATCGAGCGACTCGGTGCGACCGTGCTGTCCGGCTACGCGCTGGACAGCAGCCGGCACGCCCGGTTCGTCCGCGGGTCCACGGTGTCCGGCCCGGCGGAGGCCGGCACCGGCGACGTCCTGGCCGGGTTCATGGTCATCGAGGCTCGAGACACCGACCACGCCGTGCAGGTCGCCAAGCGCAATCCGGCGCGCGTGCGGGGTGCGGTCGAGGTACGCCCGCTGCTCTGACGCGATCCACCCACAACCTCCGAAAGGAAACGACGATCGATGACTGACATCACGACCACCAAGGCGACCAGGAGGGAGTGGATCGGGCTCTTTGTGCTCGCGCTGCCAACGCTGTTGCTGTCGCTGGATGTGAGTGTGCTCTACCTTGCGTTGCCCAAGCTGACCGCCGACCTCGGCGCGGACAGTACGCAGCAGCTGTGGATCCTGGACATCTACTCCTTCCTGCTGGCCGGGTTCCTCGTCACGATGGGGACCCTCGGCGACCGGATCGGCCGGCGCAAGCTGTTGCTGATCGGCGCGGCAGTCTTCGGCGCGGCGTCCGTGCTGGCGGCCTACGCGAGCAGCCCGGAGCTGCTGATCGCCTGCCGGGCCCTGCTCGGTCTCGCCGGGGCGACGCTGATGCCGTCGACCTTGGCACTGATCCGCAACATGTTCCACGACCCGGTCCAGCTGGGACAGGCGATCGGTGTCTGGTTCGGCTGCTTCATGGTGGGAATGCTGATCGGCCCGGTGGTCGGCGGGCTCCTGCTGGAGCAGTTCTGGTGGGGCTCGGCGTTCCTGCTCGGCGTCCCGGTCATGCTGTTGCTGCTGATCCTCGGTCCGGCGCTGTTGCCGGAGTACCGCGATCCCGCCGCCGGGCGACTCGATCCGGCCAGCGTCGGGTTGTCGCTGGTCGCGATCCTGCCGACGATCTGGGGACTCAAGGCACTCGCTCGCGACGGCTGGTCGGTGCTCGGCCTGGTCGCGATCATGGCCGGAATCGCGGCGGGCACCGGATTCGTCCGCCGGCAGCGCCGGCTCGACTATCCGCTGCTCGACGTGGACCTGTTCCGCGCCGGCCGGTTCACGGCGGCGCTGACGGTCTCGCTGGCCGCGGGCGTCGTGATGGCCGGAGTCTCCCTGCAGGCCGCGCTGTACCTGCAGGTCGTCGAGGAACTGTCGCCGCTGCGGGCCGGGCTGTGGCTGATTCCGCAGACCGTGGCGATGATCGCCGGGCTCAACCTGGCGCCGCACGTCGCGCGGAGATTCGGGACTTCGAGCACGGTGGCCGGCGGTCTGGTCGTCGCGGCGGCGGGTCTGCTCGTCCTCGGTCTGGGCAGCCTCGAAACCCTGATCGCCGGGCTGGTGGTCTCCGCCTTCGGCCTCAGCCTGCCGATGGCGCTGACGATGAACCTGATGCTCAGCGCGGCACCGCCAGAGCGCGCCGGGTCGGTCGCCTCGCTGTCCGAGACCAGCGGCGAGGGTGGTATCGCGCTCGGCGTCGCCCTTCTCGGAACGCTGGGCACCATCGTCTACCGGGATCGGCTCGACCTCCCCGAAGGTGTCCCCGCGGGCATCGCCGAACGCGCCCGGAGCGGGGTCAGCGAGGCGGTCGTGGTGGCGGACTCGGTGGGCGGATCGCTCGGCGGCGCGATCGAGCACGCGGCCAAGGCCGCGTTCGGCACCGGATTGACAGTGGTCGCCGTCGCCGGCGCTGCAGCGTTCCTCGCCTGTGGTCTGCTGGCCGCGCTGGCCCTGCGGGAGCGAGCCGCGGCGGAAGCGGATCTTGTCGAACAGGAGAAGGTCGCGGAAGCGGCCTGAAGCGTCTCAGCCGCCGGTGATCGCCTGGGCGATATCGGCGGCTTTGGCGCTCAGATACTGCTGCTCCGGCAGGCTGGTCGTGCGCTGGGCGGCCGCGAGGAAGTGCTCGCGCGCCGCCGGGAGCTGGCCGGCTCGTTCGAGCAGGTGCCCCCGAACGGCATCGAGCCGGTGGTTGCCGGTCATCCGCTGGTCGTCGTCGAGTGTCGCGAGCAGGTCGAGCCCGGCTTCCGGGCCTTCCACCTGAGCCAACGCGATCGCGCGGTTCAGTGTGACCATCGGGTTCGGCGACAGCTTCTCCAGCAGCTGGTACAGCGCGAGGATCTGCGGCCAGTCCGTCTCGTCCGCGCTCGGCGCCTCCGCATGGATCGCGGCGATCGCGGCCTGCAACTGGTACGGCCCGACCTCGCCGTGCGCGAGGGTCCGCAGGACCAGCGCGGCGCCTTCGTCGATGCGCTCGCGGTTCCACAGCGTGCGGTCCTGCTCGTCGATCGGCACCAGCCGCCCGTCCGGCGTACTGCGGGCCGCGCGGCGGGCGTCGGTGAGCAGCATCAGCGCGAGCAGGCCGGCCACCTCCCCGTCGCCGGGCAGCAGGTCGGACAGCATCCGGGTCAGCCGGATCGCCTCCGCGGTCAGCTCGACGCGCTGCAGTTCGGGACCGGAGCTGGCGGTGTAGCCCTCGTTGAAGATCAGGTAGAGCACCTGCAGCACCACCCGCAACCGGTCGGCGCGCTCCTCCTCGGGCGGCAGCACGAACCGGCTGCCGGCCGCCTTGATGCTCTTCTTCGCCCGGCTGATCCGCGGCGCCATCGTTGCCTCCGGCACCATGAAGGCCCGGGCGATCTCCGCCGTGGTGAGACCGCCGACCGCGCGCAGCGTCAACGCGACCTGGGACGCCGGCGTGACCGCGGGGTGACAGCAGAGGAACAGCAAGGTGAGCGTGTCGTCCGAGGCCGACGCCTCCTCGTGGTCCGCGGCCGGCGACACCAGCTCCTCGGTCCCACCCATCGCGGCGACCGAGTCCTCCCGGCGGCGGCGTGCGCTCTCGCTCCGGAACTGGTCGGTGAGCCGCCGGGTCGCGACGGTGATCAGCCAGCCGCGCGGGTTCGCCGGTACGCCGTCCGTCGGCCACTGGGTCGCCGCGGCCAGCAACGCCTCCTGGGTGGCGTCCTCGCACAGGTCGAACTGGCCGTGCCGCCGGGCCAGGAATCCCAGCACCTGCGGCGCGAGCTCCCGCAGCAACCCTTCGACCCGCGCCTCGCCCACCCGAACCCCCTCGCCACCGAACCTGTGCTCCGCAGCGTACTGCGCGGGCCGGAGCGATCTCAGACCCAGCTCAGCGAGACGGCGGGGTGAGGATGCCGGTCTCGATGGTCTGCAGCATCGTGGCCGGCGCCGACAACCGGGACAGCGCCTTCTCCTCGACCGCCTCCCAGCCGATGTAGACCATCCAGAGCAGCAGCCGCATGATCCAGTCGACGGTCAGGTTCGGCGCGATCACACCGGCCTCCTGCCCCCGCACGATCAGCGCCTCGACCGGCCGGGTCACCTCGTCCAGCTTCCCGAAGAACTGCTCCACCTCGGTGCCCGGCTCCGGGGTGTTGAAGCTCGGCTCGTTGAACAGGAAGTAGATCTGCTCGGCCAGCTCGAAGTACCCGGTGAGCAGCCGCTGCAACGCCGCCCGCGGCGGACCCTCCTCCAGTTGCGCGTCCGCGATCACCCGCCCGAAAGTCACCAGCAGGTCGTCGGCGACCGCCTGGACCAGCTCGGCCCGGTCGGCGAAGTACCGGTGCAACGTACTGCGGGCCACGTTCGCCTCGGCGGCGATGTCGGCCAGCGACGGGTTCCGGCGTTGCGCGGAGACCCGGACCGCGGCGTCCAGGATCGCGCGCCGGGTGCGACTGCGGCTGCCGGACTCGGCGGTGTCACTCATGGGCACCGACCCTACTCCTCTCGGGCACTGGAGGTTAAAAATCGGACACTGTTGTCCCATTCTGATACTCTGGAGATTCACGAGCTCGACCAGGGAGGGGTCCCCGTGAGTGAAACCAAGCGCTGGCAGAACCTGCGCCTGCTGTGGTCCTTCGTCCGGCCGCACCGCCGGACGCTGGCCCTCGGCCTGCTGCTCGGCCTGGGCGCGACCGGGGCGTCACTGGCCACACCGTTGGTGACCAAGTCGATCCTGGACGGGCTCGCGTCCTCGGCGTCGATCGGTCCGGCGGTGACGCTGCTGGTGATCCTGTTGGTGGCCGGATCGCTGGTCGGGATGGTGCAGTGGATCCTGCTCGGCCGGCTGGGCGAGCGGGTCGTGCTCGACGCGCGCAGCTCGATGGTGCGGCGGTTGTTCCGCGTCCGCGTCGGCGAGCTTGCCCACCGGACGCCGGGCGAGCTGGTCACCCGGGTCACCTCCGACACGGTGCTGCTGCGGGAGGCGGCGGCGTCCAGCCTGGTCGAGCTGGTGAACGGGTCGATCGGCCTCATCGGTGCCCTGGTGTTGATGGCGATGCTCGACGGTGTCCTGCTGGCGACCACCCTCGTCGCTCTCGCGATCGTCGGGGTGGCGGTCGCGGTCCTGATGCCGCCGATGGCGAAAGCGCAGGAGCAGGCCCAGGGCGCGGTCGGCCGGCTCGGTGGTGTCCTCGAAGGCGCCCTGCGCGCGATCCGGACGGTCAAGGCGAGCCGGGCCGAGGCGCGGGAGAGCAGCCGGGTCATCGTCGAGGCGGAGGAGTCCGCGCGCCAGGCGATCCGCGCGGTCCGGTACGAGGCGGGCGCCTACACCGCCGCCGGGTTCGGGATCGGGCTGGCGATCATGCTGATCCTCGGCGTCGGCGCCTGGCGCGTCGGCGAGGACCTGCTGACCGTCTCGGCGCTGGTCGCCTTCCTGCTGTACGCGTTCCAGCTGATGGAGCCGGTGACCACGCTCGCGACGACGGTGAGCGGGCTACAGGCCGGGATCGCGGCCGCGGCGCGGATCCGCGAGGTCGACGCGCTCGAGGTGGAGCCCACCGACGACAGCCACCCGCGGGCGCTGACGAGCCGGCGGCCGATCGGCGAGCTGAGTACGTCGGCCCTCTCCTTCGAGAGCGTGACCGCCCGGTACGCCCCGGGCTCGGCGCCTGCGATCCAGGACGTGAGCCTGGAGATCCCACGGGTCGGGCACACCGCGATCGTGGGTCCGTCCGGCGCGGGCAAGACGACGATCTTCTCACTGCTGCTCCGCTTCCTGAACCCGGACACCGGCCGGCTGATCCTCGACGGAACCCCCTTGCCGGACTGGTCCCTCACCGACCTGCGCCGCCGCATCGTGTACGTCGAGCAGGACACTCCCCTGGTCCCCGGCACGCTGCGGGAGAACCTGCTCTACACCCACGAGGACGCCGACGAGGAAGCGATCTGGGACGCGCTCCGGGCGGTCCGCCTGGAGGAGCGGGTCAAGTCACTCCCTGACGGGCTGGACACGAAGCTGTCCACGGCCGTCATCTCCGGCGGCGAACGGCAGCGCATCGCCCTGGCCCGTGCCCTCGTCGGCGACCCGGAGATCCTGTTGCTCGACGAGGCCACGGCTCAGCTGGACGGGCTGACCGAGGCCGCCGTGCACGAGGTGATCGCCCGGATCGCCCGTACCGGCGCGGTGCTCACGATCGCGCACCGCCTGAGTACGGTGATCGACGCGCACCAGATCATCGTGCTCGAAGCCGGCCAGGTCCGGGCTCGTGGGACGCACCAGCACCTGCTGGCCACCGACGCCCTCTACCAGGACCTGGTCGCCGCCCTCCGCATCGCCGCCCAGCCCGCCTGAAACCAGGCCGAGGAGGTCAGCGCTGGAGCCGACGGAGTGCGGCGGTGGGGAGGATCCTGGTGACGGGCCCGATCACGCTGGCGTCGCGGAGCGCGGTCCGGGCGGCGAGGTGGCCGCAGGCTCCGTGGACTCCGGGACCTGGGTGGATCGCCGAGCTGCCCAGGTAGAGACCGGCCACGTACGTCCGCGAGCTGCCGAGACCGATGGTCGGGCGGAACACGAGCTGCTGGTGGAGCTGGGTGGTCCCGCCGCCCAGCGCCCCCAGTCCGAGCGAGGCGTTGGCGGCCTCCATGTCGCTGGGCCGCTGCAGGTCACGGTCGAGGATCAGCGCGGAGAAGCCGGGCGCGAACCGCTCGATCAGCCGGTCCATCCGATCGCCCAGCTTCTCGGCCGAGGCGTCGTCGGCGATCCCGCGGGGCAGGTGCGAGTACGCCCAGACCGCCTCGGTCCCGGCCGGTGACCGGGTCGGATCCGCCTTGCTGGTCTGGCCGATCAGCAAGAACGGTGCCGCCGGCAACCGCCCGGTGTCGAGGTCGGCCGAGGTGTGCACCAGCTCGTCCGCGGTGCCGCCGAGATGGACCACGCCGGCCTGCTGCGCGTCCGCGGCCCGCCACGGGATCGGCCCGCTCAGCCGGTAGTTCACCTTGACCGTCGGGTAGTCCCACTCGAACCGGTCCAGGTCGGCCCGGAGCCCCGCCGGCACGGTTGCTTCCGGCAACAGGTCGCGGTACAGCGACGGCGCGGACACGTCGGCGATTACGGCCCGGCCGACCGCGATCCGCTCGCCGGACGCGGTCCGTACCCCGGTCACCCGGCCGGCCGAGATCTCGATCCCGGCAACCGGCATCCCGGTGACCAGCAGGGCGCCCGCACGTTCGGCCCGGCGGGCCAGCGCACCCGACAACGCGCTCGATCCGCCCTCGGCCACCGGGTACCCGACGTCCTGCGCGAGCATCGCCAGCAGCCAGCCCATCGTCCCGCTGACACTGCCGCTCAACGGGGCGTCGGCGTGGAACGAGTTGCCGGCCAGCAGCGCCCGGCCCCGGGGACCGGCGAACAGCTCCTGGCTCATCCGGTGCATCGGCATCGCCATGAACCGCGCGAACCGGAGCAACTCCCCCATCGACCCGAGCCGGCGGACCAGCTGGACCCCCGGCACCACCGGCGGCCAGGTGGTCAGCAACGACCGCAGCAACGGCTCCCGGATCTTCACGTAGTCGGAGTACAACCGCAGCCACGCGTCGCCGTCCGCCGGGTGGTCGACGCCGATCGACGCGGCCGTGTCGTTCGGGTCCTCGTGGATCGACACCGCCGTGTCCGGGTCGAGCAGATGCGACAGAGCGGACGGCGCGTGCGTCCACTTCAGCCCGTGCTTCTCCAGCTCGAGCGCCCGCAACACCGGTGAGGCGACGCCGAGCGGGTAGTTCGAGCTGTACCGGTCGCTGATCCAGCCGTCGTCGGCCGTCGATCGGACCGCGCCGCCGAGGTGGTCCGAAGCCTCCAGGACCACCACGTCCCAGCCGGCGTCGGCCAGCTCGGCCGCACTCACCAGCCCGTTCGGCCCGGACCCCACGATCACCGCGTCCACCTTGCGAGGAAGCATGGGTCCGACACTACCGCCGTGCTGAGGTGAGGCCACCCAGGTGTGACGCAGTCAGCCCTGGCGGGACTCGATGTGCCGCATCAGGGCGGTCAGTTCGCGGGCGCGGCCGAGCATCGCCGGGTCGACCATCCGGCCGTCCGGGAGGACGATCACGCCGCCGTCGGCCACCCCGGTCCGCTCGACCGCGGCCAGCAGCGCGTCCGCGTCGGCCAACTGGACAGCGGACGGCGTGAACGACTCGACGATCGGGCCGAGCTGGCGCGGGTGGATCGCGGTCCGGCCGACGAAGCCGAGCGCCCGTCCCTCCAGGCAGGTCCGCCGTAGCCCGTCCTCGTCCTTGAGGTGCGGGAAGACCGACAGCATCGGCGCACCGAGCCCGGCCGCTCGTGACGCCGAGACCAGCCGGCTCCGGGCCCAGCCGAGTCCGTCCGGACCGTCGACCCCGAGGGAACTGGCCAGGTCCGCCTCGCCGAGCGCGACCGCGACCACCCGCGGGTCGGCCGAGGCGATCTCGAACGCGTGCTCCAGCCCGAGCGGGGTCTCGATCAGCGCCGTGATCCTTGCCGTCGGCACCTGGTCGAGCACAGCCCGGACGTCGTCGGCGCTCTCCACCTTCGGCACCCGGATCCGGGCCGCCGGGACCGCGGCCAGCGCGCCCAGGTCGTCGGCCTGCCAGGGCGTACCAGGTGCGTTCACCCGGATCTCGAACGCCGCGGACCCGGCCGGCCGGTTCGACGAGCGGGCCGCGACCCAGGCGACCGCCCAGCCCCGGGCCTCCGCCTTGTCGTCGACCGGTACCGCGTCCTCCAGGTCGAACACCACCAGATCAGGGCCCGCGGCAACAGCTTTGGCGAAGCGGTCCGGCCGGTTCGCCGGGACGTACAGGGCGGTCAGGAACATCTACACGACACCGGATTCCCGCAGGGCGGCCAGCTGCTCCGGGGTCACGCCGATCTCGGCCAGGACGGCCTCGGTGTCGGCACCGTGTTCGCGGCCGGCCCACTTGATCGCGCCCGGGGTCTCGGACAGCCGGAACAGCACGTTCTGCATCTGCACCGGTCCACCGAGCTCCTCGTCGTCCACCGCGACGATCGTGCCGAGGGCGGCGTACTGCGGGTCGGCCATGATGCCGCGGATGTCGTGCACCGGGCCGACCGCGGCCTCCGCCTTCTCGAACGCGAGCATCACCTCGTCCAGCGAGCGCTCGCCGATCCACGACCCGACCGCCGCATCCAGCTCGTCGGCGTGCTCGGCCCGCTCCCGGCCGGTACCGAACCACGGCTGCTCGACCAGGTCCGGCCGCCCGACCAGGGTGACCACGCGTTCGGCGATGCTCTGCGAGCTGGTCGACACCGCGACCCAGCGGCCGTCCGCGGTCCGGTACACGTTGCGCGGGGCGTTGTTCGACGAGCGGTTGCCGAGCCGGGGCTGGACGTACCCGGTCTGCTGGTACGCCGTGATCTGGCCGCCGAGCATCATCAGGATCGGCTCGATGATCGCCAGGTCGATCACCTGACCCTGGCCGGACCGATCCCGCTCGCGCAACGCCACCAGCACGGCGTACGCGGTGGCCAGCGCCGTGATCCCGTCGGCGAGGCCGAACGGCGGCAGGGTCGGCGGCCCGTCGGGCTCACCGGTGACCGCGGCGAACCCGCTCATCGCCTCGGCCAGCGAGCCGAACCCGGGCCGGCTGGACCACGGGCCGACCTGGCCGAACGCGGTCACCCGGGCGATCACCAGCCGCGGGTTCGCCGCGAGCAGGACGTCCGGGCCGAGCCCCCAGCGCTCCAAGGTGCCGGGGCGGAAGTTCTCCACCAGCACGTCGGTGTCGCGGATCAGGTCCAGGAACACCTCACGACCGCGGGACAGGTCCAGGGTCGCGAGTCGCTTGTTCCGGCCGAGGGTCTTGAACCACAGCCCGACCCCGTCCTTCGAGGCGCCGTGCGTGCGCGCCGCGTCCGGCCGGGCCGGGTGCTCGATCTTCGTCACGTCCGCGCCGAAGTCGCCGAGGAACGTGGCCGCCAGCGGCCCGGCGAACAAGGTCGCCGCCTCGACCACCTTCACCCCGGCGAGCGGAGCCGGCCTGGCTCCGGGGTCGCCGTGCTCGCCGGTCCTCATCGGGCGCACCGGAAGCCGATGGTCTCCGAGCGGTCCAGGCCACCCCCGGTGAGGACCAGCTTGAAGCTCACGTCGGGCTCCTGCGGGCCGCCGTCGGCGTACCAGTCGGAGCCCTCGGCGCGGTACCAGGACCCGCCCTTGAGGATGCAGAAGCGGCTCCGTCCGTCGCGGTGCTCGCTCTCGGTCCAGTTCCACACCAGCGGCTCGGCCCGGGTGAAGCCGGCCAACTCCGCCGCGACCTGCCACTCGTCCTCGGTCGGCAGCCGGCCGCCCCGCCAGGCCGCGTACGCGCGCGCGTCGGCCAGGTCGACGTACGTCACCGGCCGGTCCTCGGTCCCCGGAGCCGGGGCACCGTCCACCCAGTGCGCGAGGAACCTGTTCGCCACCAACGGCTCGTACCCGGTCGCGGCGACGAACTCGGCGTACTCCGCGTTGGTCACCTCGCGGATCGCCACCGAGACGTCGGCGAGCTCGACCTCACGGGTCACCGTCTGCTCGTCGTGCAACCGTGGCGGCAGCGGCTTCCACTCCTCCACGTACGGCGCCTGGTCGTACAGGCCCGTCTCGCGGCGGCGATGCCGCACCACCAAGGTGCGCCCACCGGCTTCCACGGACACGACCGGCCCGAACGACGCCTCGCCCGTCGGTGTGGGGACCGCGATCCGTTGTGCCGGGGCCATCGGGAACGCCGAGTCGCGCAGATGCGGACGCGCCATCGTGCCCAGCCGGCGCGCGGTGGCCCGGCAGCTCGTACCGGCGGTCGCGCCGACCCGGACGATGCCGCTCACGCCCCGGCCCGGCACGATCAGGTGGACCCCTTCGTCGTCCGCCGTGATCGGCACCCCGGACGTCACGTCGTACCAGTCGCCGACCTGGTCCTCCGAGCGCAGCACGATGCCCTCGAAGTCCTCGTCGTCACGGTTGATCAGCGTCCAGAAGGTGATGTCGGCCAGCTCGAACCGGGACCCGTAGACGCCGTGCTCGCGGGCCTTGTCCGGGATCTCCGGGGTGAGCGGGATCCAGTCGCCCTTGATCAGCACGTCCGAGAACGCCCGCTGGGCCGCGACCATCCGGCGCAGCGTGGCCCGGTCCCGTGCGTTCCACCCGACCCACGCGGAGAACACGCTCTCCCAGACCAGCATGCCGACGCCGTTGACCCAGGCGGACTGCAGCTCGTCGCTGTGGTCGCGGTTCCACCGGCGGGTGTGGTGCATCATGTGCCGGCGCTCGAACAGGTGCGCCCGCAGCACGCCGGGCGCGTGCGTGTCGGCGAACCACTGCGCCCAGGACAGCGCGTGGTCGGAAATCCTTGCCAGCGGCAACCGTGACTCGCCCTCGAAGGCGATCGCCGGGTTCGCCTTCCGCAGCGCCCGGGTGAACGCCGGGTCGCCCTCCTTCAGCGTGTCCAGGAACGCGCCGTCGGCCCCGAAGTCGGCGACCAGCGCGGCGAACTCCTCCGCGTCGGACCGGGCCGCCCGCCGGGTGCCGACGTCCCACGGGTTGTAGTCGAAGAAGACCTTCAGCCCGAGCCGGTGCAGGTCGGCCACCAGTTCGGCCAGGCCGGGCACGTCGCGGTAGAAGTCGAACTGGTTGCGCGCGTCGATCCCGATCACCGGGTACGCGTGCCAGAGCACGATCGCGTCGTAGCCACCGAAGTCCTCGACGCCGTGCCGGACGAACTTCTCCGGCGTGAACCGGCCGGTGCCGACGTCGTACAGCTGGTCGTCCCAGAGCCAGACCAGCGCCACCGAGTACGCCGTCTGGGTCCACTCCCGGCCGGGCTCCTCGTAGTGCGAGCCGCCGTCGTACCCGGTCCGGCCGTACGCGCCCATCAGCCACTCGGCGAGCTTGCCGCGCCAGCGGGGCAGGTCGGCCGGGTCGTCCGGCGCGCCGATGATCTTGGCGTCGTCCAGCGACGCCAGATCCGACCGCAGGCCCAGATCGGCCGTCGCCGGCAGATCGATCGGCCTCGGCTCCAACGGGTTCACAGGCACACCTCCGCAGCGCGCGCGTCGATTGCATCCCCGTGAGGTACCGAAGGGATCGCCCCCGCGGCCTGAACACTCAATGAAGCAGCAACGTTAGCGCGTCGGACCGCGTTCGTCAGGTCGCTTTCTGTAGTTGACGTGGAAGCCAAAGTCGCCGCCAGTACCCCGCAGAAAGTATCCCCCGCCGCGGTCGTGTCCACGACCTCCACCGGGACGCCCGGGACCCGCACCTCGCCGGCCGTCCTGGTCAGCACCACCGCCCCCGCGGCGCCCAGCGTCACCACCGCCGCCGGGACTCGATCGAGCAACGACGCCAGCTTCGCCCCAGCAACCGCCTCGGCCTCCGTCTCGTTCACGACCAGCAGGTCGACGTGTGCCAGCAACTCGTCGGACAACTCGGCCGCCGGTGCCGCGTTCAGGATGAAGTACCCGCTCGCCCCGGCCGCCGCCTGCACCGTACCGAACGGGATCTCCAATTGGGAAAGCACGATTTTCGCCGTACCGATCGCGGCCACCGCGTCGGCCGACAACGTCAACCCGGCGTTCGCCGACGGGGCGACCGTGATCGCGTTCTCGCCGCTCTCGTCGACCGTGATGATCGCCGTCCCGGTGGGTGCGTCAGAAGTCGTCACCAGGGACAGATCGACCCCCGATTCGCCTAGGGCGGACCGCAACAACGCCCCGTCGTCGTCGTCCCCGAGCGCAGCCACGAAGGCGGTCCGCGCTCCGGCTCTCGCCGCGGCCACCGCCTGGTTCGCCCCCTTGCCGCCCGGCCCGCGGGTCAGGCCGCTCGCGAGCACGGTCTCACCGGGTCGCGGAATCCGCCGGACCGGCAGCACCAGGTCCACGTTCGCGCTGCCGACCACCACCACCTCAGCGCCGACCTCAGGCACGCCGGGCCACCTCCACCGTTCGGGTCGCCAGCTCGTCGATCGCGACCTGGTTCATCCCGGGCAGGCTCGTCGCCAGCCGGTTGTCCAGGGGTCCGGTCCACTCTGCCGGAACCCCGAGGACAGCGCCAAGCACCGCCCCCACCGTGGCGCCGACCGAGTCGGTGTCCCAGCCGCCCATCACGGCCCGGCCGACCCCGGTGGCGAAGTCGGGCGCCGTCAACGCGTACGCCGTCAGCGCGCTGTTGTTGACCGCGTGCACCCAATGCAGGTGCCCGTACTCCGCATGCAGCGCGTCCAGGGCGTCGTCCAACGGCGCGTCGGCCAGGTCCAGTCCGAAGCGCACCGCTCGCGCGATCGCACCGTCGGCGGCGACCACCTCGAGCCCGGGCTCGGCTACGGCTTGCGGGTCGTCCAGGACGAGGGCGGCGGCTGACATCGCAGCGACCCAGAGCGCGCCGTCGACCCCGGAACCGGTGTGGCTCAGCCTGGCGTCGACCAGGGCGAGCCGGGCGGCCGCGGTCCGGTCACCCGGGTTCGCCCAGCCGTACACGTCGGTCCGGATCTGCGCGCCGATCCACTCGCGGAACGGGTTGCGGACCAGGGCCGCCCGCTCGGGAGCGACACCGTCGAGCAGATTCCGATAGGCGACCCGCTCGGCGGTGAAGACGCGGCCGGCCGGCAGGTCGCTCAACCACGCCTGCGCGACGTCCTCGGTGGTCAGTGCGCGGCCGTGCCGTTCCAGCAGGTGCAGGGCGAGGATCGCGAAGTTGAGGTCGTCGTCCTCGGGCATCCCGTCGATGACCTCGCGCAGGCTGGTCGGCTTCGACCGCCGGTTCCACGGCCAGCGCGCCTGGACGTCGTCCGGGACACCGACCGCGGTGACGTACCGGGTGAGCGGCCACTGCCCCGAGCTCACCAGGATCTCCCGGATGCCCTCGCGCGGGATCTTCTCCACCGGCTTGCCCAGCAGGTTCCCGGCGGCCCGGCCGAGCCATCCGCTCAGTACGCGCTGCTCGACTCCGGCCGGCGCGCCCAGTACCGGCAGGTCCGGGATCACCGGCGGCGTCCAGTCCCCCGCCCGCGTGTCCAGCTCGGCCAGCAACTCCCGGGCCAGGGCGCGCAGCTCGGCGGTGGCCGGCTCGTCCGAAGCACCCGACACCGGAGCCTCGATCGTCCCGCCGGCCGCGCGCCAACGGGCTTCGACATCGGCGACGTCGACGCCCTCCGACCGCGACTGCACCAGCTGGTGGGGCAGCAGATCCTCGGGCTGCACCCAGGTCATCCTCATCCGTTCCGAACCTCTCGTTGCGCCAGGTGAAACGAGCACCTGGTCAGGTTTCCGACGCCCCCGTGATACTCCGTCGCATGCTCTCCGCCGCCCGAGGTCTCGTGGCCGCCAAGGCCACTCGCCGCAGCTTCCTCACCGCCACCGGTACCGCCGCCGCCCTCGCCCTCACCGGCACCCTGCCGGGCGTCGGAGCGAGCGGACCCCGGACCGGTACGGACAACCGCCCGCTGTTCACCCTCGGCGTCGCGTCCGGGGATCCGCTGCCTGACGGCGTCGTGATCTGGACCCGGCTGGCCCCCGGACCGCTGGAACCGTTCGGCGGCATGGACGACCGCGCCGTCCCTGTCGAGTGGCAGGTCGCCGAGGACGAGGGCTTCCGCCGGATCGTCCGCCGCGGCACCGCGCACGCCCGGCCGGAGTACGCGCACTCGGTCCACGTCGACGTCCGCGGCCTGAAGCCGTGGCGGCACTACTTCTACCGCTTCCGCGTCGGCGGGCAGCTCAGCCCGGTCGGCCGGACCCGGACCGCGCCGGCGCCGTCCGACCAGCCCGAGGTGACGCTCGCGGTGGCGTCCTGCCAGGCGTTCTACGACGGCTTCTACACCGCATACGCCGATGTCGCCCGGCGGGACCACGACGTCGTGCTCTTCCTCGGCGACTACATCTACGAGGTCGGCGTCGGCCCGACCGCGGGCGTCCGCGAGCAACCCGTCCCGGCCGACTTCGCCGGCGAGATCTTCACCCTGGACGAGTACCGGGCCCGGTACGCGCTGCACAAGACCGATCCCGACCTGCAGGCCGCGCACGCCGCGTCGACCTGGATCGTCACCCTCGACGACCACGAGGTCGAGGGCAACTGGGCGGACGCCGTGTCCGAGGACGGGCTTCCCGAAGCCGAGTTCCTGGTCCGCCGGGCGAACGGCTTCCGCGCGTACTGGGAGCACATGCCGCTGCGGCTGAACCAGCAGCCCGACGGTCCCACGATCCGGCTGCACCGGCATCTGCGGTACGGCGCGACGGCCGACCTGAGCGTGCTCGACACCCGGCAGTTCCGCGACGACCAGTCCGGTGACGGTGGCTGGATGCCGCCGAACGCCGAGACCCAGGACCCGGCCCGGACCATCACCGGCGCCGACCAGGAACGCTGGCTGCTCGACACCCTCGGCCGTTCCACCAGCCGCTGGAACGTGGTCGCCCAGCAGGTCGCGATGGCCCAGCTCGACCGCAGGACCGGGCCCGACCTCGAACTCCCGATGGACACCTGGAACGGGTACGCCGCTTCCCGCGAGCGCGTCCTGACCGGCATCCGTGATCGCGGGGTCGGCAACCTCGTCGTCCTCACCGGCGACCTGCACCGCAGCGTCGCGTCCGACCTGCGGGTGAACTTCGCCGATCCCGCCTCGCCCGTCGTCGGCAGCGAGTTTGTCACCACGTCCATCTCCTCCGGCAAGGACGGGGTCGACGCCGATGCCACCGGCCGCGCCCTGCTCGCCGAGAACCCGCACGTCAAGTACCAGAACGTCCAGCGCGGCTACCTCAGCTGCCGGCTCGACCGGGATCGCTGGACGTCGGAGTTCCGCATCGTCGACCGCGTCACCACCCCAGGCGGTACGCCGTCCACCCGCGCCACCCTGGTCGTCGAGAACGGCCGCCCCGGAATCCAGGCCTGAACGGAAGCGCTCCTGATGAAACCCGCCGCCCTGCTCGCCGTCCCGCTCACCCTGCTCGCCGCCACCGTCCCCGCAGTGGCCAGTGGCAACAACAAGGTGACGATCAGCGCGTCCCCGCAACCGGTCGAGGTGGTCCCGCTGCCGTGCTTCCCGGCCGGCAAGGTCGCCCTCGGCATGACCAACACCGGCCGCAAGCCCGTCATCGCGGACATGCGGGTCAGCGGGGACACCCAGCTCACGCTCTCCCGGCATCAGTTCTCCAGCTACCTTCCGGTCGATCAACTCGTCACGGCGCCGCTGGAGATCACCGTCCCCCGCGGTACCGCGCCCTCGTCGTACTCGGTGAAACTCCAGGTCGAACGGGACGAGCTGCGCGTCCCCGTCAAGGTCCTGCCGGTGCTGCCCAAGGGACCGGACGACAACCTGCTGCTCGGTGAGCAGGCGATCGCCTCGTCCACGCACGGCAACATGCGGCTCTGCGGCGGCGTCGACGGCAACGCCGACTCCGAGCAGTGGGGTGCCAGCGGTTGGCACGACGCCACCAAGGGCGTGTTCCCGGACAGCTACGGCGTCGGCTTCACCGCGCCCACCACCGTCGGCCGGGTCGAGCTGCAGACGCTGGACTCGGCGAAGTACCCGGCGGCCGTGATGGGGATCCGGGACTTCGACGTCCAGGTCCGGTCCGGCGAGACCTGGACGACCGTCGGGACGGTCCGCGGGAACGTCCAGGGCCGGGTCGTGGTGACCTTCGCCCCGGTCGCCGCCGACGCCGTCCAGGTGGTCGTGCACGACTCGAACGACCACGGGTACTCCCGGATCATCGAGCTCGAGGCCTTCGCCTACTGACATTCAGACCAGCGCGTCCATTCAGACCAGCGCGTCCAGGGCCGCGGTCCGCCGGGCCCAGCGCTGGGCGTCCGCGTCCCGCAGGTCCTTGGCGACCGTGGCCATCACCCGTCCGGGCTCGACCAGGTCGGTCTTGCTGGCGGCCGCGATCTCTCGCGCCCAGTCCGCCGGTACGCCGGCCTGCCCGCTGAGCGCACCGGTGACGGCACCCGCCATCGACGCGATCGAGTCGGCGTCGCGGCCGTAGTTCGTCCCGCCGAGCACCGCCTGACGGACGTCGCCGCCGGAGACCAGCACGAACCCGAGTGCCACCGGCAGCTCCTCGATCGCCTTCGTCCGGCTCGGCCGGCGCGCGTCCAGGGACTGGTTGCGGTAGTCCGGGCCGACCGTGTCGAACGGCTCGACCGCCTTGCGCAGCTGCGGGATCGCGGCCTCCCAGTCGGTCAGCCCGTCGGCCGCCTCGGCCACCGCCGCGACCGCGTCCCGGGTCCCGTCCTTGGCCAGCTCGAGCGCCGCCGTGACCGCGTCGGAGGCCGTTGCCCCCGGCACCATCGCGGCGGCGACGGCGGCCGCGAACACGCCGGCCGCCTCCCGCCCGTAGCTGGACTGGTGCGCCCCGGCGACGTCGATCGCCTCGGCGTAGGCCCCGGCGGGATCACCGGCGTTCGCGATCCCGACCGGCGCCACGTACATCGCCGCCCCACAGTTCACGATGTTGCCGACACCGGCCTCGCGCGGGTCGTTGTGCCCGTAGTGCAACCGGGCCACCAGCCACTTCTCCGCCAGGAACACCCGCTGCAGCAGCAACGCGTCCGCCTCGAGCTCCGGGACCCACCGGCGCCCGGCCAGCATCTTCGGGACCAGCGACTCCGCGATCGCGTACGCGTCCAGGTGCGCGCGGCGTTCGTCGTACACCTCGACCAGCGCGTGCGTCATCAACGTGTCGTCGGTGATGTGCCCGTCGCCCTTGTGGTACGGCGCGATCGGGCGCGCGTTGCGCCAGTCGTCGTACCACGGGCCGACGATGCCGGTCACCCAGCCGCCGTGCCGTTCCCGGATCGCCTCCGGGGTCCAGCCCTCGACGGCACCGCCGATCGCGTCACCGACCGCGGAGCCGAGGAGAGCACCCACCGACCTGTCTTCGAGCGCCGTGCTGGAACGTTGCGCCATCAGCTGTTGACCTGACCCCATCCGTCGTTCAGCTTCTGGCCCAGGGTCGCGAGGTCGATCTTGTTCGCCAGGAACTCCTGCAGCGCCGGCGTCGCGATCTGGTCCTTCCACTTCGGGTAGTTCTCCACACTCTGGAACGGCGCCTTGGTCAGCTCCGTCCCGCTCGCCAGCGTCTGCTCCCAGCCGTTCTTGCCGCCGGTCGCCTTCGCGATCGCGTCCCGGGCCGCCTGCGTGGTCGGGATCAGCCAGTCGCCCTGACCGACCGCGGCCAGGTTGTCGGCCTGCATGAAGTAGTCGATGAACTGCGCGGCCTGCTTGATGTGCTTGCCCTCGGCCGGCACCGACAGGGTCTGCGGGTTCGCGGCCTGCGCCTCGGTGCTGCCCTTCAGCGGCGGCAGTACCTCCCACTCGAAGCCCTTCGGCGCCTGCTCCGCCATCTGCTGCGCGGTGTAGTTGCCAGCGACAACCATCGAGTACTTGCCGCCGAAGAAGCCCGGCAGGACGTCCGAGCCGCTCTGCGTCAGCGACGTCGGGTCGATCGACTTGTCGGTGTAGGCCATCGCGTGGATCCGCTTCGGCACCTCGAGCTCGGCGTCCCCGATCTTCGCCTTGGCGTCCCGGCCACTGCCCTCGAAGAACGCTGCGTCGAAGTTCATCCCGAGGTTCAGGACCGTCGCGGTCGGGCTCTTCAGGCCCCAGCCGAGCCCGTACTTGCCGTTCGCGGTGAGCTTCTTTGCGTCCGCGGCCAGCTGGTCCCAGCTGAGCGAGTCACCGGTCGCCGAGATCCCGGCCTGCTTGAGCGCCGCCGAGTTGCCGAACACGACGTACGACTGCAGCAACGTCGGCGCCGCGACGATCTTGCCGTCGCCGGTCTTGACCGTGTCCCAGACACCCTGCGGGACGGCGTCCTTGGTCTCCTGGCTCAGGTACTCCGACAGGTCGGCCAGGTAGCCCTGGTTCGCGAAGCCGGTGATGTCGGCGGACTCGTCGTGGATGATGTCCGGCGCGGTCCCGCCCTGGAACTGCGTGACCAGCTGGTCGTGCACCGAGTCCCAGCTGCCCTGGACGTACTCGACCTGGATGTCGGGGTGCGCGGCGTTCCAGTCGGCGACGATCTTCTTCGTCGCGGCGACGGTCGACTTCTGGAAGGCGAGGCTCTGGAACTTCAGCGTCACCTTCTCCCCCGGCGCCGGGTCGCCCGAACCACTGTCGCCGCCACCACAGGCCGCGAGCGCCACCAGAGCGCCCGCCGCCATCAGCGCGGTCACTGCTTTCTTCATCTGTTCTCCTCAGGGGAAAGGGACTAGCCCTTGACGGCGCCGCTCAGCAGGCCGGACGTGAGCCTTCGTTGCAGGAAGGCGAAGAAGACGAGACTCGGCACGGTGGCCAGGACGGACGCGGCCGCGAGCGGACCGAACTGGACCTGACCCTCGGCCCCGACGAAGCGGGCCAGCACCAGCGGCAGCGTCTTGAGCTCCGGGTCCTGCAGCAGGACCAGGGCGAAGAAGAACTCGTTCCAGGCCGAGATGAAGGTGAACATCGCGGTCGCGATCAGCCCCGGCCGCAGCAACGGCATCACGATCGACACGATGGTCCGGACCCGGCTCGCGCCGTCGACCGACGCGGCCTCCTCCAGCTCCCGCGGGACCGCGGCCACGTAGCCCTGCAGCATCCACAGCGCGAACGGCATCGACCAGACCATGTACACGATCACCACGCCGGGGATCGTGTTGGTCAGGTGCAGCGGCCGCAGGATCATGAACAGCGGGATCACGATCAGGATCACCGGGAACACCTGGCTGACCAGGATCCAGCCGTTCGTGATCGGCCGGAGCCGGCTGCGGAACCGGGCCAGCGCGTACGCGACCGGCAACGACACCACCAGGACCAGGACCGTCGACGCGATCGAGATCTGCAGGCTGTTCGTCAGGCCACGGACCAGGCCTTGCTCGGACAACGCGTCGGTGTAGTTCGAGAAGTCGAGCTGCTTGGGCAGGATCGACGGCGTGATGCTGGCGAACTCCTGCGGCGACTTCAGCGAGCTGGAGATCAGCCACAGCAACGGGAACCCGAGGAACACCAGGTAGCAGCAGACCGCGACGTACTGCAGGAACCGGAAGCCTGGACGCGTCCTCATGCCTGGCTCCTCAGCCGGTTCCGCAGGTAGAAGGCGAGGAACACGATGATGATCACGACCATCACGTCACCCATCGCGGCCGCCATCCCGAAGTTCCCGTACCGGAACGCCTCGTTGTAGGCGAACAGCATCGGCAACATCGTCTTGCCGCCCGGCCCGCCCGCGGTAAGTACGTAGACCAGGCCGAACGAGTTGAAGTTCCAGATCAGGTCCAGGCTGGTGATCGCCACGATCACGGTCCGCAGCTGCGGCAGCGTGATGTACCAGAACTGGTGCCACGCGCCCGCGCCGTCGACCGCGGCCGCCTCGTACAGGGACCGGTCGATGCCCTGCATCCCGGCCAGCAGCGTCACCGTGGTCATCGGCATGCCGACCCAGATCCCGACCACGATCACGGCCGGCAACGCGGTACTGAAGTCGCCGAGGAAGTTGATCGGCTGACTGGTCAGGTGCAGACCCTGGAGGATTTCGTTGACCGGGCCGTTGGTCGGGTGCAGCAGCAGCCGCCACATGATCGCGACAACCACCGGCGGCATCGCCCACGGGATCAGGGCGAGCGTCCGGGCGACCCCGCGGAACTTGAGGTCGGTGTTCAGCAGCAGGGCCAGGCCGAGCGCGGCGACGAACTGCAGCACAGTGACCGAGACGGTCCAGATCAGCCCGATCCGGAACGAGTCCCAGAACAGGTCGTTGTGCAGCAACTTGCCGAAGTTGCCGAAGCCGACGAAGTTCGTGTCGACGTTCAGCCCGGCCCGGGCGTCGGTGAAGCCGAGCGCGATCCCCCGCACCAGGGGGTACACGCTGAGCAGCAGCACCGGCAGCAGCGCGGGCAGGAACAGGAAGATGGCTTCCCGGTTCTGCCGCGGCCGGCCGCCGGTGGCGCGTTTCGGCGGCCGGCCGGGCGTCTTCGGCGGCGCGACGGCGGTTTGCGTGGTCACGGGGCCGACCTCCGCACACTCAGGGTGGGCTGGACGACGATCCGGCGCGGTGCCCGGCTGTCGTCCTCGATCCTTGCCAACAGCAACTCCGCGGCCCGGCGCCCCCGCTCGGCCGACCCGAGGTTCACACTCGTCAACGGCGGGAACGACTGCTCCGCCAGTTCACTGTCGTCCATCCCGACCACGGCCACGTCCTCCGGTACGCGCAGCCCCCGTGCCGCCAGTTCGTGCATGAGCCCGACGGCCAGCAGGTCGTTCGCGGCGATCACCGCGTCGGCCGGGCGCTTGCCGGGCAGGTCCGCCAGCTCGGTCAGCAACGCTGCTCCCGCGCTCCGTCCGGCGGCGAACGTGAAGTCGTCGGCCTGGACCGTGGCGACCGGGGTCAGGCCGTTCGCCTTCACCGCGTCCCCGAAGCCCTTCGCCCGAGCCGCACCCGGGACCGTGTCGACCGGGCCGTTGAGCAGCGCGATCCGGCGGCGGCCCTGCGCGACGAGGTGCTCGACCGCCAGCGCCATGCCCTTGGGCGAGTTCGCGCGGACGGTGTCCACGCCCGCCTTCGCGGGGACGTTACCGGCGACCACCACGGGGACGTCGCACTCGCGGATCGACTTGATCAGGTCGTCGTCGACCCGCAACGGGCTGATCAGCAACCCGTCCGCGTACCCGCGCGCCATCCCGCGGACCAGCGCGACCTCGTCGGCCACCTCGGGCCCGGTCGCGGTCACCACCAACCGGTACCCGGCCGCGGCGACCACTTCCTCGACCGCGCGCATCATCGTCACGTACACCGGGTTGCCGACGTCGGCGACGGCGAGCGTCAACTGGAAAGTCCGCCCGACCTTGAGCGACCGCGCCCGCGCATCCGGCACGTACCCGAGCTCCTCGACCGCCCGTTGCACCCGAGCGGCCATCTCCTCGGTAGCCGGCAACCCGTTCAACACCCGCGACACCGAAGCCACCGAAACCCCGGCAGCCCGGGCCACCCCGGCGATCGTCGGACGGCTCACCCAACACTCCTGTAATCGTTCTTGTAATCGTTTACAGATCAGAGATTAGAGCGCCACCCCCACCCCGTCAACACCACCCACCCCGCCACCTGACCCCCACCCACCGCGATCCCCCACCCTCACCGCACACCCCGCCGCCGCTCCCGCCCCCGCCGCCGCGCTCGCCCCGCCGCCGCCCGCCCCGCCGCCGCCCGCCGCCTCGCTCACCCCAGCTGCCGCCCGCCGCCGCGCTCGCCCCGCCGCCGCCCGCCGCCTCGCTCACCCCAGCTGCCGCCCTCGCCCCGCTGCCGCCCTCACGGCCGCCCGCCTCGCCCGCCCTCGCCGCCAACCTCCCCGCCGCGCTCGCCCCCTCGCCGCCAACCTCCCCGCCGCGCTCCCCGCCGATCGGGCATCTTTGTGCGCGCCCCAGCCACTCTCGGCATCGTCCCGCGACCAACCGACGCACAAAGTCGCCTTCAACCTGCAGAACACACGAGTGCGAGACGAGCCCACGTACGACCGCCCCGGCCGCGGGCTCGCTTCGCCGACAGCGCGACCTTGTGCGCCGATCAACCACCCCGCCACCCGCGAATCGGTCGGCCGGCGCACAAAGTCGCCGTCCCCGACCACGCACGCGACGCGCTCGGTGCGGGTGCGGGTGGTGCTGGTCGCCGCTCGCGCCCTCGGCGCGGAGGCCGCCCGCCGCACCACCGCCCGGCCGCGGTCCTCCTCCGCCAGCAACGCGACTTTGTGCACCAACCAGCCACCTCACCAACCGCGGACCAACCGAGCGGCGCACAAAGTCGCCGTCACCTACCACCAAGCACGGTGCGGCGGCACGCGAAGGTACCGGTCGCCGCCCGCGCCCTCGGCGCGGAGACAGCCCGGCGCACCACCGCCCGGCCGCGGTCCTCCTCCGCCAGCAACGCGACTTTGTGCACCGATCAGCCACCTCACCGCTCGCGAAACGGCTGGGCTGCGCACAAAGTCGCCCTCACCGCTCGCGAAACGGTCGACCGGCGCACAAAGTCGGCGTCACCGAGCACCAAGCGCAGCGCGATGACACGCGAGGGTACTGATGACGCCCACGCTCTCGCCACGCGAACCTCCCCGCGTACAAGCCCGCGGCCGCAGGCTTGCTCCGCCGGCAGCGCGACCTTGGGCACCGATCAGCCACCTCACCGCTCGCGAAACGGCTGGGCTGCGCACAAAGTCGCCCTCACCGCCAGCAAGACGGCCGATCGGCGCCCAAAGTCGCCCTCACCGAGCACCAAGCGCGGCGCGATGGCACGCGAGGGTACTGATGGCGCCCACGCTCTCGCCGCGCGAGCCTCCCCGCGTACCAGCGCGCGGCCGCAGGATCGCTCCGCCGGCAGCGCGACCTTGGGCACCAACCAGCCACCTCCCCGCCCGCGAAAACGGCTGGGCTGCGCACAAAGTCGCCCTCACCGCCAGCGAAACGGCCGATCGGCGCCCAAAGTCGCCGTCACCAACAGCACACGCGCGGTGCGGGGTACGCGGGGGTCGGTGCGGGTACGCGGCGTGGGTGCCGGGGGTACGCGGAGGTGGGTGGTGGGGTGCGGGGTACGCGGAGGTGGGTGGTGGGGTGCGGGTTGGGGGTTACTCGTCTTCGTTGTCGGCGCCGGGGCGTTCTGCCCAGGGGGTTTCTTTGGCGGGGCGGACGACGATGAGTTTGTCGCCGGCGGCCAGGACGGAGACGTTGGAGTCGTAGTACCGGTAGACGGTGCCGTCGCGGACGACCGAGACGACGCGGTCCGGGACCGAGGACGGGGGCTTGCCCACCTCGCGGCCGAGGACGGGGCGTTCGGCGACCTCGAGACCCTCGCCGTAGGTGAGCAGGTCCTCCATCACCTCGCCGAGGTTCGGGCTGACCGCGGACAGGCCGAGCAGCCGGCCGACCGCCTCGGAGGAGGTGACCACGGCGTCCGCGCCGGACTGGCGCAGCAGCGGGACGTTGTCCTCCTCGCGAACCGCGACCACGATGTGTGCGGTCGGGTTCAGCTGCCGGACGGCCAGGGTGACCAGGACGGCGGAGTCGTCGCGGTCCGTGGTGACGATCACCTCGCGGGCCGTCATCACCTCGGCGCGGCGCAGGACGGTCCGGTTGGTGGCGTCGCCGTGGAAGGCGGCCATCTGGTCGTTGCCCGCGTCCCCGATCGCCTGGGCGCGCGGGTCGATCACGACGATGGCCTCGCGCTTCACCCCGTTGCTCAGCAGGGTCTGCACGGCCGAGCGGCCCTTGGTGCCGTAGCCGACGACCACGGTGTGGTCCTTCATGCGCTTCCTCCATCGGGAGTCGCGCATGATGCGCCGACCCTCGTTCGCCAGGACTTCCAGGGTCGTGCCGACCAGCACCACCAGGAAGGAGATCCTGAGCGGCGTGACGATGAAGGCGTTCACCAGCCGGGCGGCGGGCGTCACCGGAGTGATGTCGCCGTACCCGGTCGTGGTGAGCGTGACGGTCGCGTAGTAGATGCTGTCGATCAGGTCGACGTGACCGTCGTAGGTGTCCTTGTACCCGTCACGGTCGACCGCCACGATGAGCACCATCACGGTCAGCAGTCCCAGCGCGATCAGGAAGCGGCGGAACAGCTCCAGGACCGGCGAGCGAGTGCTCGCGGGCAGGTTGACCAAGAGGCCGTGGGGGTTGCGTCCGGTGGGCAAGGCTGGCACGGGAACGACGATATGGCACCGGCGGCCGATCCATGGAATGCGACAGGCTCTGGTCCGACAGCGCGACCGTCACCATCAGGCTGTCACCGTCCTGGACGACCCTGGTCCGCATCCGCAGTCCCTCGACGGTCCGCAGCATCGCCACGTTCTCCGGCTGGACCATGCAGACGGCCCGGTCGGCCCCGAGCAGCCGGGCCTCCTGGATCACCCGGCGGAGCAGCTGGGACCCGAGCCCCTGGCCCTGCCAGCCGTCCTCGACCAGGACGGCGATCTCCATCGCGGTTCCGTCCAGCTCCTCCCAGGGCGCCGCGGTCGCCATCCCGACCACGGCCCCCTCGATCGCCGCGACGACGGAGGCGCCACCGGCCGGCGCGGACAGGTGCCGGGCCGTCCGGGCGGTGAGTTTGGGCATCGGGACGTGGTACCTGCGGGTCCGGCTCTCGTACGAACACCGCTCGTGCATCGCGACGACGGCCTCCGCGTCGTCCACGGTCGCCCGGCGCAGGTCCGGGACCCCGCTGCCCGGGCGCGGGCCTTCGACGACGCCCTCGTACCGCTCCGCGAGCCGGCCCGCGATCTCGACCAGCACGTCCGCGCGGGCCCACTCGGCCGCGGTGTACTCGCCGAATCCCTGCAGGCTCTCCAGCTCCTCGTCCACGGACACCGGGTCCTCGATCAGCCGGAGCACAGCCCGCAGGTACCGGGTCGGGCCGTCGCTGAGGACGTCGGCCTGGCACGGCCGCACGCTGGTCCGCAGGCAGCCCGCCTCGGCGGCGAGCGCGGTCAGGTCGGCGGCGGACCAGCCGACGCCGGTGGAGACCACCAGTTCGTCGACGGCGCCGGTCTCGGCGGTGAAGACCTCGAGGCTGAGGATGTTGATGTCGTCCGCACCACATCGTGCAGCGAGTTCGGCCAGCGCACCGGGCCGGTCGGCGAGTTCGGTCCTGATCTTCCAGAGCATGCGGACGCCCTCCCTCGTGGAAACGTGCTTCCACTGTGCGCCGGAGGTGTTGCCCGAGCGGGTCCGCGACGTTACGCGCACGTCAACTTCCCCGCCGGCGCGGCATGTCCCCAGCCAGCGGCCACGGCACCTCGACCGCTACAACAGCGCAATGCCCTTGAACACCAACCCGGGACCGCGCCACCCCGCCTTGAACACCAACCCTGGACCGGGGACAGTTCATACCTTGTTCGAGGTCCCCCTTTCCGCGCCAAGGTGTGCAACTGGATGTCAGCGGCCGCACTCACTGCCCACAAACCCATCGGTAGCCGCGTACGGCAGCAGCTGCGATTGAGCCGAGCGAACACCCACCCGCCCCAGTCCACCCCGGCCCGCCACCCCGGCCTGCCGCGCCGGTCGCAGCCACAGTCACCGCTCACAGGTCCATACGTAGCTGCCTGCGGCAGCAGCTGTGATTGGGCCAAGCGACACCTACCCGCCCCGGACTGCCGTCCCGTCCCTCGCCCAGTCCCCCCGCCTGTGTCTGCCGGCAGGGCCCCCACCCCGGTCCACCGCCCCGGTTCCCGGCACGGTCCACTGCCCCGGTTCCCGGCACGGTCCACTGCCCCGGTTCCCGGCACGGTCCACTGCCCCGGTTCCCGGCACGGTCCACCGTCCCGGTTCCCGGCACGGTCCACCGTCCCGGTTCCCGGCACGGTCCACCGTCCCGGTTCCCGGCACGGTCCACCGTCCCGGTTCCCGGCACGGTCCACCGTCCCGGTTCCCGGCACGGTCCACCGTCCCGGTTCCCGGCACGGTCCACCGTCCCGGTTCCCGGCACGGTCCACCGTCCCGGTTCCCGGCACGGTCCACCGTCCCGGTTCCCGGCACGGTCTACCGTCCCTGTTCCCGGCACGGGTCTGCCGCCCGGGACCTTCAGCGGGTGCGGCGGCGGGGGTTGGGGAGGCGGTCGGTGAGCCTTTTGCGTTGGGCGGACAGGACGACGGCCGACTCGCGGCGGTCGAGGTCGGCGTGGCGGAGCAGCTCGGGGTACGTCGCCTGCGGCACCGGGGGATACGTCGTGACGATCGCGTCGCCGCTGAAGACGAAGAAGATCGCCTGACCGTCCTTGATCACCTTGAGCAGCGAGCCGTCCCGGACGGTGAGCGCGTGCTCGACCGCCTTGCGCCGGGCCGCCCGTTTCGCCAGCGCGGCCTGGATCGCCTGCTGGGCCGGTTCGCGGCCGTGCTTGACCGCCTCGATCGCCAGTGGCCCGTACCGGACGCCGTACTTGACCACGTTCTTGACCAGGCGACCCTGTTTTCCACCACTCGCACCGGCTGCCATACAGCGACTGTACTGACCCGCCGGGGTCGGCATGCGGGGGCTGGAGTGGTCAGGGATCATGGGCCGGGTGACCGTACCCACGCCGCGCCGGCCGATCCTGCCCGGCAACCAGCTGTTCGAGTCGCTGCCCGGTGCCGCCGACCCGGCCGCGGTGGCCGAAGTCGCGCACCGGACCGCGGAGCTGCTGGTCCGGGGCGCGCGGACCAGCGAGGACGCCGAGGTGGTCGCCCGGGTGGTCAAGCTCGCCGACGACTACGGCCTCGACGAGCTGGCCGACCTCTGGTCCGACTCCCCCGCCGACTCGCTCCCCGGCACCCTCTGGCGGCTGTACCTGCTGCGCTCCTGGGTGCACTCGTCGGCCGAGGACGTCTCCCGCGAGTACGCGACCGGCCGCGAGTACGCCGAGGTGCACGCCGTCGTCGCCGGGGTCGCCGACCCGCCCGGGCCGACCGAGGTGAAGGACATGGTCGACGCCGTACTCCGTGGGGTCGCGACCGGTGACTTCGCGACCACGCTGGACCGGGCGGCGGCGTTCGCGCGGATCGTGGCGACCGGCCGGGCGCACCTGGCCGACGACGGGCACGACCAGGTCCGGTCCGCGTCGAAGCTGGTCGAGCTGGCCGACCAGCTGCAGACCGCGGCGCGTACGGAGCGTGCCGGTCAACTCTGGTGAACGGTCCGCGGATCGGCCACGACACTTGCGTCGGCGGAGTCCAGATGTTAGGGCGCCACGACCGGAAAACCTCAACAAGACAAGGCGTTTGAGGATTCGCTACACTGTCTGAGGCGTCGGGCCGCGGTAGCCCCGGGTCCCAAAATAAGCCGCTACGAGCGGCCACGCGCCGTGAGGCGCTCCCGGTCCGACGCCACCTACTTCTCCCCCTGCAGGATGGTTCCTGCAAGGGGAGAAATTGCCTGACCGGGGTGTCCCAGCGCCCCCTGGGACACCCCGGTGGTTCTTACCGGCGGACCCCGTAGAACTGCTTGAGGGTCTGGGTGACCGCCTTGCCGCCGGCTTCGGTGAGCTCCACCTTGAGGGTGACGAAGCTCTCGGCCAAGGTGTTGTCGACGGTCACGACGGCCTTGGTCGCGGTCCGCTGGACCGGGGCTTCGGTCCAGGTCGCGCCGTCGTCGTACGACGCCCAGGCGCGCGCCGAGGTGATCGGGCCGGGCTGGAACCACTCCCCCGCCTCGAGCCGGACCGTGATCGGGTACTCCGCGACCCGCGGCGCCCGGTCGTTGGTGTCGACGGCCAGGTCGTAGTCCGGGAAGAGCAACGGCAGCGCCTTCCCCGAATCGGCCGACGAGCTCGTCCAGCGCCAGCGCGTCTCCGCCTCGGCCGGCGACTCCCACGAGTACGCCTCGCGTTGCCAGCGGTGCAGGGTGGACGCCAGCTCCAGGTCGGTCGGTCCGGCCGGCACATCCCAGCCACCCTGGCCGTAGAACCCGTACCGGCCGAGCGACTCGCCGTTCGCGAACAGCTCGGTGTTGCCGAGGTCCAGGAAGCCGTGGATCGAGAAGTGCCCCGGCTGGGTGTCGGACCAGCCGGCGAAGTTGCTCCAGACGTAGTTCCCGCTCCGGGCCGCCGGGATCACGGCCTGCCCGGTCGTCTGGTCCCGCCGCAGCCCCGGCCGCAGCCCCGCCTGGTACCAGGTCTCGGTGTGCCGGCTGCCGGCCTTGTACGCCTTCCCGGTCGACGTCATCAGGGTGGCGAACGGCCAGGCCATCGCGTCGGAGTGGCCGACCATCTGGGTCACCTTGGTGTCGCGTTCGGCGGTGACCAGGTGCTCGACCCGGTTCGGCGCGGCGACCGAGCCGCGGTCACCGGTCGGGATCAGGGTCAGGCTCCACGGCCGCCAGACGTCGACGTACTCGGAGTAGGTGAAGTTCTTGCCCGGGGTGTAGTAGGTCGCGTCGATCGAGGCGAGCTGCCGGTCCGTCACCCGGTGGTTCACGCCGCCCTTGATCTCCCGGCTGTGGGTGAACGCCAGGCTGTAGAGATACGGCGACGCGGCCCAGTCGGGCGAGCCGTACTGCCACCCCTCGACCACCTCGAAGGTGCCGCGCTTCGCCTTCGTCGGGGTGTCCGCCAGGTAGACCGCCTTGACCCGGTTGGTGAAACCGCGCGAGCTCGACAGCACCCAGTCGTCGATGACCCGGCCGTAGGTGAGGCTGCCGCCCCGGTACTCGCTGGCGCGCTGCGTGGTCACCTTGGCCTGAACCGCCTTGCGGGCGTCGTAGGTGATCGTGGTGTCCTTCGTCAGGGTGACCTCGGGATCGCCGAGGAAGCTGTACGACTCGACCGTCCCCTCGGCGCCGTCGGTCGCGATCACGGCGGCCAGCGAGTACGTCCCGGCGCGGAGGTGGAGGGTCCGGTCGGCGCCGTCGAAGCCGACGCGCTGGGCCGCGATGCTGTCCAGGTCGAACACGTCGAGCGCGGTGATCGAAGAGGCGGGCTGCCCGTTCCGGTCGATCAGTTGGAAGGTGACGTCGACGTGCTGTGGTTCGAGGTAGAAGCCGACCGGGGTGACCACGGTCCGGCCGTCGTTGCTGGTGGCAACCACGCGCGCGCTGACCGCCCCGTACAGGCCGTGGTCGAGCTTGACGCTGGGGTCGACGGCGAGCGGGACCTGCGCGGTCTGGCCGGCCGGGATCCGGACCGAGGTGGTACCGAGGCGGACCGCTGTCCGCGGCATCGCCTTGCCGTTGTTGCCGCGGATGTCCGCGGTGAGGCGCAACGTGACGGGCTTGTCCCCGTGGTTGGTGTAGACGAGCGGCTTGGTCACCTTGTCGGCCGGCTTGTGCGGCCAGGCGAACGTGCCGAGGTCGGTGGTACCGGGTCCGGTGACCTGCTGGGCGACCGCGTTGGCGACATCGAGCTCGCCGGCGCCCTGCTCGTACACGCCGACGCTCGACGCGGACCGGACCGTGCTCTGCAACGCAGACTTCAGCTGCTGCCCGGTCCAGGTCGGGTGCTGCTGCTTGAGGATCGCGGCCGCACCGGCGACGTGCGGGGTCGCCATCGAGGTTCCGTTCATGTCGACGTACGCCGAGTCGCCGCGACCGCCGGCCCGGGCGGCCGTGATGTCGACACCCGGTGCCGCGATGTCCGGCTTCACCGCGTGGTTGCCCATCACCGGGCCGCGGCCGGAGAAGCCGGCCGTGGTCTGGGTCAGGTCGGTGGCCGCGACGGTGAGCGCGGAGGCGGCGCACCCCGGGCTGGTGATCGTCTCGGCCGGTCCGCCGAGGTTGCCGGCGGCAATCACGAACAGCACGCCGGAGCTCGCGCTGATCCGGTCCACGGCGGCCGCCATCGGGTCGGTGCAGTCGACCGGTTCGGACGTGCCGATGGACATGCTGACCACGTCGGCGCCCTGCGCGACGGCCCACTCCATCCCGGCGATGATCCAGGACAACTCACCGGACCCGTAGTCGTTCAGGACCTTGCCGGACAACAACTGGGCGCCCGGGGCGACACCCTTGTTCCGGCCGCCCGACGCGGTACCGCGGCCCGCGACCGTGGACGAGGTGTGGGTGCCGTGACCGTCGTGGTCGGTGACGTCGGGGCTGTCGGTGTAGTTCTCCTGGGCGACGACCGCACCCTGAAGATCCGGATGGTCGGCGTCGACCCCGGAATCGAGCACGGCCACCTTCGTCCCGGCGCCGTCGAACCCGGCTCGCCAAGCCGCCGGCGCACCGACGTACGGCACGCTCTCGTCCAGCGTCTTGGTCACCTTCGCGTCGAGCCAGATCTTGTCCAGCTCCTTGCCGGCCGGATTCGCGACCGACGTGAGCGCGCTCCAGGTCTCCCGGGCGCGGTCCTTGCCGGTTTTCAGCGCGGCCGCGTGGACCGTGGGGAGCGCCCGCGTCCGGGTCGCACCCGGCGGTACCGGCTGGACGGTGGACCGCGCGGTCGGCTTGTACGTGGTGATCACCGGGATCTGCTGGGTCGACGTGTCGTCGTACCCCTGCCGGACCAGCGCGCTGACGTTGAACAACGCGTCGTCCACCTTGCCGCGCTGGACGAGTTCGGCCGCGCTGTCGGGCACGACGTACACGTCCTTGCCGACCGTGCGGGTCTCGTACCCGGGCGCGGCCGGGTCGGCGGGGACGAAGCGGAGGTTGGTCCGGCCGTCGGCGGCGGGGCTGACCTGCACCTTGTCGCCGGTGAGGAGGGTGACCACCTTCGCGGTGTCGACGGGGATCTGCGGGACCGCGGCGGACGAACCGGGGCCGACGGTCGGATCGGTGGCGGCGACGGCGTTTGACGAGGCCGTCGCCGGGACAAGAACGGAGGCGAGCAGCGTGGTCGCGGCTGCTCCGATCAGCAAGCGGGAGGACATCGGCGGAGACCCTTCGGGCGGAGGGGACGTTGTCGGCCAGTCTCATCGCAAAACCGCCAGCGCCGCTGCGGTTGGTGATGGCAGGATTACGACAATGCCGGAAGCCGCCAGTGGCCGCTCGGTCACAGCAGCCTGGGGAGGAGGCATCGTGCTCGACGTGCTGGGACTCGCCGACGCCGAAGAACTGGCCTATCGCGCCCTCGTCGAGGTGCCGTCGGCCGACGCCGCCGAGCTGGCCGAGCGACTCGGCTGCCAGCAGATCGAGGCGGCCCGGTCACTCGCCGCGCTGGAGACGCTCGGCCTCGCGGCCCGGTCCAGCGGCGGCACCGACCGGTACGTCGCCTCACCGCCTTCGGTCGCACTGGCCGCGCTCGCCGTCCAGCGCGAGGAGGAGCTGCGCCGGGCCCAGCGCGAGATCGAGGCGCTGACCGAGATCTACCGCGGTACGGACACGGACCGCTCGATCAGCGACGTCGTGGACGTGGTCCGCGGGGCCAAGGCGGTCGCGCAGCGGTTCGCCCAGTTGCAGATGGCGGCCCGCGACGAGGTGCTCGGCTTCGTCAAGGCGGCCGTCGCGGTCGTCCCGCCGGAGGAGAACACCGAGGAGGACGCCGCGGTCACCCGGGGCGTCCGGTACCGGGTGGTGATCGAGCGGAGTTCGTTCGAGCGGCCCGGGTTCTTCGCCGCGGCCGCCGACTCGCTGGAGAAGGGCGAGGAGGTCCGGGTCGTCCCCGAACTCCCGATCCGGTTACTGATCGTGGACCGGCGGATCGCCCTGGTGCCGTTGCTGTCCGGGTCGGCGGGCATCGGCGCGCTGATCGTGCACCGCAGCGGCATGCTGGACGCGCTGCTCGCCCTGTTCGACCAGGTCTGGCGCAACGGGCTCCCGCTCGTGCTGGGCACCGACGGCATGGTCGAGGGGCCGCCCAGTGACGGCCTGTCCGAACTGGACTCGCGCATCCTCGGTCTGCTGCTCGCCGGCCTCACCGACCAGGCGGTCGCCAATCAGCTCGGCCTGTCCATGCGGACCGTACAGCGCCGGGTCCGCGCGTTGATGGACATCGTGGCCGCCGATACCCGGCTCCAGCTCGGCTTCCACGCCGCCCGGCGCGGCTGGATCTGACCCGGGCCCGACCCTGGTTCGGCCCGGAGGGGCGTTGTGGTCCGCCTCCCGGGCGCGCAGACTCGAAGGAGGGGACCTGGGGGGCCGCTGATCTGCCGGGGAGGGGCGATGATCGGCACTGACGCACAACCCAACGAGACCACCAGCGCCGCGGTCGTACTGGCCGACGAGGTGACCCGTGTCTACGGCGAGGGCGACACCGCGGTGCACGCGCTGCACGGCGTGAGCGTCGAGGTCGACACCGGACAGCTGACGGCGGTGATGGGTCCGTCCGGCTCCGGCAAGTCGACGCTGATGCACATCCTGGCCGGCCTGGACCGGCCGACGACCGGCTCGGTCCGGATCGACGACATCGAGATCACCACCCTGGGCGACGACGACCTGACCAAGCTGCGCCGCCGGCATATCGGGTTCATCTTCCAGTTCTTCAACCTGCTGCCGATGCTCACCGCCCGGGAGAACGTGCTGCTGCCGTTGACGATCGCGGGCCGGCAGGTCGACCCGGCGTACTTCGACGAGCTGATCGCGCGGGTCGGGCTCACCGACCGGCTCTCGCACCGGCCGGCCGAGCTGTCCGGCGGCCAGCAGCAACGGGTCGCGATCGCGCGCGCCCTGGTGTCCCGGCCGACCGTGGTGTTCGCCGACGAGCCGACCGGCAACCTGGACTCCCGGACCAGTGCCGAGATCCTCGACCTGCTGCGCCAGTCCGTCGAGGAGTACGGGCAGACCACCGTGATGGTCACCCACGACGCCCGCGCGGCCGCGATGGCCGACCGGGTGCTGTTCCTCGCCGACGGCCGGATCGTGAAGGAGACCGGGCGGATCAGCCAGCACGAGATCCTGCAGATGATCGACACGCTGGATCTGCAATGATCCGGTTCGCGCTGGCCGGGATGCTGAGCCGCAAGCTCCGGACAGCGCTCACCGCGATCGGCGTCGTGCTCGGCGTCTCGCTGATCTCCGGGACGTACGTGCTGACCGACTCGATCACCGGCGCGTTCGACTCGATCTTCTCGGAGAACTACAAGAACACCGACGCCACCGTCACCGGCAAGACCGCGTTCGACACCACGACGGACAACGCCGGTGGGGTCGCTCCGCCGTTCTCGGCCGCGCTGTTGCCGGAGGTCCGCAAGCTGCCCGAGGTCGGCGCGGCCGACGGGACCGTCGCGGGCGAGGTGCAGCTGATCGGCCGGGACGGCAAGGCGATCGTCTTCGGCGGCGCCCCGAACCTCGGCTTCAGCGTGAACCCGGAGCTGCCACAGTTCAACGTGCTCTCCCTGATCAGCGGCGGCTGGCCCGGTCCGCGCGAGGTCGTCATCGACACCAAGACCGCGCAGGAGAAGGGCTTCGCGGCCGGTGACGAGATCGGCGTCCAGGCCCGCGGCGCGGCGCAGAAGATGCGGATCTCCGGCCTGGTCGAGTTCGGCGCGGTGTCCTCGATCGGCGGTGCGACGCTCGCCGGGTTCGAGTTGCCGACGGCGCAGCAGTTGTTCGGCAAGGTGGGCCAGCTGGACCAGATCCTGATCGCGGCCAAGGACGGGGTGTCCCAGCAGCAACTGGTGGACGCGGTCGGGCAGATCCTGCCGGCCGGGACCCAGGTCCGGACCGCCGAGCAACAGGCCGAGGCCGACTCCGCGGACACCAGCGGGTTCCTCGACTTCTTCCGCAACTTCCTGCTCGTCTTCGGTGGGATCGCGCTGTTCGTCGGCTCGTTCGTGATCGCGAACTCGCTGTCGATCACGATCGCCCAGCGGACCCGCGAGTTCGCCACCCTGCGGACCCTCGGTGCGTCCCGGCGGCAGATCCTCAGTTCGGTCGTGCTCGAGGCGCTGATCACCGGGCTGCTCTCCGCGATCGTCGGGTTGTTCCTGGGGCTGGCGATCGCGACCGGCCTGTTCAACCTGTTCGACGCGGTCGGCTTCACGCTGCCCAACAACGGGCTGGTGTTCCAGACCCGGACGATCGTCGTCGGTCTGCTCGTCGGGGTCCTGGTGACCGTCGTGGCAAGCCTGCGACCGGCCTGGCGGGCGACCCGGGTCCCGCCGATCGCCGCGGTCCGCGAGGGTGCCAAACCGATCCCGGGCCGGTTCCACCGGTACCGGCCGGTCGGTGCCGCCCTGCTCGCGGTGGCCGGGATCGCGCTCGTCGTGGTCGGGCTGTTCGTGAACGGGCTGTCGACCGCGACCCTGCTCGCGGCCTTGGGCGCCGGGGTCCTGCTGCTGTTCATCGGGGTCGCGCTGTTCTCGTCCCGCTTGGTGAAACCGTTGGCCGCGGCGTCGGACCCGGTGGCGCGCTGGGCCGTCGTCACGCTCACCGTGATCGTCTGGCCGATCCTCGCCCTGATCTGGCTGGTGAAGCGCCTGTTCCGGCGGCCGGCCCAGCTCCCGCGGGTCCTGCCCGACGTCCCGGCGACCACGATCGGCGGCCAGAACAGCCGGCGCGATCCGGCCCGGACCGCCTCGACCGCGGCCGCGCTGATGATCGGGCTCGCGCTGGTCACCCTGGTCGCCACCCTCGGGGCCGGGATCATCAAGCCGTTCGAGGACGCCGTCGACGGCATCTTCAGCGCGGACTACGCGATCACGGCGCAGAACAACTTCAGCCCGCTGTCGCCGGACGTGGCGGCGGCGGTCGCCAAGACGCCTGGTGTCGAAGCGGTGACGAGTATCCGTGGTGGGCAGGCGCAGGCGTTCGGCGAGAACATCCAGATCACCGCCGTCGACGCCAACGCGCCGGACCTGCTGACGTTCGACTGGCGGTCCGGATCCCAGCAGACGCTGGGCGCGCTCGGCACGAACGGCGCGATCGTCGACGCGGAGTACGCCGACAAGCACTCGCTGACGACCGGGTCGCAGATCGCGATGACCACCGTCACCGGCAAGGTGCTGCAGCTCAAGGTGCTCGGGGTCTTCAAGCCGCCGGCGGGCGGATCGCCGTTCGGCAACATCACCCTGTCCACGCCGACGTTCGACGCGAACAACCCGCAGCCGCTGAACATCTACACCTTCGTCAACATGACCGGCGGCGTCACGGCGGCGAACACGGCCGCGCTCGACCAGACGCTGAGCACGTTCCCGAACGCGAAGGCGCTCGACCGGGACGCGTTCAAGAAGGCGCAGACCGACGGCATCAAGAGCATCCTCAACGTGCTGTACGTGCTGCTCGCGCTGTCGGTGCTGGTCAGCCTCTTCGGCATCGTCAACACGCTCGTGCTCACCGTCTTCGAACGGACCCGCGAGCTCGGCATGCTCCGCGCGGTCGGGTTGACCCGCGGCCAGGTGAAGAAGATGATCCGGCACGAGAGCGTGATCACGGCCCTGATCGGCGCGGTGATCGGGATCGTGCTCGGCCTCGGCCTGGCCCTGCTGCTCGCCGCCCGGCTGGAGGAGATCAGCTTCGCGGTCCCGGCCGGCCAGCTGATCGTGTTCGCCGTCCTGGCGGTGGTGGTCGGGATCCTGGCCGCGATCTGGCCGGCCCGGCGGGCGGCCCGCCTCAACCCGCTGGAGGCCCTGCAGTACGAGTAGGCGTACCTGCCGATCTCCGCGCTGCCCTGACAGCAGGCCGAGGGTGCACATCGCGGCGCGCTCCACCCGGCAGATTGTCACCGCGCCCTGATCGGTAGTCGCCAAGCGGTTACCGAGCGGACGTCTGTCGGCTACCTTCACGAAGACGAAGGGGTACCACGGGCCGGAGAGCATCGGCCCGACACCCGCCCCACCCGCCCAGACGAAAGGGAACCCCTCATGCGCCGCCTCTCCCGCGCGCTGCTCCCGCTCGCCCTCACCGCCGGCCTGGTCGGTCAGGGCCTGGTCGCCGCCGCTCCGGCGTCGGCCGGCCCCGGCCACGCCTTCGACCTGCAGGCCCACCGCGGTGGCCTCGGCCTCACCGTCGAGAGCACCATCGCCTCGTTCAGCCGCGGCCTCGAACTCGGCGTCAGCACGCTCGAGCTCGACGTCCAGATCACCGAGGACGGCCATGCGGTCGTCACCCACGACCGCCGGATCAGCGGCAGCAAGTGCAAGGACACCGCGCCGTACACCCCGAACGATCCCGAGTACCCGTACGTCGGCAAGTACATCAACACGCTGACCCTGCAGCAGGTGAAGCAGCTCGACTGCGGCTCCCTCCCGCAGGCGAACTACCCAGGCCAGACCCCCGACCCGGGCGCCCGGATGCCGGAGCTGCGCGAGGTCTTCCACCTGGTCCAGCGGTTCCGCGCGCACGACGTGAAGCTGAACATCGAGACCAAGGTGGAAGCCGGCGCGCCCAGCGAGACGGCTCCGCGCGAGCAGTTCGTCCAGGTCGTCGCGGCCGAGATCCGCAAGGCCCGGATCGGCCGTCAGGTGACGATCCAGAGCTTCGACTGGGGCGCACTGATGCGGATGCGCCAGGTCGCCCCGGACCTGCCGATCGTTGCCCTGACCAACTACGACTTCCTGCAGACCGGACAGCCCGGCAGGTCGCCGTGGCTGGGCGGCATCGACATCGACGACTTCGGCGGCGACCTGGTCGAGGCGACCCGGTCGTTCGGCGCGGACGCGATCAGCCCGGTGCACGGGTTCCCGCAGGACGGCAAGATCACCGACCCGGCGTACCGGCCGTACGTGACGGCCGCGATGGTGACGGACGCGCACAAGGCCGGCATGAAGGTCGTGCCGTGGACCATCGACGACCCCGCCACGATGCAGTCGCTGATCGACAAGGGCGTCGACGGCATCATCACCGACTACCCCGACCGGCTGCGGACGGTCGCGCAGGCCAACGGCTTCAAGCTGCCCAAGGCGTACTCCGCTCCGGCGGTCCGCCCGCTCGCGGCGGCCCACGCGCACAACGACTACGAGCACCGGCGGCCGTTGCAGGACGCGCTCGACCGTGGCTTCAGCAGCGTCGAGGCGGACGTCTGGCTGATCGACGGTGAACTCCGCGTCGCGCACGACCTCGAAGACGCTGTTCCCGGCCGCACGCTGGAGAGCCTGTACCTCGCGCCGCTGGCCGAGCGGATCAAGCAGAACCACGGCCGCGTCTACCGCCAGGGCGGCGACTTCCAGCTCCTCATCGACATCAAGAGCGACGGCCCGACGACGTACGCCGCGATCGACCAAGCGCTGAGCAAGTACCGCGGGATCAGCACCGTCTTCGTGAACGGGCGCACGTACAAGGGCGCTGTGACGTCGGTGATCAGCGGGAACCGGCCTCTCGACGTGCTGAAGGCGCAGAAGGTCCGGTACGCCGGGTACGACGGCCGGCTGGGTGACCTGAACTCCGGGATGCCCGCGTCGCTGATGCCGTTGGTGAGCGACAACTGGACGAACAACTTCAGCTGGCAGGGCGTCGGCGCGTTCCCCGAGGCCGAGCGGGCGAAGCTGCGGCAGATCGTCACGACCGCACACCGCGCCGGGTACCGGGTCCGCTTCTGGGCCACCCCGGACGCCCGCGGGGCGGCCCGCGAGGCGTTGTGGTCGGAGCTGGTCGCGGCGGGTGTGGACCACCTGAACACCGACGACCTGCACGGCCTGGAGGACTTCCTCCGGACCCCGTGACCGTCAGGGTCTGATCTCCGTGAGGGCGACTACGCTGTCGCCCTCACGGAACGCCCGGCGTTGCTTCACCGCACCGTTGCCTTCAGCAAGAATTCTGCGCACGCCCTCCGCCGCCCGCGGCAGGTCGCCGACGGCTTCGAGGGCCGGCCGGGCGTGCTCGATCAGCCGCTGCAGCACATCGGCGATCGGCAGCACCCGGCCGTTGAGTACGTCGAGGTTGGTGCTGGTCAGACCGTCGCGGGCGGCCAGCCAGTACGCGGCTCGCAATCGCTCCGGCTCGACCTCGGGGCCCCGGTCGCCGGCGTCGAGCGCGACCATCACCAACGCGCGGACCAACGTCGCGAGCAGGACCGTCTCGTCCACCGTCAGCGGGACGTCACTGACCCGGACCTCCACGGTCGGCAGGTGGGTCGACGGCCGGACGTCCCAGTACACCATCTGCTCGTCCATGATGCTGCCGGCGGCGAGATGGCCGGCCACCAGTTCGTCGTAGTGCTCCGCCGACTCGAAGTACGGCGGCTGGCCCGCGCACGGCCAGCGGGACCACTGGATCCACCGCCAGCTCGCGAACCCGGTGTCCGCGCCGAGGGACACGGCCGAGTTCGCCGTCAGCGCGAGCAATGCGGGCAGCCATGGACGGAGGTGGTTGCTGACCCGGATCGCGGCTTCCTTGTCCGGGACGTCGATGTGCACGTGGCAGCCGCAGACGCCCTGCTCGCGCGCCAACTGACCGTAGCGGGCCGCCATCTCCTGGTACCGCGGCTTCTTCGTCACCAGTTGGGCCGCCTGCCCGTTGGGGGGTGCCGCGATCGCGAGCAGCCGGGCGCCTTCGTCGGCGGCGGCCGCGGCGAGCTTGGCCCGCGCCTCGGTCAGGTGCTGGTGGAGCTCGGCGGCCGTGCGGCAGACCGGTGAGTTGATCTCCACCTGGGCCCTGGTCAGCTCCAGCTCGACGTCGACGTCCTCGATCTCGGCGGCGACGGCCTGACTGCGTGGCAGCGGTTCGCCACTCGCCGACACCAGCAGCAGCTCTTCCTCGACGCCCAGGGACGGATGACTCACGCCGGGTCGGTACCCCGCGGTCTCACCGCGGAAACAGGCGCGACATGCCCTAAGCTCTGCCGGGTGAGTCTGCCGATCGTCACCGCCACCCGGTACGTGCTGCCGTTGCGGGAGGGTGGTTCGCTGCCGGGAGTTGTCGAGGGCAACGATCTCGGCACGTACGTGCTCAAGTTCCACGGGGCCGGCCAGGGCCCGAAGGCGCTGGTGGCCGAGATCGTCGTCGGCGAGCTGTTCCGCCGGCTCGGACTGCGGGTGCCGGAGCTGAAGCTGTGCGAGCTCGATCCCGCGATCGGCAAGTCGGAGCCGGACGAGGAGATCCAGGAGCTGCTGGTCCGCAGCGCCGGGCTCAACCTGGCCGTCGACTTCCTGCCCGGCTCCTTCGGCTTCGACGGATCCAGCGGCGTGCCGGACCAGCAGACCCAGGCCCGGATCCTCTGGCTGGACGCGTTCGTGGCGAACGTGGACCGCTCCTGGCGCAACCCCAACCTGCTCGTCTGGCACAAGGATCTCTGGTTGATCGACCACGGCGCCGCGTTGTACTTCCACCACTCCTGGATGTCCGCCGAACGGTTCACCGGGCTGGCCTACGACGAGAACGACCACATCTTCGGCCGGGCCGCCGAGGCGGTGCCCGCGATCGACGCCGGGCTCGCGGCCGAGATCACCCCGGAGCTGTTGACCGAGGTGCTGGCCCTGATCCCGGACGAGTGGATCGAGGCGGGCGACCGGGAGCGGTACTTCGGTCACCTCACCGCGCGGCTCGCGGACCGGTCCGCCTGGTTGCCGGGTGGTGCGCGATGACGACCGAGTTGGTGCCGTTCGACTACGTGATCCTGCGGGCCGCGCCGCGGATCCAGCGGGGCGAGTTCGTCAACGTGGGCGCCGTGCTCTACTGCCGGGCGCTGGACTTCCTCGGCGCCGCCTGGGACGTGGATCCGGCCCGGCTGCGGGCGCTCGATCCAGCGGTCGACGTGGACGTGGTGTGCGCGTCGCTCGAGCACATCCGGGCGATCTGCTCCGGGGACCCGGCCGGCGGACCGGCCGCGGCGACCCGGATCGGCGAGCGCTTCCGCTGGCTCGCCGCACCGCGCAGTACGGTCGTCCACCCCGGTCCGATCCACAGCGGGCTGACGAACAACCCCGCCGCGGATCTGGACCGGCTCCTGGACGCCTTCGTGCGCTGAGGCTCCGGCCGTTCCGCTGCTCGGCCTTGGTGCTGTCCGGCCGAGCAGCGTTGGTGATCGGTCAGGCTTGGAGGGCGGTGGAGACGACGTCGCGGGCCTGGGCGAAGACCTGCTCGAGGTGCTCGGTGCCCCGGAACGACTCGCCGTAGATCTTGTACAGGTCCTCGGTCCCGGACGGCCGGGCCGCGAACCACGCCGACTCGGTGGTCACCTTGAGCCCGCCGATCGCCGCCCCGTTGCCCGGTGCGCTGGTCAGCCGGTCGAGGATCGGCTCACCGGCCAGCTCGGTCGCGGTCACCGCGTCCGCCGACAACGCGGACAGCTTCGCCTTCTGGTCCCGGGTCGCGGGCGCGTCCACCCGCGAGTAGGCCGAGGCACCGAACCGGTCGACCAGCTTGGCGTGCGCCTGCGACGGCGTCTCCCCGGTGACCGCGGTGATCTCGCTCGCCAGCAACGCGAGCAGGATGCCGTCCTTGTCGGTCGTCCACACCGACCCGTCGAACCTCAGGAAGCTGGCGCCCGCCGACTCCTCGCCACCGAATCCGACCGACCCGTCGATCAGCCCGGGCACGAACCACTTGAACCCGACCGGTACCTCCCAGAGCCGGCGGCCGAGATCCGCGACCACCCGGTCGATCAGCGACGACGACACCAGGGTCTTGCCGACGGCGACCTCGGGGCCCCACTGGCGGTGCGCGAACAGGTACGAGATCGCGACGGCGAGGTAGTGGTTCGGGTTCATCAACCCGGCGTCGGGGGTGACGATGCCGTGCCGGTCGGCGTCCGCGTCGTTGCCGGTCGCCACGTCGTACTTGTCCCGCTGCGCGACCAGCGAGGCCATCGCGTACGGGGAGGAGCAGTCCATCCGGATCTTGCCGTCGTGGTCGAGCGTCATGAACGACCAGGCCGGGTCGATCCGCGGGTTCACCACGGTCAGGTCGAGACCGTGCCGTTCACCGATCGCGGCCCAGTAGTCGACGCTCGCGCCACCGAGCGGGTCGGCGCCGATCCGGACCCCGGCGGCCCGGATCGCGTCCAGGTTGAGCACCGAGGGCAGGTCGTCCACGTAGTGGCCGAGGAAGTCGTACTCCCCCGCCTGCGCCCGCGCCGCGTCGAACGGCTTGCGGCGGACCTCCCGGTTGCCGCCCGCGATCAGCTGATTGGCCCGGGCCGCGATCCAGCCGGTCGCGTCCGAGTCGGCCGGGCCACCGTGCGGCGGGTTGTACTTGATCCCGCCGTCGCGCGGCGGGTTGTGCGACGGGGTGATCACGATGCCGTCCGCACCGGCGCCGGCGCCGCGGTTCAGTCGCAGGATCGCGTGCGACACGGCCGGCGTCGGCGTGAGCCGGTCCGCGCTGTCGACCAGGGTCTGCACGTCGTTGCCGGCCAGGACCTCGAGCACGGTCCGCCAAGCCGGCTCGGACAGGCCGTGACTGTCCCGGCCGACGAGCAGCGGCCCGGTCGTCCCCTCCCCCGCGCGGTACTCGCAGACCGCCTGGGTGATGGCGAGGATGTGCGCCTCGTTGAAGGCGCCGTCCAGACTCGAGCCGCGATGGCCCGAGGTCCCGAACACCACCTTCTGGGCGGGGTTGTCGACGTCCGGCGTGATCCCGTCGTACGCCGCGAGCAGAGCGTCGACGTCGACGAGATCCTCGGGCTGAGCGGGCTGACCTGCGCGTGGGTGCATGACCACATGCAACAATCCCCGGCCCCACCCGCACAACTCCACCCGTGCCGCGTCTCGCCGCGCACGCTCAGCCGGGTCTCACCCAGCGGTCACGTCGTCAGCTCGGGAACGGCGTGAGGAGCTGGTCCACCGGGGCGTAGTCGTCCACCAGCAGCGGCGCGTCGCCGACGTACTCCCGGAGCCGGACCGGGTCCACGATCAGCTCCGAGCGGCCGCCCAGATTGCTCTCCAGCAAGTCCGCCGGCAGCGGCTGGTCCGACGCGACCAGGACGAAGTTGCCACCGTGCTGCCCGGTGAGGTTCACCGGCTTGGACACCAGACCGACGTGCGGGAACTCGGCCATCACGGTCCGCAGCTCGGCCTTGAGGAAGTCCTGCGGACCGAAGTCGATCACGTTCACCGCGTAGATTCCGTCCGGGCGCAGGACCCGGCGCACGTCGGCGACGATCTCCCGGGTGGTCAGGTGCCACGGCACCGCGACCCCACCGAAGGCGTCCATCACGATCAGGTCCCAGCTGTCGGCCGGCTCCGACCGGACCCCGAGCCGCCCGTCCCCGATCTGCAGGTCGAGCTCCGGCCCGGGTTGCGCGCCCAGCTCCAACTTGTCGACCTCGATCACGCCGGGGTCGATCTCGTACACCTTGCTCCGGCTGCCCGGATGTGTCGCACTGAGCCAGCGCGGCATCGTCAGCCCGCCCCCACCGACGTGCAGCGCGTCCACCGGCTCCCGCGCGGCCCACTTGCTGTCGATCGCGGCGGCGAAGTCCTTGATGTAGTCGAACTCGAGATAGGTCGGGTCGGCCAGGTCGACGTACGAGTGCCGCAGCTGGTCCAGGTACAGGATGCGGCCGGACGCACGGTTCGGGTCCTCGACCACGCGGGCGCAGTGGTACGCGGTCTCGACCTCGCACGGCCGCGGGGCGAGCAGGGTCAGCCCGGTCCCGATCAGCGCGAGCACCAGCGGTCGCGTCGCCGCCTTCATCCCGCGCAACACGATCGTCAACACGGCACCACTCACCACCAGGACACCACCGAGGCAGAGCACGATGATGCTCGTCGGCACCTGGGCGATGAAAACGAATCCGGTCAGCACGGTCCCCGCGATCGCGCCGGCCGTGGCCCACGCGGAGAGCCGGCCGACGACGGTACCGGTCTTCGCCAGCGTCGACAGTCGCAGCTTCGTCACCATCGGCGTGACCGCGGACAGCAACGCGGCGGGGACGAACAACGCGACCGCCACGGCGAGGAACACGGTGTTCGCGCTGCCGCCGCGGACCGCCTCGCCGGTCCACCGCACGATCGGCAGGACGAGCATGACCAGAGCGCCGCCGACCAGGATCAACGGGCCCAGCGTCTTGATCGGCGACACGGTGTCCGCGAACCGGCCACCGAGTGCGGCACCGAGGGCGATCGCGGTCAGGGCGACGCCGATGATCGCGGTGTTCGTCTCCAGGGTCAGGCCGAGATACGGGGCGACCAGGCGCAACGAGACCAGCTCGAGCACGAGGACGGCCGCCGAACTCCCCAACGCCAAAGCGATGGCCAACTTGTCGCCGATCCCGCGCACGGCCACCTCAGTCTCACTCACGCGCGCCACCCTATCCACGACGCCAACCAGCACGAATTCGCCGACGGCACACGGCATCCGGCGATCGCATGGAGAGCGATGGTGCGACGGCGTGGGTCAGAGCTAGGTGGTGAGGTCGTCGGAGCGTCCCGCGGCGAGGCGTGACCAGTGCGGGATCGGGCGGCCCCCGCTCCGCAGGATCGTGTACTCCTCGTCGGCGCCCCACGCCTGCGGCCAGCCGTTCGGCGAGTCCTCGTGCACCTCCTGCCGGCCGTACACGGTGAGGTCCATCAGCGAGTAGCTGTTGTCCATCACCTCGACCCCACGCATCGTCGTCCACCACGTCTCGAAGACCCGATCTCCGTCCCGGACGTAGCAGACCAGGTGCATCGGCCCGATCTGCCGCCCGACGAGCAAGGTGTCCAGCGACGCCTCCGCGGAGTACCAGGGCATCGTCCATCCCATGAAGTCCCGGTACCGGCTGCTCTCGTCGTACGGGCCCTGGCAGAGCACCGCGTACGTGATGTCGCGCGAATGCAGGTACGACAGCTCGGCGACGTGCGTGTTGCACCAGGTGCAGCCCTCGCACTGGTCCGTGGCCGGGTGACCCGGGTGCCACATGAAGTAGTAGGCGATGAGCTGCCGTCGTCCCTCGAACGCGTCGAGCAAGGTGATCGGCCCGTCCGGCCCGACCAGCTCGGCACCGGCGTCCACCTCGACCATCGGCAACCGCCGCCGTGCGGCGGCCACCGCATCGCCTTCGCGGGTCAACGCCTTCTCACGGATCCGCAGTTCGCTGACGGCCTCCTCGAAGGCGGCCCGGTCGACGACGGTTGGCAAGCTCGCCCGCCGCGTACTGTCGGTGCGCCCGTCGAAGTCGGTCGAGTCAGTCATGGCATTCTCCCGTCGTCAATCGTTCGCCGGCCCACTTTCGCCGGCTTACAAGGCACATCGGAACCGGCCGGGCGTTCTCGACACGGCCGGGGAATGGCAGGCTGTAGCCGAATGGAATCCCAACGCTAATCCCGGAGGGCGGTCAGGTGGACGGGTTGGAGCGGTTGCGGGCGTTGTGCCTGGCGTTGCCCGAGGTGACCGAGCGGTTGAGCCACGGTGAGCCGACCTGGTTCGTCCGGGGCAAGAAGACGTTCGTGATGTTCGCCAATCAGCACCACGACGACCGCGTCGCCTTCTGGTGCGCCGCGCCCGAGGGCGCCCAGGACGCGCTGATCACCGCCGACCCCGACCACTTCTTCCGCCCGCCGTACGTCGGCCACCGCGGCTGGCTCGGCGTCTACCTCGACGTCCCCGAGGTGAACTGGTCACACCTGGAAGACATCGTCGAAGACGCCTACCGGCAGATCGCCCCCAAGACCCTGATTGCCCAACTCGACGCATCCCCCGACCCCACGTAGCTCCGCGGAGGACGCGGTCGTCAGCCCAGGGAGACAGCGATCAGGGCGATCGCGGAGCCGCCGAAGACGATCGTGTTGCGGACGTAGGTCTGCGCGCGCACCCAACCGGGAAACGCGTGCTCGGCCGCCTCGAGGAACGGAGCGACCTCGACCCGCGCCAGCTCCGGATCCCCCTTGCGCCGGAAGGCTCCCTCGACGGACTTCACCGCGGTCAGGTTGCTGTACACGATCCCGACGTTCAGCAGCAGCACCAGCGACGAGAAGATCCAGGTCAGCAGTTGCGCCGATCCCGCGTCCGCGAGGTTCAGCCCCGCGACGACGATCATCACGGCGGCCACGAGCACCGGAACCGCCGTCTCGTGCCCGCCGGCGTCGAACCGCAGCCTGTTCTCCTCCAGCACCTCCGGCCGAACCCGCTGCAGGCGCAACTCGGCCACCGCGGCCGCCTTCGCGACCGGACCGAATCGGTGCCGGACCAACGGGATGCTGACGAAGGCGGCGGCGACCAGGACCTGCATGAGGGCGGCGAGGGTGTTCATCAGTGTCCCCTTTTTCGACTTGCACTAAGTTCAATTGGGTCGAGACCGACAGTAGACCCGTACTTGAACAAAGTGCAAGAGGGTTCTTGAACAGTGTGCAAGTGGCTCGTACGGTGATCCCATGCCCCGTGACACCCTCACCGCCGACCAGATCGTCAACGCCGCGATCGAGCTCCTCGACGCCGACGGCATCGAAGGCCTGAACATGCGCGCCCTGGGCAAACGTCTCGACTCCGCCGCGACGGCCGTGTACTGGCACGTGAAGAGCAAGGACAACCTCGTCCGCCTCGTCACCGACCGCGTCTGGGGCGAACTCGAACTCCCCGAGCCGACCACCGCCACCGACTGGCGCATCGCCGCCGCCGCGATGGCCACCGACCTGTACGGCCTGTTCATCCGGCACCCGTGGCTGGTCCAGGTCTTCGCGACCCACCTCGTCTACGGCGACAGCAAGGCCCGCCACGACGACCACAGTCTCGGCCTCTACGAAGCCGCCGGCTTCACCAGCACGCAGGCCGACCAAGCCGTGGCCACCGTCTTCACCTACGTGCTCGGCAACGCGAGCGGTGCCGCAGCGACCGCCTCACTCACCCGAAGACTTCAGAACGACGCCACCGCCGAACAGTTCGAAGAAGCCATGGCCCAGGCCCAGGCGATCGGCCTCCGCTACCCCTACCTCCGCGCCCGCCTCGAAACCCCAGCCGGCACCACGTACGCCGCTGCCCCCGAACGAACCTTCGAGTTCGGCCTCCAAGCCCTCCTGGACGGCCTCCACCGAGAGCTGACCCAGTAGCAGTCAGCTCGCGAACGGAGCAGCGGTCGGCGGTGGTTGGAGCCGGGTGGCGGTGGTCAGCGGCGGGGGCCGGGGTGAACGAGGCCGGACTCGTAGGCGTGGACGACTGCTTGGGCTCGGTCTCTCAGGTTGAGCTTGGCGAGGATGCGGCTGACGTGGGTCTTCACCGTCTGCTCAGCCAGGGTGAGTCCGGCCGCGATCTCGCGGTTGGAGTGACCGCGAGCGATCAGCTTCAGCACCTCGGTCTCCCGCGGTGTGAGCTCGCCGGACGTTGTCGGCAGCACCGGCTGCACGCGGGCGAAGTCCTCCACCAACCGCCGCGTGATCGACGGAGCCAACAGCGCATCTCCCGCAGCAACGACCCGGACAGCAGCGGCCAGCTCACCCGGCGGCGAGTGCTTCAACAGGAACCCGCTCGCCCCGGCTCGCAGGGCGTCGTACACGTACTCGTCCAGGTCGAACGTGGTCAGCATGATCACCCGCGGTGCCTGACCCGACGTCCACTCCCCGAGAATCCGCCGCGTGGCCGCAAGCCCGTCGAGCACCGGCATCCGGACGTCCATCAGGATCACGTCCGGCGCCAACCGCCTTGCGATCTCGACCGCCTCGGCCCCGTCGGCCGCTTGCCCGACCACCTCGAGATCCGGCTCGGCAGCAAGCAGCGCCCGGAACCCGGCCCGCACCATCTCCTGGTCATCCACCACCACAACCTGAATCACCAGCTCGCCTCCCGAGGAAGGGTCACCTCGACCGCGAACCCGCCGACCGGTGTCGAGCCGTAGCGCAACCGGCCGTCGACGAGTGCAGCTCGTTCGCGCATCCCAATCAAGCCGTGCCCACGATCATCGGTCAGTCCGTGCCCGCGATCGCCTGTCGGGCCATGCCCGCGATCGCCTGTCGGGCCATGCCCGCGATCGTCGGCAGGCGGTCGCGCGTCGCCACCGGTTGCCGTACTCCCCTGGCTCGGGCCGTCGTTGCCTGGTGAAGGGCCGTTCACGACGGAGACAATCAAGCTGTCCTGGGTCTGTCGAACAGCGACGGTGATGGCCGCGTCGGGCGCGTGCCGCAGCGCGTTGGTGATCGCCTCCTGCACGATCCGGTACGCGGTCAGCTCCACCGCCTGATCTGCGAGCCCGGCCTGTTGGGCGTCGAGCCGAATGTCCGCACCCGCCTCCCTCGCCCGCTCGACCAACTGCGGCAACTCCGCCAGCCCCGGCTGCGGCTCGAGCCGTGCACCCGCAACCCCAGGAAGCCCCTCCCTTTCCGCGGCAAGCACCCCACCACCAGAACGCGCCTCACCACGCGGCCCGACCAGAACGGCCTCGGTCTCCTGCACCTCCGCCGCCGCCCCAGCGGAGAGGTGTTCGCCATCGGGAGAGTTGGACGAGGTCGGCGCCTCCCTGAGAAGCCGAAGAACACGGCGCATCTCGGTCAGCGACGTCCGCGCCTCCGTCGCCAATGCGGAGAACTCGTCGCGGGTTTCGGCGGGTAGGTCGGGCAGCCGATGCGGTGCGCTGTCGGCGCGGACGACGAGCACCGACAGGTGATGAGCCACGACGTCGTGGAGCTCGCGGGCGATGCGGGCGCGCTCCTGCCAGCGGGCTCGCTCGGCGCGTTCGGCGGCGCTGATCGTCTGCTGCTCGGCGAGTTGACGCCGGGTCTCGGCCCGCGAACGCAGCAGATCACCAAGCACCACGGCGACGGCCGAGAAGACCGCCATCGTGAGCAGTCCCGGCCAGCTCCCGCGGTCGGGTGCCAGCACCATCGCGATCACGCCGACCAGTTGCGTCAACGCCCACCACCCGGCCATCGCCCGACGGGAAGCACCACGAGCCGCGATCACGACCAGCACCGCGCAATGCCCGAAGATCCCCGTGACCGGCCACGGCCACGGCTCGCTCGGTGACACCGGTGTACTGATCGCGGCCGTCAACGCCATCACCAGCAGGGACACCGGCACGCTGATCGGCGGCCGCAGCCAGGTGAGATCCAGCGCCACGGCACGGGCCATCCCGAGCGCCAGCGCGGCCCCCAGGGGCACGTCGTAGTGCTGGCCCATGTCCGAGGTGGTCAGCACCAGCAGCGCCGCGGTCCCGAACCCGGCCACCCAGGCCCATCGGCCCGCCGGCCACCCCGTCTCGACGCTCATCCTCAGACCCTAACCTCAGAGCTGCCGGGTCCAGGCGACGAAGAACAGCAGCCCGCCCACTGTGAGCACAATGGTTGCCGGAAGCACCCACCAGGCGACCGCGGACCCGTACGCCCGGCGGATCGCGGCCGCGTGCAGCCGGCCGATCCCGCCCAGGACGAACGGCAGCACGGCGATCACGGGCACCGCCACCAAGGCATGGACGGCCCAGGCACCCGCCAACGTCGGACCACCCCAGGTCTCCGGCCCGAACGGCCCGTGCTCGACCAGTCCGTAGAACGGCCCGCGCACCACCGAGACGCCGAGCAGGAACGCCAGGAACCAGCTCACCAGGCCGAGCACAACGCTCAGGCCGGCGTGCAGGAGTACGGATAGCGGACCAGGTCGGCGTATGCGCAGAGGCTCCGGCGACCCCTGGAAGCGGGCCAACCGGCGCCATCGTTCGTACACGCCGTCGCGTCGCCCAACCACCGCGGCACCGAGCACCCAAACACCGATCGGCACCAGCACCAGGGCGTACCCGAGGGAACGCGGCAATCGCCTGATCGGGCGCGATTCTGGGCGGGATCGGGGTGGTGGAACCGATCGGGTGAGCAGGTCCGGCATCGGAGTCTCCTTCGGCTTCTCGAGGACGACTTCGAGCCTAGAAATCGGGCCGGATCGGCACATCCAGCCACGGAGCCAATTTCGACCCCCTACCCCAGTACGGGGTCGGCTGTGATCCAGGTCACAGTGACTACGATCCGCGTCCGCCCGTTACACGGTCAGTGCCGGTGGGTGCGTGCGGCAGCGCCGGCACACCGACAGGAGGTTCGAACACGATGCGCCTTCGGAACCTGGTGGTGACCGCCACGCTGATCCCGGTCCTGATGCTCGCAGGTTGCGGTACCGACGACGCGGCGGAGGCTGCTTCGTCGCCGGGCGCCCAGAAGGCGTCCAAGGAAGGTGCGGCCACCGAGGCCGCCGACGCGCCGGAGAACCGGCAGGCCACCGCCGACCCGGTGGTGAACGCGTACTACGACTACCGCGTCGCCCTGGACACGATGATGCGCAGCGGCGGCAAGGCGACCAAGCAGTTGATCCCGGTGATGACACCTGAGCTGTACCGCTCGATCAGCCAGCAGGCGAAGTACTTCCGGACGAAGAAGCTGCACAACACCGGCACGACCAAGGTGCTCTGGGCGAAGCGGACCCTGGTCGCCCAGGGCGTGATCGTCCGCGCCTGCTACGACACCAAGCTCGCCCGCACCGTCGACGCGGACGGCAAGAGCGTGCAGCCGGCCAGGTCCCCGACCCGCTGGGTGGACGAGATGCGCGTCGAGCTCCGCGACGGCCGCTGGGTGGTCGACGGCGGCCGGGCCACACCCACCAGGTGCTGACCCCGCACCACTGACCACGACACCGGGCAGCTTGGCGGCGCCCGGTGCAAGGTCATCACCCCGAACGACTTCGGACCGACTGTCCTGCCCTGGACAACACCTCACGGTTCGGAGCAGCTCGCAGCGCGGAGAGCCAACCCCTCGGCTCTCCGCGCCGCGGACTCCCACCAACAGCCACACACCACGCGCGCCACCAGGTCACGCGTGGCGGGACTCGATCTGGATCAGCTCCTCGACCGCCCGCTGCAATTCGGCGTCGTGCTCAGGACCGGACCAGACCACGATCCGCCCCTTGTCGCCGAGCTTGGCGGCGACGAGTTCACGAGCCGGCGTCGGATCACCCTGGTTGAGCAGGATGACGAGCCGACGACCGTCCCGCTCGAGCCGATCCAGCAACGGCGGCAACGTCGACCCCCGGAACAGGCCCGGGTCGCTCTTCACCTTCGTCTCCACCATCACTCCGCGCCCCCGCACCACGAGCAGGAAGTCGGCGCGATCCCGGGCGAACTCGCGATCGTGGTACACCCGCGACTTCGGCCAGAGCCGGTGGATCGCCTCGTCCACGTCCGCGTCGTACCGGGCGGCGAGCCGGCTGATCCTGGAACTCGTCCCGCGGGGGCGCAGCGCTTCCGGCGTCCGGCGGGTCCGGTGGTGGCGGCCCAGGAGCGGGCGCAGCCAGCGGTAGAAGGTGGTGTCGAACATCGGCGGACCCCTTGACCTGGTTCGGGCACTCGCTGAGAGTGTTCCAGCACCTCCGGTGACCAAACCTCACGTCACCCGCCCGACCGCCGATCGTGATCCCATCGCGACGAACCCGCGATGCCCGGTCCCGGGGCCCGGACAGGGCGACCCCGGGACCGGAAGAGAAAATCAGGCGTTCTTGATCGCGGAGACCTCGATCTCGAGCGTGACCTTCTCGCTCACCAGCACGCCGCCGCCTTCGAGGGCCGCGTTCCAGCTGACGCCGAAGTCCTTGCGGTTGATCACGACCGAGCCCTCGAGCCCGATCCGGGTGTTGCCGAACGGGTCGACCGCGGTCCCGGTGTACTCGAACTCGATGGTCACCGGCTTGGTGACACCGCGGACCGAGAGGTCGCCGCTGACCTTGAAGGTCTCGTCGCCGCTCGGCTCGACCGCGGTGGACACGAAGGTGATCTCCGGGTTGTTGTCCATGTCGAGGAAGTCGTTGCTGCGCAGGTGCTCGTCGCGCTGGCCGTTACGGGTGTCGATGCTCTTGGCCTGGATCACCACGCGCACCGACGAGTTGGCCGGGTTGTCGCCGTCGAGGTGGGCGGTCCCCTCCCACTCGTTGAACGCGCCGCGCACCTTGGTCACCATCGCGTGCCGGGCGACGAAGCCGACCCGGCTGTGGGAGGTGTCGATGGTGTAGTCGCCGGTGAGCTCGGCCGTGGCGGTCGTCATGTCGTTCTGCCTCCATCGGGGGGGTAATTGAAGGTTACACCGTTCAACTTTGCACAACCCGGATCGGTCCGTCCAGCCCTGACACGCCCGACGTACCCGAAAACGCCGTCCCCATGCCTCGGCGTACGGTTGCTGGGAGCAACGACCTCCATATTTTGGTTGCGCGGACCAGGTCCGGACGGGTTGGCTGAAGCCGTCGGTCGAGCAGTCGCGGGAGGATGTCGTGGAACCGGTCAGTGTCGAGGAGATCAGGCGCTCCTTCGTGAACTCGACCAAGAGCCAGATCAAGGCGATGACGCCGCCGGCCCGGTTCACCGAGTTGCCGTGGGAGTCGCTGGACTATCTCGGCTGGCGGGACGCGAAGGCGCCGAACCGCGCGTACCTGGTGGTCCGCCGGGACGACGGGCTGATCGCGATCGCCTTGCAGACGGCGGCCACCGGGAAGCCGCGCCGCGGGACCGGTCTGTGCGACATCTGCAACACCGCTCACCAGGTGACCGACGTCGCGCTGTTCGTGGCGCGCCGGGCCGGGTCCGCGGGTCGCGAGGGCAACACGGTCGGCACCTACATCTGCGCCGATCTGGCCTGCTCCCTGTACATCCGCGGACTGCGCGAGCTCGAGGTCCCGCAGGGCGACACCGCGTCGCCCGAGGTCCGCGCCACCCGGCTCGGCGAGCGGCTGGAGAGTTTCGCCGCGCGAGTTCTCGCCTGAATCGTCCTCGGGGCGGCAGAATCAAACCTCGCGCCACTGGGAACTAGTGTGGATCTCAGGGCAGGCATCAGGGAGGACGCAGTCGCGATGTCGGAGTTCAGAATCACCCACGAGATCCACGAGGTCCATCCGGACATCCGCGAGAAGCTCACCGCGGCGACGATCGACGCGATCAACGAGTCCAGCGCGAGATCGGCCGAGGACGCGGCGCTGGTCCTGCGTCACCGGCTCGGCGAGATCGGCGTGAACATGAGCGAGGAAGCCTGCCTGGCCGCGATCGAGCGGATCCGTTCGGGCAAGTCGCTGCGCTTCGAGATCGAACGCGACGACTCGGACGGCGCCGAGTAGCGGCGAGCGTGTACTTCGTCGGCGTCGACCTGGCCTGGGGATCCCGCGGTACCACCGGGCTGGCCGTCGCCGGCGAGGACGGCCAGGTCCTCGACATCACCACCCGGCAGACCGACGACGACATCCTCGCCTGGTTGCGGCCGTGGACCGAGGGACCGTGCTTCGTCGCGTTCGACGCGCCGTTGATCGTGGTCAACCCGACGGGGCATCGCCTCTGCGAACGCCTGGTCTCGCGGTACTTCGGCCGGTACGGCGCGTCGTGCCACGCGGCGAACACGGCGAACCCGAGCTTCTCCGAAGGATCCCGGGCGCTCCGTCTGGCGACCGCGCTCGGACTCAGTACGGATCCTGGTTCGCCGCGGCATGCCGCTGAGGTGTACCCGCATCCGGCGCTGGTGACGTTGTTCGAGTTGCCGCGAGTGCTGCAGTACAAGGCGAAACCTGGTCGGGACTTCGCGCAGCTGCGCGGCGAGATGCTGCGGCTGGTCACGTACTTGGAGTCGCTGGCGGCCGCGGATCCACCGCTGGTCCTGAAGAGCAGTCCGCAGTGGGAGCGGATCCGGGACGGCCTGGAGAGCGCGGCGCGGAAGGCCGATCTCAAGCGTCTCGAGGACGCGATCGACGGCGTCGTCTGCGCGTACATCGCGGCCTACGCCACCGCACGCCCTACCGACGTCCGCACTCTCGGGGATCCCGCTGACGGCACGATCCTGGTCCCGGTCGACCCCGACCTCGCCACTCGGATCGACCAGGAACCACTCGGCTGACGCGGATCACCTGATCCGCCTTTCATCCAGCTGCGGTGCGAAGGTCGGTCGCGGTGAGGAGGGAGATCAGCTGCAGGTCAGCGGCGGTGAGCGCCTCGGTACCGCCCTGCTCGCGATCGATCACGCACAACGCTTCCTGCACGTCGGCGCCCAGTGCGCGGAGCTCCTTCGTCGACAGGACGATCTGCCCACCGCTGGTCACCACGTCCTCGATCACCAGTACCCGGCGACCCTCGATGTCCGCACCCTCGGCCAGTCGCGCCGTGCCGTACGGCTTGGCCGCCTTCCGCACGAACGCGCACGGCAGCCCCGTGTGCCGCCCGAGCGCGGTCACCACCGGGATCCCGCCCATCTCCAACCCGGCCAGCACCTCGGTCCCGCTCGGCACCAGCGGCACCATCGCGCGAGCCACCTCGTCCAGCAGCACCGGGTCCGCCTCGAAGCGATATTTATCGAAGTAGTGGTCCGTCACCCGCCCGGACCGGAGCACGAACTCACCGGTCAGATGAGCAACGCCGTAGATCCGCCGAGCCAGGTCCAAGGTGTCCACGCTCGCACCCTAATCCGTTCGATCCCGGCCGACCCGATCACCCCACCTTCCGCTCGCCGGCGGGCAGCAGGTGGGGAGGAAGGAGCCGGCGGAAGTCGTCCAGACCGATGATCGGGACCTCGTACTCCCTAGCCGTGCGCGCCTTGACCGACAGGCTGTCCACGTCGGCCGCGACGACGAACGTGGTCTCCGGCCGCACCGCCTCCTGCGGCACGAACCCGGCGGCCACCGCGCGATCCCACCAGGTCTCACGTGACTCCACCATGTCGCCGGTGAACACCAACGTGCTCCCGGGCGGGAAGCCGCGCGAACCAGGCCGCGCCGGCACCTCGTACCGGCCGTCGCTCGCCGCCGTCAGGGCGTCGTCCACGTCGGTCGCCCGGTGGCCGAGCATCACCGCGACCCGGTCCAGGTCGTCGCGTCGGTCGTCGCTGATCTCGCCGTCCCGCCACAACGCGGACGCGAGACCGGCCAGGTAGAACCCGTGCAACTGGTCGACCTCGGACCTGGTCAGCCCCAGATCCGTGGCCCCGTGCACCAACTGGTCCGCGCCCGCGGCGTCGATCTCGCCGTCCGTGAGCAGCATGTCGAGCAGGGCCAGGTACGAATCGGCTTGCGGCGGCTCCGGGACGCGCGGCAACTGGTCGACCAGCCGGCTCATCCAACCGTGCCGTCCACCCGCATGCACCGCCCGCACCGTCGGCGTGAACTCGTGCACCGGCAACTCCGGCCAGGGCAGCCCGCGGATCTCCTCGTAGGCCCAATGCCAAGGTGGCGGCGACGGGAACGCGCGCAGATAGGTCGCGAACAGCTCGGCCGTCGCGCGAGTGTCCGCCAACGCGGAATGCCAACCCTGCAACGAGATCCCGGCCACCGAGCAGCAGGCGCCAAGAGTCCGCTTGGCCCCCGGATACAGGTAGCCCGCGAGCGCCATCGTGCACATCGACCGCTCGGTGATCAGCGGCACCTCGACCCCGATCCGGGCGAACTCGGCCCGCAGGAACCCGAGATCGAACTCCACGTTGTGCCCGACCACCATCCGCCCCGCGAGCAGCCCGCCGAGATGCCGCGCGACGTCGCCGAAGTCGGGTGCCGCGAGCACGTCCGAGGTCAGGATGCCGTGGATGTGCTGGGGACCGAGGTCACGTCGTGGGTTCAGCAGCGTGACGAACTCGTCCTCGACCTGACCGTGCCGGTCGAGCCGCACGACCGCGATCTCGATCACCCGGTGCCCGTGCCCGGGCAGCAGGCCGGTCGTCTCGGTGTCGATGACGGCGTACATCCGGCGCCTCCTCCGGCTCGATTCCGACCTGTGACAAGCCAATCACAGCCCACCGACATTTCTCGGCGGACCGCGATGCGGGACTGATCAGGACGGCAGGTCGACCGCGATCTCGGCGCCCAGTTCGGCACCCAGGCCGAGCTCCAGGTCGTCGCCGCTCCAGAATCGCCCGGGGTCGTACCAGTTCGGGCGCCGTCCCTCGGGAAGCAGGCCCATCGCCTCGTACGTCACGGCCACCACCTCCGCGCAGTACGCGGTCTCCAGCTCGAGGTCGCGCCGGCCCTGACGGAACGCGGGGACCCGGCCGCGCAACCACCTGGACGCCAGCCGCGCCGTGGACGGGAACGGCGTACCGTCCAGCCGCGCGATCGTCTGCAGTACGGCGTCCTCCATCTCCCGCGTCACGGAGTGGTCCAGCTGCCGCAACCACGCGCGCTGCCCGTACTTGTTGCCCCACGTCATCACCGCATCGCGCAGGTCGTGCAGCTGGACACCGCGGTGGTGCTTGCCCGTCCACACGTCCGGCAGCGAGCGGCCGAGCTCGGCGTGCCACATGAGCGGTGGCAGGTCCTCGATCACCACGGCCATGCCGACGTGGTTCACCGGGCTGTTGGTGGTCAGCTGGATCGCGCGATCGGCCGCGCTCCCACCGCGGAACAGCCAAATGTCACCTGTTCGTGTCAGATCCGTAGCGTCGTCCAGTGCAATCCGCGTCTCCACGCCGCTAGGTTAGTGCGCATGAAGGTATGGAAGGTCGTAGGACTGGCGGGCCTGGTCGGCGTGGCCGCCACCGGTGTGGTGATCGCGCGCGGTGAGCGCAAGCGGAAGGCCTACACCCCGGAAGAGGTCCGCGACAGGCTCAAGACCCGGATCAAGGAAGCCGCGAGCGCCTGACGCTTGGCAGGAACAAGTCAAAGGTTGTGTAGGGCAACGTCTTTGAGGCGGCCGGAGTCGATCACGGCCGTCTGGTAGGTGCAGTACGGCTGCCGCCGGCGGTCGGTCGGCGAGCCTGGATTGAGCAGCCGCAGCCCACCCGGCGACGTGCTGTCCCACGGGATGTGGCTGTGCCCGAACACCAGCAGATCCACCCCCGGGTACGCCTTCTCGCAACGCTCCTCGCGACCTTTCGCCTGACCGGTCTCGTGCACGACCGCGACGGACAGCCCGTCCAGGGTCACGCGCGCGACCTCGGGCAGCCGCGCGCGGAGTACCGGGCCGTCGTTGTTGCCCCAGCAGCCGACCAACCGGCGGGCGCGTCCCTCCAGCTCGTCGAGCAGTTCGACGTTCACCCAGTCGCCGGCGTGGATCACCACGTCGGCGTCGTCGATCGCCTGCCAGACGACGTCGGGCAGCTTCTTCGCCCGTACCGGCAGATGCGTGTCCGAGATCAGTACCAGCCGCATGCGTCCACTATGGCAGTGCCGCGATCAGCTCCTTCTCCTTCCCGGCGCTGAGCCCGGCCTTGCGCTCCCGCTCCAGCCCCAGCTCGCGCTCCCAGGCGAGCGTGTCCCGCACGAACTCCTCCCGCGACCGATGCTTCAGGCCGGCTTTGAGCGCCGCCTGGCCGCTCCGGCTGGACCACCCTTCGTACCCCGGCTCCGTCAGCCACATCGCGAGCGACTCGGGGCCCATGAACTGCCCGACCTTCTGCTCCTCCAGCCACTCGCGCGGCGCGAGCACGACCGGACCCGTGTGCCCGCCCACCGCCCGGATCAGGTCGATCCACTCCCCGAACGGAACCACCGGACCGATCGTGTCGTACGTGCCGGTCGTGCCCTTCTCGGCGCAGTCCAGCAACCAGGACGCGAGGTCGCGTACGTCGATCACCGAGGTCGCCAGGTCGGGCGTGTCCGGCACCAGCAGCGGCTCCTCGGGCGCGCGAGCCGCTCGCGCCACCCAGGCGCCGGCCCGGTCACTCGGATCACCGGGACCGCCGATCAGGCCGGCCCGCGCGATCACCAGCCGATCGCCGACCGCCGCGAGCGACGCCTGCTCACAGGCCACCTTCGCCTCGCCGTACAACTCCCGGTCGGCGAGGTCGAGGTCCGTTGCCGCACGCAACGGTGCAGACTCGTCCGCGCCCGGCGTGTCGAACTTCTCGTACGCGTTGCCCGACGACACGTACGTCCAGTGCCCGGCCCGCGGCCCGAACTCGGCCAGCGCGGCCCGGACGAACCCCGGCTGCCAGGACACCTCGAACACGGCGTCCCATGCCTGGTCCGGCACCTCGGCGTACGCATCGGGGCGGCTGCGATCGGTCGAGACGAGCGTCGCCCCCTGGGCCACCTGACCACTCTCGCCCCGGGCGACACACGTGACCGCGTGTCCGCGAGCCAGGGCCTGCGTCGCGATCTCCCGGCCGAGCCAGGCCGTCCCACCAAGAATCAGAATGTCCACGAACCCAACCCAACCAGGTGATTCCGACAGAACCGGCATCTCTTCGCTGACAGCAGACGGACACGCTTCGTGGCCCCTCGCAACCAGCGGGTCAACCCTCTTGCGGAGCCACGCCGAGCGGGCGCAATGTCGCAGCAGGAGGTCCCAATCACCGAGGGGGAAGAGATGGCCGGCTTCGTTCAGATCATCGAGTACCGCACGTCCAAGCCGGACGAGATCGCCGCGCTGAGCGACGAGTTCCGCAAGGCCCGCGAGGCGGAAGCCGACGGCCCGGCGCCGTTGCGGGTCATGACCTGCGCCGACCGGGAGACGCCAGGGCGCTACTACAGCGTGATCGAGTTCGAGTCCTACGAGGACGCGATGGCGAACTCGGCCCGCGCGGACACCACGGAGTACGCCCAGAAGATGAACGCGCTGTCCGACGGCCCGCCGAAGTTCTACAACCTGGACCTGGTCCAGGCGATGGACTACAGCCGCTGACGCAAGGAGAGCGGACCGGCTCCGGAGGGAGGTCGGAGCCGGCCCGCTCGGTCGGACCAGGTCCGCGGCGCCGGACCCGGTCTTGGTCAGGTGGTCAGGTGGTCAGGTGGGACGGCGTGCTGCCGCCTTGGTCATCGGCGCGATCGGTCAGGTGGATCAGAGGTCGGGTGCGGCGTGCAGATCGGGCCAGGGGCGCGGCGGCAGATCGGTCCGGACGCGCACGTCGGGATCCGGGCCGGAGTCGGGATCGAGCCACTCGACCTCGGTGGCCCCGTCGTGCCCGTGGATCGCGATCACCGACTCGATGCTGTCCCAGACCGTGGTGGTCGGATAGTCGCCGTACCAGCGGAGCGCGACCGCCCCGTCGGTGAACCGGACGCCCTCGGCGACGGCCCCGGTACCACTCACCCCGGAGACGTCCTCATGACGGAACAACCGGAACCGGCGAGCACTCATTTCGGCGTAACCTCCCAGAGCCGCTCCCCCGGCAACGCCCGCGTGGGCCCGGGGTCAGGATCCGGAAGCGGCTCACTGGTCACCCGCAACCCGGCGAACCGGCGCGACATCGCAGCGGCATAACGATCGGCCAACTCGGCCTCGGCCCGGTAGTCCGCGACCACATGGTCCCCGAACCACACACGCACCCGCCGACGACAAGGACCAGCATCTCCGCCCTCCATCAGCGCACCCGCCGAAGCCGAGGCGAAGGTCCCATCAAGCAACAGCACATCACGGCAATCACTTCCACTTCCCTGTGGGGATGGGTTCACAGGAAGTGACGGACCACACACGCAACTATGACGCGATTCTCAAAATTCTTTCTCGACCAGCCCGCTACCTGACCAGTCAGCAATTCAGGTGAGCCCGGCGCGGACCTCGTCCGCCGACACACCGGCCACGATCTCGACCGACCGCATCGATCCAGGCTCGATCAGATGAATCCCCCGCCCGGGCAGCAACGTCCCGGCAAACCAAACCGCAAACTCCGCGGCCGCCTCGAGATCAGCAGGCTCAAGCGTCACCGCCTGCCCAGTCCCACTCAGAGCAACCCCCAACTCCCGCGGCGCCGGCTGCAACGGAATCAACGCCTCCAGCAACATGCTCGACCCCTCGACAGCCCCAAGCCCAACCCTCGCCAACGGCCACCGCTCACGCAACGCGGCAGCGAGTTCCTCCGCGCTCACCACCCAGTCCGGCTCCTCCATCGGCGCGACGAGGTACTCGCTCATGATTCGTCCCCTTCTTTGACGCTCACGTGACCGCGAATCTGCAAGGTACTCATACGCTCGCGGAAATATGCTGCCGCATCCGGATCATTGGTGATGATTTCAAGGCCTTCGACCGGGTTGGTGGTGTCGTCGATGACCTCCCGGTACTTGAGCAACATGTGGTCGTGCTTCTCCCGAGCGATCTTCTGCAGGAACGTTGGCAGCGTCGCCGGACGGTAGAACGAGCGTTGTGACCCCGGCGCAACGTACTTAGCGTCCTGCGCGTTGCGCAGCAGATTGTCGAGACCATCAGCCCAAACCGCCCTCGGAAGCATCTGATCGACTGTGAGCCGAAACTCGACAGGCCCGCAGTACTTCCGCTGAAAGTCCATCTCGGCGCCCAAGCCATCGGCTGGCCTCGTCCGATTCAGTTCAGCCAAACTGTGCCGGTACTCATCGAAGTCCATCGACGCGACCTCAATGGGATCGAAGCCGCTAGCTGGTTCATCCGGACGCGATGGCAGATCAACCACGATGGCCGGTATCTCGATCGGTTGCCGGTGGTCTTCGTCCTCGGGGTAGGCGAAGGTTGCTTCCACTCGGTCGGCTGTGATCACGAGGGTTGCCTTCTCCCAGGTTTGCTCGCCTTGCTGGGCCATGGCTTCGAGGAGGGCCTGGGCTGCTTCGGTGAGGTCCACCTGGATCTCGTAGTCGGCTTCGGTCAGGCGTTCGCGACGTTTCTGGTCTTCCTTCTCTTCCCTCTCGTCGCGCTCCTGGACCGTCAGTTCGCCGTTCTCGTTGACCAGGATCTCGACCTCGAGCGGCTCTTCCGGCCGCTCGCGCTCTTCCTCGTCCTGCTCCTGCTTCTTGCGGAGCTTCTCGAAAGCCTTGCGGGCGATCTTGATCAGCGGAGGCTCCGGGGCTTGGCGCTTCTCCCCGTCCTCGTCCGGCTCGATCGGCGAGGTCAGTCGCCGCGTACGTCCCTTGGCGTCCCGTTCCGCGACGTCGCCGAGCTTGCCGGTGGCTTTGTTGCGGTCCGCCGAGCTCTCGTCCGGGCGGTCCGTGCGGCGGCCTTCACCGACCAAGCGCTCGGCCCACGACTTCGCCTTCGGAGGCGCCATCGACAGGTAGTGTGCCGCTGCCTCACATGCACGCGCGGCCGCGTCCAGCTGTTGTGCCGCTACCGTCGCGCGGCCGTGTGAGGCCGCCATCGCGAGCGCCGCGTTCTCCCGGCAGCGGTCTGCCGTGCGTTGCAGGTGGAGGACCACCTGGGGGACCTCGTCCAGGCAGTCGACCAGGCCGCGTGCGACCCGCTGCAGGTCCGAGGGCATGGGTCAGATCTGGTCGGCGTAGCTCTTGCATCCGGCCGAGGCGATCTCCAGCGCCTCGGCGGCCTGTTCGACCGCCTTGCCGGCCGCGTCCAGGATCTCGGTGATGTCGCGGTCGATCCCCGTCGCGGTGCCGGCGATCAGGCTTTCCACCTGAGCGCTGTGCTGGGTGAACCGGAGCTTGAACCCGGTCAGCCCGCCGGCCGCCTGCTTGGCCTCCATCGACACCTGGTGGAGTTGTTCCTTGAGCCGCTGTACGTCGGACACTTCAACTGCCTCTTCCCTGGTTGTCCCGCTTCTTCGGCAGCACGATCGCCGTCCCGGACACCACCACCGGCACCCCGATCGCCAGCCACCACGGCAGCCCGGCCGCCATCAGGACGACGACCAGGACCGCGCCTCCCCAACCCCACCAGCGCGCCCCGGGCAGCCGGGGAAGCCCCAGGACCCGCGACGCGGCCAGCATCGTCACCGCGGCGATCGCCGCGGCCGCGACACCGTCCAGGAAGGATCGGGTGAAGCCCCACACCACGGCGAAGGCCGCGACCGTGAGGGCGGCGCTGATCGTACGCCGCTTGCGCCGCTCCTGCTCCGCCCGGTTGTAGGCGCGCAGGTCCTCCAGCTTGTCCACCGTCTCGGCCAGCTGCTTGGTCAGCCGCGACGCCGCCGACTCGATGTCCGTGATCCCGCGGATCTGCGGCAGCTGTACCGCGGTCCGCTTGCCCTCCGGTGGCAGTCCGGCGCGCTGCAGACTCACCGCGGCCTTCTCCGCCAATCCGTTGAGCCGGACCTCCAGCTTCCGCCCGCGCTCGGCCATCGCATCCGCCTCGGACGCTGCCGTCGCCTCCGCCTTGGACCGGTTCGCCGTCATCCGGTCCTGCTCCTGCTGCGCATCCGCACGCGCACCCGCGACCTGCCGCAACGCCCGCGCGTACTCGGCCCACTGCTGCTCTTCGGTCTTCATCGGCGCATCAACTCCACACAGCGGTCGACCTCGTCCGTGTGCAGCGGCGCGAACGGTACGACGACCTGCGCCTCCGGGTGCAGCCCGTCCCACAGCAGCCCACGGTGCGGCTCCGACGCCCAGCGAACCAGTGGGCCGCACACCGCACGTACCCCGTCCTGCGGATGCCGCAGGAAAAGGTGCGTCGCTACGTTCGCACGCCCGTACCCGAGCTGCTCGGTACACACGTGCAGCCTGTTCCACCAGCCGAAGGTGATGAGCCCTTGTGCGGGTCCGTCGCGCACGATGTCCTGCAACGCGTTCGCCGGACTCTCGAAGAACCCGTCGGCATGAGTCTGCATCTTCGGTACGCCGTGGAACCCGAAGCCCAGCAGGTACGTCGGTCCACCGACGCGCCCGTCTCGGACCTCGTCGCGGAGCGCGAACAACCGCGGAGCCACATCCGCGTGCTTGTCCACGGTCTCCACCTCGCAGCCGAGCTGCCGCAGGACCTGGATCAGTGCACCCTTGCCCTCAGCAACGGCCGGCGAGGAGTCGGTGCCGTCGACGAACAGGAAGCGGGGTGGTTCCACGGCCGCGGCCGCCGTCGACACCGCGAGCCCGGTCAACGCACCCAACGCATCCGCCGGACCGTCGCCGAGTACGAGCACTCCCGCACCCGGCTCGGGGCGTACCTCGATCGTCACCGGCTCCTCGGTCACCGCGATCGGCAGGCCCGTCCACGGCTGCCCGAACTCCGGGGTCACCGCGGCCGCCGTCCCACTCAGGCCGGCCGGCTCGGCGAGGTGGAACACCCGCGGCGGACGTGTCGTCCCTGATCGCGTCCAGAGTTCACGGCGCAGATCGTCGAGGACGGCCTTGTCCGCGAAGCTCACCAACACGTGCTGGTTGTCGTCGGGCGAGCCGAAGTTCGCGTTCAGCACGGCCTCACCGCGGAACTGCAGCTCCGCGGCAGCCGTGTTCGCGGTCCGCAGGATGGCTTGCGAATCAGCCGGCGTCGTCTTCAGCGCGATCCGGTACGGCACCTGGCCGAAGATCGAGTCGCGCTTGGTGGACAGCCGTTTGACGCCTTCGATCGTCTGCGTCGCCAGGACCACGTGCACCCCGTACGCGCGACCGAGCCGGACCAGTCGCTCCAGCAGGCGCGCGGCCTCGTCGGCGAGTTCGTCGTCGTCCTCCAGCAGGACCTGGAACTCGTCCAGCACCGCGAGGATCCGCGGCGGCCGCTCCGGACCGGCGCCGAGCTCGGCGATGTCGGCGACGTTCCCGTGCGCCTTGAAGATCTCGCTGCGCCGGGCCAGTTCGTCGGACAGATGCCGCAACACCGCGAGCCCGAACGCCCGGTCACTGTGGATCCCGAGCACGCGCACCTGCGGCAGCCAGTGCTCGCGCCCCGCGGCCGGTCCCAACGCGGAGAACTCGACCCCGTGCTTGAAGTCCAGCAGGTACATCTCGAGGTCGTCCGGGCTGTACCGCGCGGCGAGACCGTGGATCATCACGAGCAGCAGGTTCGACTTGCCCTGCCCGACGGCCCCGCCCACCAGAACATGCGGCAGAGCCGGGTTGCCGCTGCGCAGCCGGATCAGCGCGGGGGTGCGGTCGTCGTACCCGATCACCGTACTGATCTCGTCCTTCACCGGGGTCCACCAGGTGGAGCGATCCGGCAACGTCCGGTCGAACTCGATCGTCGGCAGCACGGCGATCTCGGCCAGTTCGGCCACTACGTCACAGATGCCCGCGGCAACGTTCGCGTCGAAGGGCGGATCGAGCTTGGCCGGGACGTTCGGCAGTTGCGGCAGCTCGACCCGGTCACCGGTGATGGCGACAGGGGTGAGGAGGTCGAGCAGTTGCCGGGTGTCGACGTCGGTCTCCGAGCTCATCGCCGGATCGTGGTGGACGAGGAAGCAGATCCCCCGCTCCCCCGCGGTCGCCGCGAGCCGGACCAGGTCGCGCTGGGCCAGCGAGTCGATGCCGGCCGGGTAGTCGAAGAGGATGACCAGGCGGTACGGATCGGTGACCCGCCCGGTCTCCCGGATCAGCTCCTCGAACCGCTGGTGCCCGAGCTGGGCCTGCCGGCTGGCCCGCAACGACGACACGTCGACGAGCCCGGACAGGACGGTGTGCAGCTGGTCCGCGGTGTGCGTTGCCCTCGGCACCAATTGCGGGTACTTGGTGGTCAGGTGGCCGAGCAGCCCCATTTTCCCGGTGAGACGGGGATCGAAGGCGTCGACGCGCATCCGGAACGGCTCGGACGCCGCGACCAGGCGGAGCGCGACACTCTGCAGGAGCTGTCGAGCCGATTCGCTGCGATCCGCGGTGACCCGCCAGCCGTTCGTCCGCAGCAACGGCGCGACGACCGGGGTACCGGCTTCGAGCTCGCCGACGCGGACGTACCCAGGAACGCCGGAACCCACCAACTGGCGGGACCGCCAGCGGGCGTCGTTCGGCGGGATGGAGGCCAGACCGGGCGCCAGCGAGTCGGCGAGCAACCGGGCCGCGGGCTCGGCGGAGGCGAGCGCCTCGGCCGTCGCGGCCTCGACCAGACCTCGCGATTCACGGCGCGCGGCCTGCGTCTGCTCCTGCAGCTGACGATGCAGCTGCACGGCTCGTTGGTGTTCGCTACGGGTCAACTGCCGGGCGTTCTCGAGCAGCTGCCCGAGGGCGTGTTGCAAACCGCGAACACGAGCTTCCAGAACCTCCGGAGAAACCGATCCGGGCACACTGCCCCCGTCAGGCTGCTCCGTCACGAGCACCGTCCTTCCACACCTTCGCCCCGCGACCCTTACTGCCTGGGACAACCATGTCACACCACCAGTCCCAGATGTCACTTCAGCCATCCGGAGTCTCACCAGCCGACCCGTCAGCCGGGAGCGACGATCTCGAGCTCGTAACCGTCCACGTCGTGCAGGAAAGCGGCGTAGTGCTGCGGTCCGCCGGCATAGGGATGCCGGTCGGCGAACATCAGCGTCCAGCCGTGTTTCCCTGCCTCGGCAACGATCGCGTCGACCTCGGCACGGGAGGTGGCGTTCAGGGCCAGGTGGTTCATCCCCGGGCGGAGCCGGTCGTGCTCGGCCGCCGACAACGCGGGGCTCTGCTCGACGACCAGGTAGCTCCCGTCCGGGGCGGTCCAGATCTGGCCACCCGGCCAGCTGTCACCTTCCTTCCAGCCCAGCCGGGGCAGCATCCAGCCCCAGCTCGTCAACGCCCGGGAGAGGTCCGGGACCCAGATCTCGACGTGGTGCACCGCGGCGGCCATCGGAGCATTATCGGTGCTCGCCGAGGCGATGCGACACCGCCACCGAGGCCAGCCCGGACAGGACCAGCCAGACCAGCGCCGCGAGCAGCCACGGCCACCACGGCTCACCGGCAGCTGCCTCCGCGACCGCCTTGCCGAAGAGCCCACCGGCAGGGGCGAACACGAGCACCATGAGGGCTCGCGCGACGGTGGACTCCCGGGTCATAACTTCATTGTGTGAGCCGATCGCCCGGCTCGCAGCGACACGGCGCGCCTCGACCACTCCGCCGTCGCGCTGGAGGCCTGTGACGGCAGCGAGGAAGCGTCGGAGTGCCCTCGTCATGACCTGGCAGTGCACTCTTCGCGCACTCGCTGGGAACTCGGCCGGATTTTGTCCTCGGCAGGGGTTAGCGTCTTCCCTGACAGTCCGCCCAGGATCGGGGGCAAGAAGTGACCGGGACCCGGATCGAGACCACCGCGTACGGCGCGGCCGCGCTCGACCAGCTGCGGGTGGTCGTGACGCGGCTCAAGGCCGACGACCCGATGAGACCCGTCACCCTGCTGCTGCCCAACAACCTGTCCGGCGTCGTCGCGCGCCGCTTCCTCGCCCGCTCCGGGATCGCCGCCCTGTACCTGGCGACGTTGCCACGGCTCGCCGAGCAGCTCGCCGCCGGATCGCTGGCGCCACGGCGACCGGCCACCCGCCCGATCGTCGCGGCGACCTGGCGGACGGCGCTGTCGAAGGCACCCGGGGTGTTCGAGGAGGTCGCGGAGCACCCGTCGACGATCCAGGCACTGGCCTCGGCGCATCGGGAGCTGCGAGATCTCACCGATCCCGCGTTGGACCAGGTCTCCGGCGCCTCGGGCCTCGGACCGGACCTGGTTCGCCTGCACCGGCACGTCTGCGCGGAGCTCGGCACCGACTGGTACGACGAGACCGATCTGCTCCGGGTCGCGTCGGAGCGCGCGACCGCGGATCCACGAGCCGTGGCGGAGCTGGGTTCGCTGGTGCTCTACCTGCCGCAAGAGCTGACTCAGGCGGAGGCGTCGTTCGTGGCGTCGCTCGGCCTGGCCGCGGCCGATCTGACCGTCATCGTGGGGCTGACCGATGTCCGACGCGCCGACCGTGCCGTCCGCCGGTCGCTGGAGCGTGTCGGGATCGACCTGCCACCGTCGATCTCGAGGAACTACCCGGTCGCCACCGAGGTGCTGAACGCGTCCGACGCCGACGACGAGGTGCGCTGCGTCGTGCGAGACGTGGTCGCCGCCCTGGAGAAGACGCCTGCGCACCGGATCGCGGTGCTGTACACGGCCGCGTCGCCTTACGCGCGGCTGCTGCACGAGCACCTTGCGGCCGCCAAGGTCGAGGTCAACGGTCCCGGCACGCGACCCGTCCATGAGCGCGCGCTGGCCCGGACGTTGCTGGAGGTGCTCGCCCTCGTCGACCAGGACCTCCCCCGCGCCGACCTCTTCCGCGCCCTCGCGAACGCACCGACCCGGGACTTCACCGGCGAGCGGATCCCGGTCCCGCAATGGGAGCGGCTTTCTCGCGTCGCCGGGGTCGTCCGCGGTGACGATTGGGACGATCGGCTCGCGCGGTATGCGGAGTCCGAGCGCAGGACAGCGGAGCAGGAGCAGCTTGCCGACGACCCGCTGACCGCGGTGATCCGGCGCGCGCAGTACAACGCGTCCCACGCTCAACGGCTGCACGCCTTCGCGGTCGAGCTTCGCCGGCGTTTAAGGACGGCGGCCGTGTTGGAGAGTTGGTCGGAGTTGGCGGACGTCGTGCTGCGCCTGTTCCACGACCTTCTCGGTGACTTCTCGTCGTTGCCGATCGAGGAGCAGTACGCCGCGGTCGCGGTCGAGGGTTCGCTCCGCGGCCTGTCCACGCTGGACGAGCTCGGGACGCCGGCCAGTCTCGCCATCCTCCGGGACGTGCTCGACCTGGAGTTGCAGCAGTCCTTGCCACGGGTGGGGACGTTCGGTACCGGCGTGCTCGTCGCCCCGGTGTCGGCGAGCATCGGGCTGTCGGCCGACATCGTCTACGTCCTCGGCCTGGCCGAAGACCTGTACCCGGGCCGGCTGCACGAGGACGCGCTGCTCCCCCACCGAGTCCGCGAGGCGGCCGCCCCCGAGCTGGCGTCGGCCCGTGATCGGCTGGACGAGAAGCAGCGGCATCTGCTGGCCGCGTTCTCGGCCGGATCGTCCCGGGTGGTCGCGTCCTTCCCCCGAGGCGATCTCCGCCGATCCAGCCGGCGACTGCCGACCCGGTGGTTGCTGGGGACCCTGCGATCGTTGACGGGTGAGCACCAGCTCGCGGCGACGGAGTGGGAGCAGGGCGAGTACGGCGGGCGGTTGCTCACCTCGGCGTCGTTCGCGGGTTCGTTGACCTCAGCAACCTTTCCGTCGTCCGAGCAGGAGTGGCAGGTCCGCGCTGCAGTGGCCGGTCTGGCGCTGGCAGACACCGTGGTGGATCGTGCCCGGATCCTCCTGCGGGCCAGGACGTCCGACGAGTTCACCCGCTTCGACGGCAACCTGTCCGGCGTCGACGGCCTGCCCGACTACGCGGTCGAGGACCGGATCGCCTCGCCGACCTCGCTCGAGGCGTATGCGACCTGCCCGCACGCGTATTTCGTCGAGCGGCTGCTCCAGGTGGAGCCGTTGGAGGCGCCCGAGGATCTGCTGGTGATCTCGCCGATCCAGATCGGCAACCTGATCCACAACAGCCTGGACGCGTTCGTCAGCCGGCTCGCCGGTTCGCTGCCCGGGTACGGCGCGCCGTGGTCCGCGGAGCAACGGTCCCTGCTGCTCGCGATCGGCGCGGACCTGGCCGACCGGTTCGAGGCGGAGGGTCTCACCGGGCATCCACGGCTCTGGCAGCGGGAGCGGGCCCGGATCCTGGCCGATCTGCTGGTGTTGCTGGAGGACGACGATCGCTGGCGGGCCGAGCACGACGCGTCGGTGGTGGCGAGCGAGCTGCGGTTCGGGTTCGACGGTGAGCCGCCGGTGGAGATCCCGATCCCGTCCGGGCGCGTGCTGCTGCGCGGATCCGCGGACAAGGTGGACCTGGGCAAGGACGGCACGATCTACGTGACCGATGTGAAGACCGGTGGCTTCTCGCGGTACGAGGGCATCGAGTCCGACCCGGTGGCCGCGGGGACCAAGCTGCAGTTGCCCGTCTACGCCCATGCGGCCCGCGCCCGGCTGGGTGAGGAGGGTACGCCCGTCGAGGCGGCCTACTGGTTCGTGCGGAAGGGCGGCCGGCGGATCCCGGTGCCGCTGACCGAAGCGGTCGCCGCACGGTACGAGGAGACGCTCGACGTGATCGTGACGTCGATCGCCGCGGGGTACTTCCCGGCGAAGGCGCCCGAGGTGCCCGACTTCCTCTGGGTCCAGTGTCCGTACTGCAACCCCGACGGGATCGGGCACAGCGAGGTGCGGGCGAGGTGGGACCGGAAGCGGTTCGATCCGACGGTGGAGCGGCTGGTCCGGTTGATCGACCCGGGGGCGTTGCCCGCGTTCGAGGAGGTGGCGCTGGATGACTGAGCTGCTGGACTTCGAGGCGCGCGAGCAGATTCGCTCGGACACGTCGGCGACCCTGTTCGTCGAAGCGGGTGCGGGCTCGGGGAAGACGCACGCCCTGGTCGATCGGGTCAGCACACTGGTCCTGCGGGACGAGGTGCCGTTGCGGACGATCGCGGCGGTGACGTTCACGGAGAAGGCCGGCGCGGAGTTGCGGGACCGGCTGCGAGTGGAGTTCGAGAAGGCGCGGAAGGGTCCGGCCGGCCCGCTCGCGGACGGGGCGTTGGACGACCTCGACTCGGCGTCGATCGGCACCCTGCACTCCTTCGCCCAACAGCTTCTGCTCGCCCATCCGATCGAGGCCGGTCTGCCGCCGCTCATCGACGTGCTGGACGAGGTCGGGTCCTCGGTGGCGTTCGAGGAGCGATGGTCGGAGCTGCAGCAGCAGTTGCTCGACGACGACGCGATCGCCAAGCCGCTCCTGCTGGCGATGGCGGTCGGGGTCGAGCTGAAGCATCTGCGGTCGCTGGCCCGGTTGTTCGGCAACGACTGGGACCTGATCGGTGAGCGGGTCCTGGTCGATCCGCCCGAGCTGGTCGAGATGCCCGACCTCACCGGCCTGATCGCCGCCACGGCGCAGATCGGCGCGCTCGCGGACCACTGCCTGGACCAGGACGACCGGCTGCTGCCGAAGGTGCGGCAGATCCGCGACCTCGGGCTCCTGCTGAACGCGGCCTCCGATCCCGAGGGCCAGCTCGCGGTGCTGCAGACGTTACGCGGGCTGAAGGCCGGCCGGATCGGACGCAAGGAGAACTGGCCCGACATCGCCAAGGTGCGCGGCGACTGCGCCGAGGTGGTCGAGGTGGCCGGGTCCCTCGTCGACCTCCTCCTTGATGCTTGCCTCAGGCACCTTTCGCACTGGATCGCGCAGCGGGTGCTGGAATCGGCGGAGCTGCGCCGGGCCGAGGGGCGGCTGGAGTTCCACGACCTGCTGGTGCTCGCCCGCGATCTGCTCCGCCGGGACGCGACCGTGCGGTCCGCGTTGCAGGAGAGGTACCAGCGGCTGCTGCTGGACGAGTTCCAGGACACCGATCCGATCCAGATCGAGCTCGCCGTGCGGATCGCGGCCGGGGCCGAGGGCGAGGCGGAGGACTGGCGGGACGTCGACGTGCCGGACGGTTCGCTGTTCGTCGTGGGTGATCCGAAACAGTCGATCTACCGGTTCCGCCGGGCGAACATCGCGACCTACCTGACCGCGCAGTCCCTGCTCGGCGAAACGGTCACCCTCACGACGAACTTCCGCACCGTCGCCCCGATCCTGGACTGGATCAACTCCGTCTTCGGCACGCTCATCACCCCGCAGGAGGATGCCCAGCCGACGTACCACCCGCTGGCTCCGCATCGCGAGGGCGCACCTTCCGTCGTGGAGCCCGAGGCGCCGAGTGGGGATCAGCTGTCCCTCTTCGACACCGGCGCCGAGCTCGCCACGGTGACCCCTCTTCGTCCCGCGATCGCCGAGGAAGTCGTCGAGAGCGGCCCGGTCGTGACGGTGCTCGGCGCGGATCCCCATGACGATCTCCCGCGCGCCCAGGCCTCGGTCCTCCGGGAACGTGAGGCCGCCGACGTGGCCGGGGTCATCGGCGAGGCGCTGCGCGACGGCTGGCAGATCTACGACGACAGGCTGGAGACCTGGCGACCAGCGGGTGCCGGTGACATCGCGGTGCTGGTGCCGGCCCGGACCTCGCTGCCGTTCCTCGAGGACGCGCTGGACCGTGCCGACATCCCGTACCGCGCCGAGGCCAGCTCGCTCGTGTACCAGACGGCCGAGGTGCGTGACCTCCTCGCGTGTGCTCGCGCGCTCGGTGATCCGAGCGACCAGCTCGCCCTGGTGACGGCGTTGCGATCACCGCTGTTCGGTTGCGGGGACGACGACCTCTTCATGTGGAAGCGTGCGGGCGGCTCGTTCAACCTGGTCGCCTCGGTGCCCGACAACCTGCTGACCCATCCGGTCGGCGAGGCGATGGAGTGGCTGCGCAGGGCGTACTACGCGTCCCGCTGGCTGACTCCGAGCGAGGTGCTGGCCAGGATCGTCGCGGACCGCCGGATGCTCGAGGTGGCCGCGACCGGTCCACGGGCCCGTGATGCCTGGCGTCGGGTCCGCTTCGTCGTCGACCAGGCCCGCGCGTGGTCCGAGGTCGAGCACGGTGGCCTCCGGTCGTACTTGGCCTGGGCCGCGCACCAAGGCGAGGAGGCCTCCCGGGTCGCCGAGGCGGTGTTGCCCGAGACCGATGCGGATGCCGTGCGGGTGATGACGATCCACGCGGCGAAGGGGCTGGAGTTCCCGATCGTCATCCTGTCCGGGATGACCGCCTCGCCCAATCGGCAACGCGGCGTCCAGGTCCTCTGGCCGGCCGACGGTGGATACGCGGTCAAGCTGAAGTCGTCCGTGCAGACCGAGGACTTCGACCTGGTGCAACCGGTCGACGAGCAGATGGACGACTACGAACGGCGCCGCCTCCTCTACGTGGCGGCGACCCGGGCTCGCGATCACCTGGTCGTCTCGCTGCACCGCTCGGCCAACCGCCGCGCCTCCAGCAACGCCGAGCTCCTCACCTCCGCCAACGCCCTCGACGTCCCCAACCTCCGCCTCTTCACCTCGACCAGGACCCACCGCGATCCGGCCGCAGCTGATGGCACGCCGACCGCTGGTCAGCCGGAAGCGGACGCGACGGCCGCGGTCGGTCGACCGAAGGTGGAGAGGACGCCGTCGGTTGGCCGGCCGAAGGTGGAGGCGACGCCGCCGATCAACCGGGCGGAGTGGGAGTCGCGCATCACCGCCGCGCGCCAGGCGAGTCGCCGCAGATCCGCGCAAAGCGCGTCCGGACTCGAAGGCACCGGCCCCGACGTCGCCCTCCACGAAGCCGACCCCGGCGCCGCCAAGGCCCCTCGCGACGTGGAGCTCCCCCCGTGGTCCAAGGGCCGCTACGGCACCGCCATCGGCCGCGCCGTCCACGGCGTCCTCCAGGTCGTCGACCTCGAAACCGGCGCCGGCCTCGACGCGGCCGTCGCCGGCCAATGCCTGGCCGAAGGAGTCGTGGAGTACGCCGACGTCGTCACCGCCCTGGTCCGCTCGGCCCTCAAGTCCGAAGTCGTGCGACGCGCCGCCACCCGCGAGCACTGGCGCGAGTCCTACCTCGGCGCTCCCCAACCCGACGGCACCGTGCTCGAAGGATTCGTCGACCTCATCTACCGCGAGGACGACGGCACCCTCGTCATCGTCGACTACAAGACCGACGCCATCCCCACCGAAGCCCTCGAAGCCCGCATCGCCCACTACGCCCCACAACTGAACGCCTACACCACCCTGCTCCCCGGCGAGTCCAAGGCGGTCCTCCTCTTCCTCAACCCGGCAGCGGCCCTCACCCACGACCTCCAGGGCCAGTAATTGGCTTGCCTCACCGACCGATGAAGCTGCACGATCACGGCATGACCACGACGAAAGCCCTTCTGCTGTTGACCTCCGCCGAGCGTTCGGTGGCGGGCCAGCAGCAGACCGGAGCGAGGCGGAGGCCCATCAGCCGCGCATCATGATCGCGGCCTTGGTCGCGGGGCTCGTGGCCGGTTACGGCATCGCGATCCCCGTCGGCGCGATCGGTACGTACCTCGTCGCCCTCACCGCGCGCACCACACTCCGCGTCGGCGCCGCCGCCGCGCTCGGGGTCGCCACGGCCGACGGCTTGTACGCCCTACTCGCCACGCTCGGCGGTTCGGCGATCGCGCCCGTCCTCGCCCCGATCACGACGCCACTGAAGTGGATCTCCGTCGTGGTCCTCCTGGCCCTGGCGATCCGCGGTGCGTCGACAGCGATCGCCCAACACCGGCGCCTGCAGTCCACCGACCGGGCCGCCGGGACCCCGCCGAATCCGCTCCGGGCGTTCGCGGCCCTTCTCGGCATGACGCTGCTCAACCCGACCACGATCATCTACTTCACCGCGCTCGTCCTCGGCAGCCAGGACGCCACCTCCCCGGCGTACGCGGAGCAGGTCGTCTTCATCGTCGCCGCGTTCGTCGCGTCCGCGTCCTGGCAACTCCTGCTGGCCGGCGGCGGCGCCGTCCTCGGGCGACTCCTGACCACCCCGCGAGCCCGGTTGCTCACCGCGTTGGTGTCGAGCACGCTCATCACGGCACTCGCACTCCATCTCCTCCTGACCACCCTCTGACCAAGACCACCAGAATGACGAAACCGATGAACCAACCCACCAACGCCGTACCCCGACGCCAGATCCGCGCGCTGTACGACGACCAGACGATCGCGGTGTACCAGGCGTACTCCCCCGAGATCGCCGGACCGGCCGTTGCCGCGGGCACCTTTGTCCCACCGTTCGGACTGCACCGGATGACCTGGATCAAGCCGTCGTTCCTGTGGATGGCGTACCGCTCCGGCTGGGCCACCAAGCCCGGCCAGACCCGGGTCCTGCGCATCCACCTCACCCGCGAAGGCTTCGAGTGGGCCCTGACCCACAGCTGCCTGAGCCACTACGACCGCAAGCACCACCCGGACGAATCAGCCTGGCGCGCCGCGCTCCGCGAGTCCCCGGTCCGCATCCAGTGGGACCCCGAGCAGACTCTCCACCTGAAACCTCAGCCGGACGTCCGCTCGATCCAGATCGGCCTCGCCGGCGAAGCGGTCCCGCGCTACGTGCACGACTGGATCACCCGGCTCGAAGACGTCACCACCGAGATGCAGGAGATCCACGCTCTCACCCGCACGGACTCCGAAGCGGCCCGCTCCCGACTCCCGGCCGAACGCCCGTACCCACTCACCGACGCGATCGCTCAGCACATCGCCGCCAGCCCGTTCGACTGACCACTACCGCGCGCTGACCCGAACGCCGCCACTCAGCCGAGTGGTGGCGTTCGAGCAGGTCAGTTCAGGCCGAGGCCCTTCTCCAGCGCCGCGATGATCTTCGGCCGCAGGTCCGACCCGGCGATCACCTCGTCGACCGAGCCGACCTCGACCGCTCGGTGAATGTTGTGCACCCGGTCGAACTCCGCCGCCACCTCGCCGAGCTTCTCGCTCCGCACGTCGCGCCGGATCTCGGCCAGCTCGGTCGCGAGCGAGGCGCGCTCGGCTTCCGAGGCCTCGGCCAGCTGGTGTTCGAGCGAGCTGACCCGCGGGTCCTTCGCCGTCCGCGCGTCGACCTCGCGGGTGAAGACGACCGCGGCCGCCGGAGCACCACCGATGACCGAGGCGAACGAGCCCTCCACGGCGAGCACCGTCATCCGCGGGTTCAGCGCCTTGGAGAAGACGACGAACGCGCCACCGTGGTACCGGGACACCACACAGAACACGATCGGCCCGTCGAAGTTGACGATCGCGCGACCGATCTCGGCCCCGTACTCGAGCTGCAGGCTGCGCATCGACTCCGGTGAGCCGTCGAAGCCGGACAGGTTCGCGATGACGACGACCGGGCGGTTCCCACTGGCGGCGTTGATCGCGCGGGCCGTCTTCTTCGACGACCGCGGGAACAGCGTGCCGGCGGTGTAGACGTCCGGGCCGTCGGTGGGCGGGAAGCCCCGGCGGGTGACGGACTTCGACTCAATCCCGATCAGGGTGACCGGGATCCCGCCGAGGTGCGCGTCGTACACGACCGACGTCTCCGCGTCCGCCATCCCGGCCCACCGCTCGAGCGTCGCGTGGTCCTGGTCGGACACCGCGGACATCACCGTGCGGATGTCGAACGCCTTCTTGCGATCCGGGTTCGTCGCGGCGCTGAAGATGTCGCCGACCGTGGTGAAGCCCGAGTCGGCCGGCGCGTGCGGGTACTCGGTGACGTCGCGGTCGTGCGGGTCGTCCGTCGGCGCGCGCCGCGGCCCGGTCTCACCGGCGGCGACGTAGGTGTGGTCGTAGTGCGTCATCAGGATGCCGAGCGCCGCGGCCAGGTCGGGCGCCCAGTACTGCGACTGCCCGTTCGGGCCCATCACGCGGTCGTAGCCGCCGATACCGAAGTTGTCCTCGGCCGAGACGCCGCCGGAGAAGTCGAGCGACTGCTTGCCGGTCAGCACCATCGCGCTGTCCGGCGTCATCACCAGGATGCCCTTGGTGTGCATGAGCATCGTCGCCTCGGCGTTCCAGTACGGCTGGGCGCCGACGTTGATGCCCGCGACCACGATGTTGATCTCGCCACCGGCCTGGGTGAACTCGACGATCCGCTTCAGCGCCCGCGCGACCCAGTCCATGTTCTCGGTGCCCGAGTCCATCGAGATCCGGGCCCCGGCCGACACCGCGAACCACTCGACCGGGACGCCCATCGACTCCGCGAGGTCGAGCGCCGCGATGATCCGCGAGCACTCCGCCTCGGACACGGCGCCGAGGGCGCGGAGCGGGTCGCCACAGAGCACGACCCGCTTGACGCCTTCCGGGTGCCGCTCGGTCGGGGTCGAGATGACGCCCGCGATGATGCCGGCCTTGTTCAGCCCGTACGGCCGGTCGACGGGCACCAGCTTGCCGGTGTCGTCGAGGTCGTACTCCGTCGCGGTCCCGCCGCGACCGGCGATCAACGCCTGCAGCTCGTACGGGTACGCGACGCCGCGCCGCCGTGCCGTGACGACCTTCTGCGTGTAGTCGTCGAGCGGCTTGAGGTGCTCGGTGGTCGGGCCCACGAGCGAGGTCACGACACCGGACCCCGGCTGGTAGTGGAACCGCGCCGTGCGCTGGACCTCCGTACCGCGCGGGTAGCGGATCGTGCCGGCGACCAGGACCTCCTCGATCCCGGCGCCCGCGGTGACCGGCGCGATCTTGGTCTTCAGCGCGGTCAGCTGGTCCACGTCGGCCTCGATGGCGGGCCAGATGTGCACCCAGACGTAGTTCAGGTCGAGCCGTGCGCCGGCCGCACCGCTCGCGGCCCGGGCCCGGCGGATCGCCTCGAGGCAGTTCGCGATCGCACGTTCGGCGTGCGGCAGCCCGACGACGCGGCCGTTCTCGTCCCGGACGACGGCGAGCTGGCGAATCTGGGCCAGCGCGACGAGCCGTTGATCGGCCTCGTTTCCCTTGGCGATGCACCGGTACAGCAGGACGTCCTCGGGCGCGTCCAGCCGGGTGACGTCGAACTCGCGCAAGCGCCACAGGTTCAGCCGGCGACCCACCATCGGGTGGACGCCACGGACCAGCGCGTCCTCGATCAGGGTGCCGTCGGGCTGCGGACGGAAGGTGAAGTACCCGACCGGGCGGTCACCGTCCGGGCAGACGGCCACCGCGACCCGGCGTACCTCGTGGGCGAAGCCGAGGCCGACGAGCTTGTCCGCGAGCAGTGTCGCCGCTTCGTCCGCTGAATCGGGGACGCCGGGCCAGGAGAGGTACAGGTCGGTGACGCCCTGGTGTCCCTCGGGCGCGGTCGCGAGCTGGGCGGTGATCGAGCGGACGAGCCGGCTGTCCTCGGTCAGTTCGTCGACGCGTCCGATGGTCGACACCAGGTGCGTCGGGCGGTCGTCGAGCGTGTAGTCGGCGACGGCGAACGGGCGCCTGTCGACGGTCTCCTCGCGCAGGGCGCGCAGAGCGTGCTCGCGGTAGTGCCGCTTGATCAGCACGGCGAGCATCGGCTCGCGGTCCGGCAGCTCGTCGCCCTCGATCCGCTCGGCCAGGAACTTCACGATCTGCTCGGGGATCGCTGCGAGCGCGTCGATCCGGGCGTCGCGCGCCGCACCGTCCGGCAGGCCGCCGATCGCGATCAGCTCGTCCCGGACCCCGCCGAGGACGCTCTCCCGCTCCGCGTCGACGAGCGGCTGGTCGAACCACCGGAACCGGACGCTCCGGGCGAGATCACCGATGACCGGGTACCGCAGCTGGGTCGCCGTGACGAGGCGGTCGAGCACGTCGCGCGCCTCGCCGTCGAGCGGTGGCTCCGGCGCCGGCTCGGTGATCCAGCGCTGCAGCAACGCCGTGACCAGCTGGACCTCCGGCTCGGACCGCTGCTGCGCGAGGAACACGCGGAAGACGGCCTGCTCGAGCTCGGCCGTCCGATCCAGGTCGGTCACGCCGTAGTGCCGAAGGACCCGGCTGAGCTTGGCCCGGAAGTCCTCGGGCAGCGCGCCCCGCTCGGGGTCGAAGCTCTGCAGGTAGGTGTGGAAGTGCTCGCGCGGACTGTGCACCCTGTTCTCCAGGTGCAGGTCCTCCCCCGCAGGCCGGTTGCGGGACAGCTCGGCGAAGTCGGCGAACGTCTCCAGCAACGCGAGCTCCGCCTGCAACGGCGGGACACCCTCGGCCACGAGGTCTTCGCGCTCGTCCAGGTACGCGGTCAGCGTGCGGCCGTCGTCGCGCGGATCCACGTCGTACCCGAGCAGCATCGCGGCCAGATCGCCACGGCGCCGCTCCTCGCGAGCAACCAGGTCCCGGGGCAGCGAACCGCCGTTCGGCAGGTCGAGGTCGACACTCTCCTTCTCGGTGACCGCTTCCTCCGCGCCGTCGCCGACGGGCTCGAGGCGTACCAGCGGAGCGCCGGTCTCGACCTGGCTGCCCACCGAGACGAGCAGCTCCTTGACACGGGCCGCGAACGGCGCCGGGAGTACGGTCTCCATCTTCATCGACTCGAGCACGAGCACCGGCGAACCAGCGGCGACCTCGTCACCGACAGCGGTCGGCGTCGCGACGACCAGGGCGGGCGCGGGCGAGCGCAGTACGCCGCCCTCGTCCAGACTTACGCGGTGCGTGACCCCGTCGACCTCGACCAGCTGGACAGTGCCGTGGGTCGCCGTGACCAGGCGGTGCGTGCGGCCGCCGATCGCGATGCGGCTCTTGTACCGGTCGATGCGGTCCAGCTCGGCGTCCACAGTCTGCTCGGTCGCGCCGTCCGCGATGAGGACGCGGAACCGGTGCGACCCGATCCGGAAGACGGTCACCTTGAACGCCGTACCGCGCAGCTTGAGGTCGACGGCCCGGCCGGTGCGGTGCTGGACCTGGGGACGACCACCGCGCGCGGTCTCGATCAGGCGAGTCCGCTCGACGGCTTCCTCGGTCTCGTATGCCTCGATGCCGGCCGCGACCAGGGCGACGCCGGAGTGCCGGTGCGCGATCAGCCGGCCCTCACCGCGGACGCGGTCGATCCAGCCGGTGTCGGCACTGCCGTCGATCACCTCGGGCGCGTCCAGCAGGTCGAGGACGAAGCTCTTGTTCGTCGCACCGCCCTCGATCACGACCGTGGTCTCGGTCATCGCCCGCCGCAACCGCGCGAGCGCCTCCTCCCGGTCCCGGCCGAACGCGATGATCTTCGCGATCATCGAGTCGAACTCCGACGGGATCGAGTCACCCTCACCGACCCCGGTGTCGACCCGGATTCCCGGGCCCGAGGGCAGGTCGAGCAGCGCGATCCGGCCCGGGGACGGGGCGAAGTCGCGGTCCGGGTCCTCGGCGTTCAGCCGCGCCTCGACCGCGTGACCGACCTCGACCGGCTTGTCGCCCTCGAGCCGGCCGCCCGCGGCGACGTGGATCTGCAGCTTGACGAGGTCGGTGTCGGTGGTCACCTCGGTGATCGGGTGCTCGACCTGGAGCCGGGTGTTCACCTCGAGGAACGCGAAGAACTGCTCGCCCGGGTGGTACAGGAACTCGACGGTCCCGGCACCCGCGTACCCGACGGCGATCGCGAGCCGCTCGGCGCTGGCCTTGAGCTCCTCGGCCTGGTCCTTGCCGAGGACCGGCGACGCGGACTCCTCGACGACCTTCTGGTTGCGCCGCTGGACCGAGCAGTCGCGGACGCCGATCGCCCACGCGGTGCCCTGGCCGTCGGCGATCACCTGGACCTCGACGTGCCGGGCGCCGGTGACCAGGCGTTCGAGGAAGACGACACCGGATCCGAACGCGCGCTCCGCCTCGTCCCGGGTCCGCTCGTACGCGTCGGTGAGATCGGCGTCGGACGCGACCATCCGGATCCCGCGGCCACCGCCGCCGGCCGTGGCCTTCAGCATCAGCGGGTACCCGATCCGGGCGGCCGCCGCCTTCGCGTCCTCCAGCGTGTCGACCCCGCCGCGGCTCCACGGCGCGACCGGGACCCCGACCTCCTCGGCGATCAGCTTGCTGCCGATCTTGTCGCCGAGCTTGCGCATCGCCTCGGGGCTCGGGCCGATGAAGGTGACCCCGATCCGGGCACACAGCTCGGCGAAGTTCGGGTCCTCGGCGACGAAACCCCAGCCGACCCAGGCCGCGTCGGCCTTCGTCTCGACCAGCGCCTTCTCCAGCACGGCGTAGTCGAGGTACGGCCGGTTGACCGCGGGGCCGAGGTCGTACGCGAGATCCGCCTCCCGGACGAACATCGCCCGCCGCTCGCCCTCGGTGTGCAACGCCACCGTCTCGATCCGGTGCCCGCCGGGACCCGCCTGAGCGTTGAGGTCACGAACCGCGTGAATGAGCCGCATGGCGGACTCGCCCCGGTTGATGATGGCAATGCGCGAGAACATCGAGTGGTTCGACCTCCGACGACGTCGACGACAAGACGGCCCCGGCGCGGGCGGCGTCACTGGGTAGCCTGCCACTTTTCGTTCCGAACTCGCGAGTACGCCGAACCCGCGACCCCGGCAGCAGCCGCCTTACCCTAGTCGGGGCCACCAGCAACAGCCACTTCGGGACCACCCGACCCCGCTCCGTGATCAGCGTTGCGCCGTCATGTCCGGAAGGGCCGGTCCGCGATCACATCTGGTGACGAAATCACCCACATCCGCAAGGTTTCCGCAACCCACAGTCAGTCACTGTCACCTGCCGTGAACGCCCTCAACACTGCGACACATCACGTCACTTTGTTGCCCACGGCCCGGATTCCCCCCGCGACCGCCTGTCAGGGTCGCTCACGGGCAGAACCCGACCAACCGCCCGGCTGCCCGTCGTCACGTCCCAGCCGAAGCTCCCGCGATCCCGGCCTGCTGCCCGAGCCACCAGGTCTCGTCCACCTCGACGTCGTCCATGAGCTCCAGCTGGGACTCCGTATGCCTGACGAACCGCTCCGGCAACCGCACGTCATGCTCCTTCACGTAATGCGCCAGCCCCTCGGGCCAGATGTAGAGCAGATCGGTGAGCTCGACCGAGCCGTTCGCCTTGCCACAGAGCGGCACGGCGACATTCCCATGTAGGCGCGTGGAACAAGCCCCTGGCGCAGGTGGAGCACCGTGCCGATGCGCTCGTCCTCGTCCCAGTCGGGATCAACGAAGTCCCGGACATCGGGCCAGGTCCCGCGACCGTCAGACCAATAACCGATGCGTATCAGCTTCACCGCGACCTCCTCATTCGTCCGATCTCTTGGGCCGCTGACCCGCCTCGAACCACGGACAACCGTCCGCCTCCCACTCCGCCCGGTACTCCTCGAACGACGACGGTTCCGCGGTCCCCGGGTTGTCGTCGTTCCCGAACTCGAAACCACAACGCGGGCACACCTCGTACGAAGCAGGCCCGAGAAGTTGCTCGTACGGCGGCGCGATCACCAACCCCGCCGGCGGCGGCCAAACCGCGTACGGCTTGACGGTCAACAGAGCCATCCGACAACGGGACACTCGTACCTGCGCGTGACGACCTCACGTGCGGGCTCCGTCGGATCGCTCGGCTCATCGCTCAGCAACCTGAAGCACCTCCCAGTAGGAGGGATCCACTTGCATCGTCAGTCCCGCCGCCTTGATCGCGGTGAAGGTACTGGACGAGATCTCGATCTCCAGATCGTCGAGGTTCGCACAAAGGAGCTCCAACGCGATCCCCGGCTCACCTACGTCGATCAATTCCCAGATCGTCTGTACCCGCTCCGGCGCCAACGAGGCCTCGACGTCGAGCACGACCGCCCGCAATCGGCCGAGAAGGTCATCCCATCCCACCTTGTCCACCCGGCCGGGGGTGCGTGCGCTCCCAGTGCGCTTTCGCCACCACATGTCAGGCTTTTCTCACTCGTCCAGGCTCAGGCGGACGTGCTGTCAGCTTCATCGCACCGAAGCCACCTTGGAGCGCGTACTGCTGGCTGTCCCACTCGAAGACGTCGATGTTGTCGTAGTCGACTTCACCCGTGGCGTCGATGGAAGGAGGGCTGCCCTGGCCGGCCCATTCCAAGTACTCGACATCGCCGAATCTGAGGTGCCCGTTCCGATAGCACAGGTACATCTCCGGCCCCGGCGCCTCGTACTCCGAGTGCCCCGGAGTCAGCACGACCTCAAGCGCAAAGTCCACGTACGCCGGCCCAGCGGTGACGCCCAGCACGTACGACTCTTTGAGAAACATGTGCTCGAACCCAGGCAATTCGGTGTACGCCTTCACAGCAGCTCACGACCCTTCGGCTTGTGGTTCATCGGATCTCGACCTCGGTAGCGCCGGCCGCCTTCAACAGCCAGTCCAGTGCGCCGACCGGCGACGGATGGCCCGGGACGTCGAGCAAGATGACCAGGACTCGCGGATCACGGATGCGCGCACCGAGCCAGTACCAGGTGCGCTCGCCCGGTTGAAGCCAATGGAGCCAGTCGCTGAGGGTCCACGGCTCCTCAGCCTCCACCTCGAGCTGCCGGTCGGGCGTCAGCAACCTCCACGCGCGCAACCACTCCTCCGCCTCGGCCGGGCTCGTCTCGGGTCCGCACGCTTCCAGGAACCACGAAGGCAAGACCGCCGCCCATCGAGCCGGCGAAGGCCAGTCCGACTCCCCGTATGACAGCACCACCGCAAGAACCTCGCGGCACCGACCAAGCAGCACCTCGGGTTCATCCGCCTGAGCGACCACCTCCACCGCCCCAACCGACGGGTCATCCTTCGTTCCGAGCAGGCGTTGTTGTTCGATCTCGCGCTTCATTCGTGGATCACCTCGACGGTGACTCCGTACCTCGACTGGAACTCCCGCGGCCAGGTCCGGACCTGCTAATCCAGACGAGTCAAGGTGATCTCGACAAACAGAGTTCGCTGTCGATGTGTGATCGTCAGTCAATCGTTGACCACCTCAACCTCAACCCCGTAGCGCAGCCTGAACTCCTCCGCGAGCTCTGCGCCCGCGAGCCGTGGGAGGCGCGCCTCCCACCACGGTCGAGTAGGGCGATCTATCTCAGGGCGCAGAATCGCACGATATTTCTCGTCCACCTCCGACACTTGCGCACGCACCCACCCCATCTGCTGGAAGCGGGCAAGATTTCTGTCGTTCAGCAATCGCTCGATGAGCGCTCGGATATCGAGATCATTGTTGAACTCGTAGATGTCATCCAGATAGCCCTCCGTGCAGCTTTCGACAAAATCTTCCCATTCCCCAACGACATCCGTTGGCCCCATAACACGTCGCCACCCTGCGTCGGTGACTGCATCACGAAAAGCCTGAATAAACTTAGCCGTGTCACTCACCCGTCACATCTCTCCAGAAATAGTCTTCCCCATCATCCGGACGGAAGAAGGTTCGGATCACACCGTCACGCGAGCGAATGCCCAAATAACCCGACTCTGGATCGAACCGCACAAGCGCTCCGTCACGCAGACGCACCGCCTCTATAACACCATCAAACCCTCCACCCCCGATGAAAGCACGCGCGCTTGTTCGGTACGCAACCGGATTTCTTAACTCTGGCAAGTCGGCGCCACCCTTCTTGGCGCGAGGCTTGGCTGGGCTCTTGAGATCAACTCCCTTCACATGCTTTGCATAGTGTTTGAATGCGGCATGATCGTTGGCGAAGTCTGCGACGCGGATCAGGTCCGTGCTTGCACCTGCCGCGGTCTGGGCTCGCCCCCCATTGGCGGCAATGACTCTCTGCCCCACCCCAGGGAGACGACTTGCAACTCCAGCAATCGCAAGATTCGCGGCGAACGCGGAGCAGTTGCCCTTGACTATGCAGGCTTCGGCTGAGAGGGCTCCTCCTGTTACGCCTGAGGTGATGCCGGAGGCTGAGGAGACTTGCATGAGGACTGGGATTGCTGGGGCGCACGGGCGGTAGAGGGTGCAGGCTACGGCGGCTGTTGCGGTGCCGATCGAGACCCAGCCGGAGATTTGGGAGACGTCTGTGAGGGTGCCGTTGATGTTCGACAGGCCGGTGAGGTCTGTTCGGGTCAGGGGATTGTTGGCGGCGTAGCCGTACTGGTGGGTGCCGGGGCCTTGGTCTGGGGAGAGGAAGGTTCCGGCTGCGGGGTTGTACTCGCGTTGGCCGAAGAGGTAGTTGCCGTTGGGGAGGCGGAGACCGCCGGCAAAGCCAGGTGTCTGGGTAGCCGGATCGGGTTGGGCGTTGGGGCCCTGCGGGTTCGTCGGCGTGGATTCCTTGCCGCGCAGAGCTCCGAACGGTTCGTAGGTGTGGTTCTCGTCGGCCGAGGTGAGGACCGAGCCTGTGGCCGAGGCGGCGAGGTCGGTGGTTGTCGTCGACTTCGCGGTCGTCGTGGTTTGGGCGAGAAGGCCCATCGCATAGCTGTAGCGGGTGGTCGCCGACGGGGACTTGGTGCCCAGGATCTGGGGCGAGTGCGGGTCCCAGAGGTAGTTGGTGGTCTGGCCGTTGGTGGTCGAGGTCAGACGACGACCGTCGGCGGAGTGGGTGTAGGTCGTCTTGGTGGAACCGACGGCTGAGGTGGCTGGTTTCCCGGCGGCGGTCCAGGTGTACGTCGTGGCGCCGTCCGAGGTGAGGTTGCCGTCGGGGTCGTAGGTGTAGGCGCGGCCGACAGGCGGGACCCGAGGGTAGGCCGCGGGCGCCGCGATCGATGCCTGGAGCTCGTTGCTCGGGCCGTAGATGGACCAGGTACTGCCGATGGGGCGCTGTTCCCAGGTGCGATTGCCGGCCCCGTCATAGGCGTAGCGGATGTAGTCCTTCGCGTCGTCCGTGCACTCGTCGGCGTCGTAGCAGACCGCGGTGAGCTGATTCAGCGCGTCGTAGGTGTAGGCGGCCTTGCCCGCGGTTGAGTCGTCGGTTCGCTGGACGTTGCCGGCCGCGTCGTAGGTCGAGGTGATGGTACGAACCGGCTTGCCGGCGCGGGTCAGGTCCAGCCGGGTCTCTCGGCCTCGGAGGTCGAGTTGCCGGGTTTCAGTCAGGCCGTTCGGACGTCGCGTGGTGATCGAGCCGCGGGCCAGGTCGTACGAGTAGGTTGCAGCCTGCTTCCCGTTGACCGATGCGGAGACCAAGCGGTCCACGGAATCCCAGGCGTACGTCTCGGTCTGTCCACCCGCGGAACGCGCCAGCAAGTTCCCCGCGGCGTCCCAGCGATAGGTCACCCCGGCACCGGGCCGACCAGCCGAGATCACGCGATCGAGGCCGTCGTAGCCGAACCGAGTCGTGCCAGAGACGTCGGTCATCGACGTACGCCGGCCTGCCGCGTCCCACGTGAACGACGCCGACGGTGTCTTGTCCGAGTAGTCGAGGCGGGTCATAGCGCCGCGGGCATCGAGCGTGAAGGATGCCGACTTGCCCGACGGCAACGTGGTCCGGACCAAGCGGCCGGCCTTGTCGTAGCTGAACCGCCAGGTGCGCTCACCGGTGGCGGTCGACGTGGTCCGGCCGGCCGCGTCGTACGCGAAGGTCTGTGCTCGGCCGCTCGCGTCGATCTGCTTCACCAAGCGGCCGGACGCGTCGAACTCTGCGGTGGCCTCCGGCGACGAAGGTGCGGTCACCCCGACGAGCTGACCGGCCTCGTCATAGCGGTACCTGGTCGTACCGCCTCGCGCATCGGTCGATCCGGCCAAGCGCCCTTGGTCGTCGTAGCTCTGCTTGGTGGTCACGTCCAACGGACCGTGCTGCTCGAGCGGCTGATCGTCCGCGGAGTAGCTCACAGTAGACGTCTGGCCCCGCGGCCCGACGATCTTCGTCGGGCGCCCCCAGCCGTCCACCTCGTACTTGGTGGTGCGGCCGGCCGGATCGGTGACACCGGTCAGGTCGCCGTCAGCGGAGTATGCGAAGCGAGTGGCTCGGCCGAGGACGTCCCGGGTCCACGTCACCAGACCTCGCGTGTCGTAGCCCGCCGATGAGGACTGGCCCGCGTATGACGTCCCAACCAGGTTCCCGCGTGGGTCGTAGGTGTAGGTCGTCCGGCGCCCCAACGGATCTGTCACCGCGACCGGGTTGCTGCCCTTGCCGTACTGACGACGAGTGGTGAAGCCGCCGGCGTCGGTCGAACTGGTCACTCGTCCTTGGGCGTCGTAAGCGTGACGAGCGCCGTGCCCCAATGCGTCGAAGACCCTAATGAGGTTGCCGGTCGAGTCGTAGTGGAAGGTGACGGCGCTCCCGGTCGGGTCGACCTGACGGACGAGCCAGCCGCGTTCGTACTCGTTGATCCAGCGGCCGCCCGTCGGATCGGTCATCGTGGAGGTACCGCGGATCCCGGCCGGCTCCCAACTCCAGGTGGACTTGCTGCCCTTGCCGTCCGTCTGGGCTACGACGCGGCCCTGGTCGTCGTACTCCGTGGTCAGGAACGGCTTGCTCGAACCGCCTTGCAGTCGAGCGGGACCGTCACGGTCCAGGCGAGGGACTGCGTTCGCGCCGGCTTCGGCTTGGGGTAGTTCGAGCACGGCCAGGCTCCGACCTGCCAGGTGCGGAGGTCCTCGGCTCAGTGCCTGGGGCGGAGAGCGTCACGGTCTTGACGAGTCCGCGTTCGTCGTAGGCGTAGCTCAGCGAGCGTCGTCCGTTGCGGACCGTCGCGACCCGGCCGGAGTCCCGGTGCAGAGTGACACCGACTCCGTTGTGATCCACCACGGACTGCAACTCACCCGACGAGGAGAAACGCATCCGCCCTTCGTCGAGATCCTTGAGGACGAAACCACCGTCGGCAGCAGTCAGCTGGAAACGCGCGGCGCCAGGTTCGATGGCGTAGCCGGTGCCGCGCCGGGTGAAGCCGATCTCACGTCCGTCCGAAGCGAGATACGTGACGGCGGTACCAGCTATCACAAGGCGATCGGAGTACGAGCCGCGCCACCCGCGTCCGAGTGACCCCGACGTGTCGTCGTTGGAGTTGTACGTCCGACCGAGGGCGAGCGGTACTCCGAGGCCGGCCACGGTCGCGTCTGTCTCGACAGCCGTCAGAGCGCCGGTCAGCGAGTTGACCGGATCCGACTGCAGGGCGAAGGGCCCGAAGAGTCCCCGAGCCTGTTTGTCCGGGAGGACGAACCCAGGCGCGCCGGCGTAGATGTTGACATAGCCCCCGGCCGAGCCGCGGCCGTTCGTCAGCGAAGCGCCCAGCAGACCTGGTGACGACGAGACCTTGCAGTCGAGCGGGACCGTCACGGTCCAGGCGAGGGACTGCGTTCGCGCCGGCTTCGGCTTGGGGTAGTTCGAGCACGGCCAGGCTCCGACCTGCCAGGTGCGGAGGTCGGTCAGTTTGATGACGCAGATACTCAGGGACGGCGCGAAGGTCCGGGCCCGGAAGGTGAACGTCTGTCCGGTCCCCGCGTGGCCGAAGCCGCCGTCGTTGGCGATCTGCGGGCCCTTGGAGAGCAGTTCGCCGTTGGCGGTGATGCTGACGTCGACGTGGACACAGGTGCCGTCCTCGGCGTACGAGACCTGCCCTGTCCAGGGGACGGCCAGGAGCGTGACCAGGAGGAGGCAGAGCAGTCGCCAGCGGTGGTTCACCCTGTTTGCCTCCGTCCAGTTGTTGGGCTGTTACGGAGAGTTTATGGGGGTGGGGGCCCTTGTGGGGGTGGCGATTACGGGCTGTGGACAGTGGGCGACTCACCCTGTGGTGATCGTGGGGTGGGGGTCCCCTACTATGCAGCGCAACCGGATGGTGATCGGTTCGCCCGTGCGGGTGGCGGGTTGGCCACGAACAGTGTGAGGGTGTGGCTCATGAACATCGGTAGTCGGAAGATCGTCGTGGACGAGGCCATCGCGCAGTTGCGGATCTACTGCGAGTCGAACGGTGCTGTGCTGACGTACTACGACGGGCTTCCGGGGATGACGCTTGTCGGCGGGTCGGAGCCGGATCGGGTGACGTTGGAGGACCTCGCCCGGACGATGGTGATCGGGGCCGATCTGCGCGCGCTGGACATCCCCTGGCTACTCGAGGTGGACGCGGAGAAGGAGTTCGCCGCGATCCCGGTGGAGGCGCGGCTGGAGGACGCGGAGCCGGGAAGCGAGTTGTTCGAGGCCGCGATGGCGCTGGACGAGAAGTTTTCCGGGCACCGCGGGTTCGGGCACGCGAAGAAGGCGAAGCTGCTGCACCTGAAGCGGCCGTACCTCTTCCCGGTCAGCGACAGCTTCATCCGGATGACGTACAGCAACGCGTCGGCCGGGGCGGAGTTCCTGGCGGCCGTTCACCGCGATCTCGTCCACCCGGCCAACGTGCGCGACTTCAAGATGCTGCGGACCCGGCTGATCGCCGAACCGGCCACGTCGTCCGCCCGCGTTCTCGGTGAGGCCCCGACGCTCCGCCTGCTCGACATCCTCGCGTCCCTGCTGGGCGAGGCGAAGTAGTACCAGAAGTAGGACCAGCGGTCAGAGCACGCCGAGGCGGGCGAGCGGTTCGACCAGTTCGCGTTCCTCGTAGGACAGGTGCGACAGCAGGGTGTCGTCGAGGAGGTCGACCGCGTCCCGGAGGCCGTCGAGGTCGCCCGAGCCGTCCACCAGCGCCACCAGCGCCTTGTCCACGCCTTCCAGGACGTCGTGGATGACGCGGTGCTCCAGTTCCAGCCGATCGACGACCGGTTCGAGGCGGGCGTCGGCGCGGCGGAGATGTGGGAAGAGCGAGGCGTCCTCGATCGAGTGGTGCGTGGTCACCAGCCGGCAGTACGACTCGCAGTAGGTGCCCAGGGTCCAGTTGTTCTGGCGCATCGTCATCGTGTTGATGTGCGACCGCGCCTGCCCGACGCCCAGCGAACCGGCGGCGACCTGGTCGACCAGGTCGTGGATCTGCTCGAGTTCGGCGCGCAGGTGGTCGTGGACGTCGATCAGGTGCTGACCGCCGGCGAGCTGCTGCTGCGTGTACGTCCGCGCCGGATCCAAGGCGGGACCAGTGGGCCGATCCGACTCGTCCCACGGCTGCACCGCACTCCGCCGTACCGCGGGCGGCGGCGTCGGCACGACGGGGAACCCACCCGATGGCGCCTCGGCCACCCCCGAACCCGAGCCAGAAGCAGCCCCGGTCAGCCCTGAGCCGGAGACGCCCACCCCCGAAACACCCGACCCCGAAGCGCCTGAGCCTGGGACACCTGAGCCTGAGCGAGCAGCGGCGACGGCCTCACGGACGCCCGCGGCGACGTCGGCGAAACGGCGGATGTCGTCGGGGTCGTCCGAGCCGAGGATGTACGTGCTCATCCCCTCCGTCAGCGTCAGCTCCGCCAACTGCTCGATCCACACCTCTTCCGGCCCTTGCAGGAAGCCGCTCCCCCGCCCACCGAACCGCCCCGACAGGTTGTACAGCCGCCGCACCGCAGCCGGATCGCGCCCGGCCTCCACGGCCGCCTCGTCGATCTGCTTGTTCATCGCGGTCAGCGTCTCCGGCCCGGAGTACGCCGCGCTCGGGAGCCAGCCGTCGGCCAGCCGTCCCGTCAGCGCGAGCATCTTCGGCTTGTACGCGCCGAGCCAGATCTCCACGGGATGCGCCGGCGCCGGGCCGCGCTTCGCGCCGGTCAGCTGGTAGTGCTTGCCCGCGAACCGGATGCCGCCGCCCTCCGGCGTCCAGATCTCGCGGATCACGGTCATCGCCTCTTCCAGCGCGCTGATGCTCTGCCCGGCCGTCAGCACCGGACCGCTGTTCGCCGCGACCGCCTCGCGGAATCCGCCGGCGCCGAGGCCTAGCTCGATCCGGCCGCCGGTGATCAGGTCCAGGCCGGCGACGCTGCGGGCGAGCACGACGGGATGGCGCAGCGGCAGGTTCGCCACGTTGGTGGACAGCTTGACCTTCTGCGTCTGCGCGGCGATCACGCTGAGCAGGGTCCACGCGTCGAGCAGCCGCGGCTGGTACGGGTGGTCCTGCAGGGTGACCAGGTCCAGACCGGCCTGCTCGGTCAGCTGCGCCAGCGCGATCACCCGCTGCGGCTGCTCGACCGCCGGGGTCAGGAACGTCCCGAAGACCAGCTCATGCCCGTAGTCCATCGTCCATCCTCGATCGTCGCCCGAGAGTCGTTGCCCAATTAGTTCGTGGCACGTAATATTTGACTGACGAACAAACTACTTCGCACCACGAACTTTCACAAGCCACCACCAGAGCCAGGAGAGGTACCGACCGATGCAGGACGAACTCGGGACCGCGAGCGCCCTGGTCCGGCTGACCTTCCTGGTGCAGAGCGTGTACGCCGAGGTCGGGCGCGGCTGTGATCTCACCGTGGCGCAGGCGCAGATGCTGTGCTCGGTGGCGGACCGGTCGGTCGGGATGGCCGAGTTGTCCGGCACGCTCGGCCTGGAGAAGTCGAGCCTGACCGGCCTCGTCGATCGCGCCGAGCACCGCGGTCTCGTCGTCCGCGCGCCGGATCCCGCGGATCGGCGCGCGGTCCGGGTCTCGCTGACCCCGGCCGGCCGCGAGGCGCTGAAGAAGTTCCACGCCGAGCTGACCGCGCGGCTGGAGCAGGTACTCGACGGATTGCCGGTCACCGAGCGGCAGCGGTTCAACCGGTCGTTGCGGCGCATCGTTGCCGAGGTACCGGCGGTGTTCGCAGACTAGAGCCATGATTCTCGGGTCACCGCTGGAGGCGATCGGACGGACGCCCATGATCGGCCTGCGCCATGTGGTGCCGGAGAACGCGGCGCGCGTGCTGGTCAAGGTGGAAGGCGGCAATCCCACCGGAAGCTACAAGGACCGGATGGCGCTCGCGATGATCGAGGGCGCCGAGCGGCGAGGCGTACTGCGTCCCGGGCAGCGCGTGGTCGAGTACACCGGCGGCAGTACCGGGTCGTCGCTCGCGTTCGTCTGCGCGATCAAGGGGTACCCGGTCACCCTGGTTTCGTCGGACGCGTTCGCCGAGGAGAAGCTGCGGACGATGCGCGCGTTCGGCGCGGACGTGGTCGTCGTCCCGAGCGACGGCGGCCGGATCACGCCCGACCTGTTCGTCCGGATGCGGCACGAGGTGGATCGGGTCGTCGAGCGCGACAACGCCTTCTGGACGGACCAGTTCAACAACACTGACGCCCTGCTCGGCTACAACGAACTCGGCCGCGAGATCCTCGAACAACTCCCCACCCTCGACGTCTTCACAGCGGCGGTCGGGACGGCGGGCATGCTCGTCGGCGTCGTCCAGGTGATCCGCCCGCACACCGGCCGCATCGTCGCCCTCGAACCAGCCGGCTCACCCATGCTCACCGCCGGCCACGGCGGCCCGCATCGGGTGGAGGGTACGGCGACCGGCATCGTCCCGCCGTTGCTCACGAACAACACCTACGACGAGGCGCGCGCGATCGAGGAGTCCGAGGCCCGCCAACTCGCGAAGCCACTCGCCCAGCGCGACGGCCTCCTCGCGGGTACGTCGTCCGCGCTGAACGTCCTCGGCGCGATCCAGCTCGCCCAGGAACTCCGGCCGGACCAGACCGTCGTCACGATCGCGGTGGACACGGGCCTGAAGTATCTACAGGGCGACCTCTACGCCTGACACCAGCGCGTACGCCTCCTCCATCGTCAGCTCGCGCCCGTACTCCGCTTCGAACCGCTCACCGAGCTCGGCGATCACCGCGTCCCGAACCCGTTCGACATCACCCGACTCCGCCGGCGTCACCGCGTACCCGTCGGCCTCGCGGACCCGGGCGGTGGCCCCGAGAAGCTGGGCGGCCACCACCGGATCCTCCGACACGAGCGTCGCCGCGATTCCTTCGAGACTCCAGCACATCCCCCGGCGCGACTCGAAGTCCCGCGAGAGCCGGTACGCCTCGCCGTGCAACAGTCGCGCCTCGGCCAGTTCGCCGCGCAGCTCCAACGTCACGCCCAACTCGGACAGCACCATCGACAGGTAGAGCACCGGTTCGTCCTGCCGACGAGCCTCGTCCACCAACGACTGCAACCGCTTCTCGGCCACGTCCAGATCCCCTGCACGACGAGCGGCGAACCCCAGGACCAGCTCGCTCAACGCCCGACCCGGACGGTGACCCTGCTCGGTCGCGAGGCGCAGCGCCTGCTCGCCGAGCACCAGCGCCGTCGAGTAGTCGCCCTGCCGAATCGCGGTCCACCCGAGCCACCCGAGCTCACCGGCCACGTCCGGCCAGAGCCCGAGTTCCTCCGCCATCCGCAGCGCCTCGGTGTGCAACCTGGTCGCCTCCGCGAGGTCACCGGTCATCTCCGAACCCGCACCGAGCCACTCGAGAGCCTGCAGCAGCCCCCACCGATCACCGAGCAACCGGAAGATCCGCGCACTCTCCTCCGCATCACTGCGGAGCGCGACCAGGTCCGAACGGATGTGCTGGTGCTTCGCGCGCGCCCCGAGAGCCGCGGCGACTCCCCACTGGTCACCGCTCGCCGTGAAGTCGGTCAACGCGCGCTCCAACAGCTCGGAGCTGGTCGCCACATCCCCGGAATCGCTGCCCGTCAAGGCAAGCCACCACGTCGACCGAGCGTCCAGGTCCGGCGTGCAGCGATCCCGTACCCCGGCCGCATCGCTGTCGCCCTGCAGGTACATGAACCCCGCCCGCCAAGCAGCGAGCGCCGGCGTCTCCGGTACCGCCTCCAGCGACCGCCGTGCCTCAGCGAACCGCCCGCGCAGGAACCAGTACCAGGACAGCGCATCCACCAGCCGCTGACTCGACACGACGTCGTCCGCGGCCACGGCACCGTCCAGCGCAAGCCGCAGGTTGCCCGCCTCGTCGTCCAACCGCTGCAGCCACTCCCCCTGGTCCGCGCCGTACAGCCCGGGCCTCGCCGACTCCGCGAACTCCACGTAGTACCGGCGATGCCGCTCGCGCACCACGTCGTACTCCCCCTCGGCGTGCAGCTTCTCCACGCAGTACGCCGCAACCGACTCCAACAGCCGGTACCGCGGTCCGTCCGAGCCGTGCACCGCAACCAGGAGCGATCGGTCCACCAGTCGCACCAAGATGTCCAGCACGTCATCGGAAACAGAGCACACCTGCTCCGCAGCGTCCGCGGTACAGCCGTCGGCGTGGACCGCGAGCCGCCGCAGTACCGTCTGCTCCGCGGGACTCAGCAGCTCCCAGGACCAGTCGATCATCGCCATCAACGTCTGCTGACGCGGCGCGGCCCCGCGATGCCCGGTGGCGAGCAGCCGGAACCGGTCGTCCAACCGGGCGACCAACCCCGAGACGCCCAGCGCCCGCACCCGCGTCGCGGCCAGCTCCAGCGCCAACGGAATCCCGTCCAGCCGCCGGCACAACACCGCCACCGCCGACGCGGTCTGCGCGTCGAGCTTGAACGCCCGATCAGCCGCGGTCGCCCTGGCAACGAACAGCTCCACCGCACTCGACGACTGCAGCTCCTCCAGCGAGTCCGAGACGCCCGGCACACCCAGTGGTGGCACCGCCCACACCGCTTCACCGGTGAGACCCAACGGTTCGCGGCTGGTGGCCAGGACCCGCAGATCCGGGGCGCGCGCCAGCAGCCGATCGACCAGCGCGGCGGCCTCGTCGATCACGTGCTCGCAGTTGTCCAGCACAAGCAGCCGATTCCCCAGCGCCGAAGCGAGCCGGTCCATCACCACGGCGCCGGCATCCGCCGCTTCCCGCAGATCCAGGGCGACCTGCAGCGCGTCCATCAGCGAACCGTCCACGTCCAGCGCATCGGGCGCGACCGCGGCCAGCTCGACCAGCGCCACTCCATCAGCGAAAGACCCTGCGACGTTGTCCGCGACCGCCAGCGCGAGCCGGGTCTTGCCGACGCCACCCGGACCCGTCAACGTCAGCAGGCGGTCCTCGGTCAGCCGGGTCCGGATCTCGCTCAGCGCGTCCTCTCGACCGATGAGGTCCGTCAACTGGGCTGGGAGGTTGCTCCGGCGCTGCGGGAGTTCCTGGGTGAGGATCGCCTGCTGCAACGCGACCAGCTCCGGACTCGGATCCAGGCCCAGCTCCTCGGCCAGCAACCGGCGCAGCTGCTCGTAGCTGTCCAGGGCCTCGCTCTGCCGACCCGCGCGGTACAGGGCCTTGATGTGCGCGGCACGGAGCCGCTCACGTAGAGGGTGCTGGGCAACGAGGTCCGCCAGCTCGCTGACGTTGTCGCTGTGTGCCTCGTAGTACTGCTCCTGCGCGGTGAGCCGCTCCTCGTTCAACCGGGCGACCGTGGTCTCCACGAACGCCTCGTCCGCGAAGTCCGCGTACGCCGGTCCGCGCCACACCCCGAGTGCGTCCTCCAGACGGCCCTGCTCGAGCAGCGTGCGGAAGCGCAGTACGTCGTACGAGCCGCTGTCGACCTTCAAGGAGTACCCGGCCGGGCCGGACATCACGAGCGCGCGGCTCCCTGCCTCGGCGTCCTCGAACGCGCGGCGCAGCTGGGACACCTTGGCGGACAGTGTGCCGGCGGGGTTGCCGGGCAGGTCGTCGCCCCACAGGTCGTCGATCAGCCGGTCGGCGGGAACCGGGCGGCCCTCGTGCAAGAGCAGATCGGCGAGCAACGCGCGCACCTTCAACCCCGGTACGGTGACCGCCTCGCCACCGTCCGTCCAGGCCGTCACCGGTCCCAGCACCCCGAAACGCATGGCGGCACCCTATCTTTCCGGCCGGTCGCGCAGGACCGGAAAGAAACCGTAAACCCGACCCGGCAGAGTCTTCCTCAACAGCAAGGACAGCACGGACAGCACGGAGGAGGTGGAGATGAGGCTACGACTGGCGGTGATCGTCGCAAGCACCCGGAACGGGCGGTTCGGCCCGACGGTCGCCGAGTGGTTCACCGGCCGGGCGGACCGCCGGGGCGACCTCGAGACCGACCTGATCGACCTCGCCGTCACCGCCCTGCCGCCGACGCTCGCCGACACCGACGAGCCGCTTCCGGCGAAGGTCGCGGACCTGGCTCCGCGGCTCGCGACGGCGGACGCGTTCGCGGTGGTCACCCCGGAGTACAACAGCAGCTTCCCGGCACCGCTGAAGACGGCACTGGACTGGTACTACCAGGAGTGGCACGCCAAGCCGGTCGCGATCGTCAGCTACGGCCGGGAGACCGGCGGCCTGTACGCCGCGGCCCAGCTGCGGCAGGTCTTCACCGAACTGCACGCGGTCGCCATCCGGAACACGGTCACGTTGCCCTGCTACTGGGAACAGTTCGCCGCCGACGGCAGCTGGCCCCGGCCCGGCACCGGGTACGAGGCCGCCGTCAAGACCACGCTCGACCAGCTCGTCTGGTGGGCGCGTGCACTCCGCACCGCCCGCGACGAGCACCCCTACCAACCCTGAAACCCCGAAAGGAACACCGTCATGCGCAAGATCATCGAGTCCACCTTCATCACCCTCAACGGTGTCATCGACAACCCGCAGAACTGGAGCGGCCCGTACTGGGACGAGGAGCACGCCGGCTACTCCACCACCCTGATGGAGGGCACCGAGGCGCTGCTGCTCGGCCGGGAGACCTACGAGGCGTTCGCCGAGGCCTGGACCGAGCGGGCCGGCGACCCGGTCGCGGACAGCTTCAACGCGATGCCGAAGTACGTCGCGTCCCGCACCCTCACCGAGACCACCTGGAACGCCGAACTGCTGCAGGGCGACGTGGTCGAGGCGGTCCGCAAGCTCAAGGAGGAAGACGGCGGCAACCTGCTGAAGTACGGCACCGGCGAATTCTCCAAGACGCTGCTGGAGCACAAGCTGGTCGACGAGTACCACTTCTGGGTCTTCCCGGTGGTGGCCGGCGGCCAGCAGATGCTGCCCGACGTCGACATCACCCACCTGGAGCTGCTCGGCTCGACCACCTTCAAGTCCGGCATCATCGTGCACAAGCTGGCCCCCAAGGCCTGAGCCCGGGGCGGTGACGCCCGGACGGCTGGGTACGGCGGAAAATATCCCGCCGTACCCAGCCAACTATTACGCCGGTGGCCCGCGTCCTTTCTCTGTGAGCGAGCACGAGAAGGGGCGGCGGGTGTTGTCGTGGGAAGAGGCGCAGTCGTTCGACCACCTGGCCGAGCGGTACGACCGGCTGGGTGAGTTGAGCACCGACCCGGTCGGCGACTGGCTGCCCTCGATCCTGCCGGCCACCGGGCGGCGCGCGCTCGACCTCGGCTGCGGCGCCGGCCGGCACTCGGTCCTGTTGGCCGAGGTGTTCGAGCACGTCGACGCGGTCGACCTGTCCGGCGCGATGGTCCGGCTGGCGCAGCGCAAACGAGCCCGGCCGAACATCGAGTACCGCGAGGCCGGCGTGTTCGACGTCGCCGGCAGCTACGACTTCGTCCTCAGCTCGGCCACGCTGCACCACGTCCCCGATCTCCCCGCGGCGCTCCGGCATATCCGCGGCCTGGTCGCCCCGGACGGCCGGATCGCCCTCGCCGACACGGTGTCCAAGCACCCGTCCACGCCGCGCTGGTGGCTGTACGGCGGCGAGGTCCGCAAGTTCGCGCGCAACCTGGTGAACCGTGGTCCCGCCGAGGCCTGGGAGATCTTCCGGCTCTCGACGGGGCCGTGGCTCGACCACCGGGTCAGCGACCGTTACCTCGATCGGGACGGGTTCGAGCGGGTGTACGGCGCGGCGTACCCCGGCGCGACCTTCGTCCAGGTCGGCCGGGCGCACGCCGCACTCTGGCAGCGCGGGACGGACTGATCAGGGCGCGATGTTCTGGTTCAGGTGGAACAGGTTGCCCGGGTCGTACTTGCGCTTCACCTCCACCAGCCGGGAGTAGTTCCCCTTGTAGTTGTCCGCGATCCGGCCCTGGTCGTCGCCGGCCATGAAGTTGACGTACCCACCGGACTCCGAGTGCGGCGCGAGCGCGTCGGAGTACCCGCGGACCCAGGCGATGTTCGCCTCGTTCTGCGCCGGATCCGGCCACATCCCCGCGATCACCGTCGCGAAGGTGGCGTCCCGGTACGCGAACGCGGTCGCGTCGGCCGGGACCCGGTGGCAGGCGCCGTTGATCGGGTAGATGTGCACCGTGGAGTTCACCGCCGGCAGGTTCGGCGCGTGCTGCAGGTGCGCCTCGATCGCGCCGTCGGTCAGCTCGGTGACGAAGTTCGCCTTCCAGTAGTGCTGCAGTCCCGGCGGCACGAGAGCGTCGAACGCGCTGTTCAGGGCCGGGTACGGCATCGGCCCGACGTGCTCGGCGACCAGCGGGGCGAAGTCCCGGAACTTGGCGATCTGCGCCTCACCCTGGTTCAGGTCCCCGGCCCAGCAGCCGACGATCAGGATGAACGGCTCCCCGTGCCGGTTCTCCGGGATGAACGGCAGCGGCGGCGCGATCTGGAACGCCGGGAACCCGCCGAGCTGCTCCGGCGCGTCCTGGATGAGTTCGCGGAACCCGGACAGCACCGCCGGCGCGTCCGACAGCTCGAACACCATCGGGCCGCCGTAGATCGTCTCGACCGGAGCCAGCCGGAACTCCATCGCGGTGACCACGCCGAAGTTGCCGCCACCACCGCGGATCGCCCAGAACAGGTCCTCGTTGTCCTTCTCGCTCGCGATCAGGAACCGGCCGTCCGCGGTCACCACGTCGGCCGAGACCAGGTTGTCGCAGGACAGCCCGAGGCCGCGGTCGAGGTACCCGATCCCGCCGCCGAGGGTGAGCCCACCGACGCCGGTGGTCGAGATGATGCCGCCGGTCGTGGCCAGCCCGAACGCGTGCGTCGCGGCGTTGAAGTCGCCCCAGGTCGCCCCGCCGCCGGCCCGCGCCGTCCGGTTCACCGGGTCCACGCGGACGTTGCGCATCCCACTCAGATCGGCGACCACGCCGCCGTCCACGGTGCCGAACCCGGGCACACTGTGCGATCCGCCCCGGACCGCGAGCTCGAGACCGTTCTCGGCCGCGTACCCCACGGTGGCCATCACGTCGCCGGCGTTCTCACACCGCACGACGACCCGTGGCCTCCTGTCGATCATCGCGTTGTAGACCTTGCGCGCCTGGTCGTACCCGTCGTCGCTCTCGGTGTACACCGCGCCACGGACCCGCTCCCTCAGGTCCTCGATCGTGTAGTCCCCCATCACGTACTCCTCCACAGCCCCGCTGGCAGCCAAGATGCCGTCGGCACGTGCCCGTGGCCGCACCGATCAGACCGGCCGGCCGCCGACCCGGCGCGAGAAGTCCCCCAGCGAATCCAGCCCACCGCCCCCGACGACCACCGGACCTCCCCCAGGCCCGTCTCAGCGAGACTCCCGCTGCCCACGCCAATAGTCAATGGGGGCCGATGTCAAAGCCGCCCGACCGGCTCCGACCGATCACCGACAGCAGGACGGCAGACGCCAACCCCAGGAGCGGATCATGCGCAAGATCATGTACTACGTCCACCAGTCCCTCGACGGCTTCATCGAGGGACCGAACGGCGAGTTCGACTGGGCCCAGCTCGGCCCGGAGCTCGCGGCCTACTCGATGGGCCTGACCGAGCGGTCCGGGATCTTCCTCTACGGCCGTACGGTGTGGGAGATGATGTCGTCGTACTGGCCGCGGGCGGACGCGACGGACGCCGACCAGCACGCCATGGAGTTCGCGCCGGTGTGGCGGGAGATGCCGAAGCTGGTGCTAGTCGCGCAGCTTCGACGACCGGACGGTCCTGCTCCGGCACGACCGGGTGTGAGGCGGGTCAGTCCTTGTGCAGTGAGCTGAGCAGGCGGCCCTGGGCCTGCTCGAGGTGGTAGGCGAGATGCTCGCCGGCCGCGACCGGGTCGCCGTCCTCGATGGCCTTCAGGACGGCGGCGTGCTCCTCGGCGACGTTGGTCGGGTTCGCGGTCCGATGCGCCTGGTACTGGCCCATCGTGAGGTGCACCTCGCCGATGATCAGCTCGTGCATCCGGGACAGCCGCAGACTGCCGACCCCGGCCACGAGCGCCGAATGGAAGGCGATGTCGGCCTCCACCTGGTTCTCGAACAGCCGGTCGCGCGCGGCGTACTCGATCGCCACCTGCGCCTTCGCGGCGGCCGGCGGGACCTCCCCGGTGGCGGCCAGCGACGCTACCGCGGCCCGCTCGATCGTCACCCGGCTGAAGAACAGGTCGCGGATCTCGTCCTCGTCGAGCACCGGGACGACCGCCGTCTTGTGCGCGGTCCGGCGGAGCAGGCCGAGCGCGGTGAGCCGCTCCAGCACCGCCTTCGCGGTCGGCCGGGCCACGTTGTACTCCGTCGCCAGCCGGACCTCGGTGAGCTTCTCCCCCTGCGGGATGTCCCCGTTGACGATGCGCTTGCGCACCGACTCGTAGAGCGCCTCGGTCAGCGAGGACGGCCCGAGTTGCAGGCTCGCATCGGTGGCCACCCGGCACCCCCTTTCCATCGAATGGTCAGGCAAGTGTACTCGTCAACCAGTCTGCGACCGTTGGATCAGTACCCGGCCGCCTTGTCGACCACGTTGAGCAGGTCCTCCCCTGCCAGGAAGCGTCGCAGGTTCTCCAGCACGATCTGCTCGCCACGCCGTACGGTGCCCTCGCTGGTCGCGCCGTTGTGTGGTGTCACGATCACGTTCGGCAGCTCCCAGAACGGGCTCTCCGGCGGCAACGGCTCGACCCCGTGCGCGTCCAGTCCGGCTCCCGCGATCTGCCCGGACCGCAGGGCCTCGAGCAGCGCGTCGTCGTCCGCGATACCACCGCGCGAGATGCAGACGAAGTACGCCGTGTCCTTCATCCGGGCGAACGCGTCGGCACCGAACCGGCCCGCCGTCGCCGGGGTGTTCGGCGCGGTGACCACGACGAAGTCGGACTCGGCCAGCATCGCGTCCAGCCCGTCCTCGCCGTACACCTGGTCGACGTACGGCGAGGGCTCGTCGGGTCGCCGACGTACGCCGACCACGCGCAGGTGGAACGCCTTCGCCTTGCGGGCCAGGTCGATCCCGGAGTTGCCGAGCCCGTAGATCCCGAGGGTGAGGCCGGCGAGTTCCCCGTGGGTGAACCGTTCCCACCGGCGATCGGCCTGGGCCCGCATCCACCTCGGCACGTCCCGGTTCAGCATGAGCATCAGCAGCATCGCGTGCTCGGCCAACGGGATCGCGCCGTTGCCCGCCGACGAGGTGAGGACCACGTCGGAGCCGAGCATCTGCGGGGTGAGATCCGCGTCCACCCCGGCGGCCGGGCTGTGGACCCAGCGCAGCTTCGGCGCCCGCGCGAGCACCTCGCCCGGGACCCGGCCGATCACGGCCGCCATCGACTCGACCAGGTCGGCCGGTACGTCCGTCCAGTCCTCGACGTACCGCAGGTCCACGGCGGCCGCGGCCGCCGTCAACGCCGGCTTCTCCTTGCCAACAGCAACAATGATCATTTCAGTCCCGTCGTCGCGATCCCCCGGATCAGGTACTTCTGCGCGAACGCGAAGAACACCAGGATCGGCAGCAGGGACAGCAGCGACATCGCGAACAGCATGCCCACCCCGCTCTGCGTCTCCGAGTCCACCATCGAGTTCAACGCGACCGGGACCGTGAACGCCTGGGTCCTGGTCAGGTAGATCAGCGGCACGAAGAAGTCGTTCCAGGTCCAGATGAAGGTGAAGATCGTCGTCGTCACCAGGGCCGGTCGCATCAACGGCAGGATGACGTACCAGAAGGTCAGGAACGGCCCGGCGCCGTCGATCCACGCGGCCCGGTCGAGCTCCCGCGGCAGGGTCCGGATGAACTGCACCATCAGGAACACGAAGAACGCGTCGGTGGCCAGGAACTTCGGGATCAGCAGCGGCCAGTACGTGTTCACCAGGCCGAACTGGGAGAAGAAGATGTACTGCGGGATCACCAGCACGTGGAACGGCAGCATCACCGAGGCGAGCGTGATCGCGAAGTACACCTTGCGCATCCGGAACTGCAGCCGGGCCAGCGCGTACGCGGTCAGCGAGCAACTGAACAGGTTGCCCACGATCGAGCCGAGCGTGACCAGCAGCGAGTTCGCGAAGAACACCGAGAACGGCCGGTTCAGCGCGTGCCAGCCGTCCTTGAAGTTGTCCAGCGTCAGCTCGGTCGGGACGATGCCCGGCTCGGTGAGGATCTGGTCGGCCGGTTTGAACGCGCTCACCACCATCCAGACCAGCGGATAGACCATGAACGCGACGAACACGAGCAGCCCGGTGTGCTTGAGCGCGGCCTTGATCCGGCGTTCGCGGGTCGGCGGCGGACTGGAGACCGCTGCGGCGGCGGTCGTGGGGTGGTCCGTGGTGGTGGTCATCAGTTGTCTCCGTAGAAGACCCAGTACTTCGAGACCAGGAAGTGCAGCGCGGTGATCGCGGCGATCGCGACCATCAGTACCCAGGCCAGCGCGGACGCGTAGCCCATGTCGAACGCGACGAACCCCTGCTGGTAGACGTACAGGGTGTAGAACAACGTCGAGTTCGCCGGGCCGCCGGTCCCGCCGCTGACGATGTGCGCCTGGGTGAAGGTCTGGAACGCGCCGATCGTCTGCAGGATCAGGTTGAAGAAGATGATCGGCGTCAGCAGCGGAATCGTGACGTGGGTGAACTGCCGCCACACGCCGGCGCCGTCCACCTTGGCCGCCTCGTACAGCTCGTCCGGGATCTGCCGCAGGCCGGCCAGGAAGATCACCATCGGCGACCCGAACGTCCACACGTTCAGCACGATCAGCGTGGCCAGCGCGGTGTTCGGGTTCTGCAGCCAGCTCTCACCCTGGATCCCGAGCAGCCCGAGCCCTTTGTTGATCAGGCCGTCGTCGCCGAAGATCTCCCGCCACAGGATCGCGATCGCGACGCTGGTCCCGAGCAGCGACGGCAGGTAGAAGGCGCTGCGGTAGAACGCCAGCCCCTTCAGCCCGCGGTCCAGGATCAGCGCGAGCAGCAACGCGAACCCGAGTTGCAGCGGGACCGAGACGAGGACGTACACCAGGGTCACCTTGACCGAGGCCCAGAACTGGTCGTCCTGGACCATCCGGCGGAAGTTCTCCAGGCCGGTCCACTCCGGCGGGTTGAGGATGTCGTAGTCGGTGAACGCCAGGTAGAGCGAGGCGAACAGCGGGACCGCGGTGATCAGCAGGAAGCCGAGCTGCCACGGGATCAGGAAGATGTGCGCGGCGCGGCCCTGCCGGTTGAGGTGGAACGCCGGCCGCTTCGTCGGTGCGGCCGGCTCCTCCTGCTCGGGGGCCGCGCGGACCTGGCGGTCCTCGTCGGTCAGCATGGCGAGATCACTGCGCCCGCTTGATCCCGGCGGCGATCTCGTCGACGAGTTTCTTCGCCCCGTCCGGCACGCTGCTCCGGCCGAGCGCGATCTCCTCACAGACCCGCGCCATCGTGGTCCGCCAGGTGCTCGACCCGGGCGGCGCCTCGTACCGCGGTTTGCGCTCGGCGGCCCGGTCCTTCTCGACCACCGCCAGCATCTCCTTCTCGTCCGCGGTCGCGAACGCCTTCGACGCCTCGGCCACCTTCGGGTTCGTCGGCGCGCCCATCGTCAGCCGGACCGTCTTCAGCATCTCCGGGTTGTTGACGTTGTAGTCGAGCACCTTGCCGGCCGCCTCGACCTTGCCGTCCTCGATCCGCTGGTAGATCGCCATCCGCGGGAAGTACAGGTACTTGTGCCCGCTGGTCGCGTCGGCGTCGGCCGGCATCGCCCGGAGCCGGAACACCTCCTTGGGGAACATCTTCGCGTCGTCGATGATGTGGTTGGAGTTGCCGAAGTTGACCAGCACCTTCTTGCCGACCTGGGCCCAGTCCGGACCCATCCCCTCCTGCTCGCTCAGCGACAGCGCGGCCCCGGCCTTGCGCAGCTTCTCCCACCACTCCAGCCAGCTGCCCAGGCCGTCGACGGTGAACCCGACCTGGCCGTCCTCGGTCCACAACTGCTCGCCGTGCTGCCGCAGCCAGGCCTCGAAGGTGAGGTCGTGGTCGGGGGTGTACGGCACGCCCTTGCGCCTGCCGGGGTTGTTCTTGCTGTAGGCAACGAGCAGCTCGGCGAGCGAGTCCCAGGTCCAGCCGGCGCCCTCGGCGGGCAGGGTGACGCTGTCCGCCTTGGCGACCGTCTCGTTGTAGCGGATCACCGGGACGAAGATGCCGAACGGCAACGTGTTCAGCTCGCCACCGAGCTTGAACGTCTCCAGGTCCTGCTCGCTGTAGTCGTCCCACTTCAGCGTCGGGATGTCGTCGAGTTTGCGGTACAGCTTGCTCTTGGCGTACGTCATCACCTGCGGCGAGGCGATCCAGAAGATCTCCGGGACCTCGCGGGCGGCGATCTGGGTCGTCATCCGCTCCTGGAACGCGGTGTAGTCGGCGAACTCGGGCTCGATCCCGATGTCGGTGTTCGCGGCGGTGAACTGCTGCAGCGCCTTGGTGTAGTTCTGCTGGCGGATGTTGTTGCCCCACCAGGCGTACCGCAGGGTGGTCTTCCCGCCTTCTCCGGCGCCGGCGCCACCGCCGGTCCCGCCACAGCCGGCCACCGCCGCGGCGGACAGACCCACCGCGGTCGTTCCCAGGGCGAGCTTCAGAAACCCTCGCCGATCAAGTCCGGTCATCTCGATCTCCCGTTCCTCAGTTTCGGGTTTCGCCTCACGACCCCCGGGCGGCGGTTTCCGATCATTGTTTGTTTCGATCACATGACGGTCAAGAGGTCATGCATAGTTGTTTGACAATCTTGCACGCCAGACGCGTGCGAACGCGGTCTCAGCTACTGGTTCCGGTTATGAGCGGGCGACGAGGACCTCGAACAGGCCCAGCTCGGGCAGCTGGACGCGGCCGTCGACCACGGGCAGCCGCTCGCCCGAGCAGAGCGCCTCGATCTCGCCCGTGAGGCCCGGCAGCGACAACCACGTACTCGCGATCGGCAGCGGCGCGGCGAACCGCTGGTCGGCGTCGCCCGATCTGTTCAGCAGATGGATCACCGTCCCGGCCGCGGATCGGCCGAGCACGATCTCCACCTGTTCGGGCAGCCCGGTCGCGACCTGCGGACCCCCGGCCCGGACGACCTCGTCCACGAAGAGATCCCGCTGCGCCGACAACCCGACCTCGCGATACGCGCGGCCGACGGTCCACGGCAACATCACGGCCCGGCCCTTCCCGTACTCCGCGCGCAGCCGGCCGGGATGCTCGAGCTCCAGATGCCCGTAACACTTTTCCGGCGGGCCGTAGGGAGCGCGCGACAACGCGAGTAGCCCCAGCTCGGCCCCTGCCTTCGGCTCGACCACATCGAACGCCCCGACCACGGGCACAATCCCGTTGTCGACAATCCGACCATCGCCGACGCCCGCCGTTCCACCCACCCCACTCGCCCCCCGCACCCCCGTCGGGGTGGTGCGGAGGTGGAGGGACCTGGTCGCCTCTTCGGTGTCGTGACTCGCGAGCCTGCGGGTCGCCGGAAGGCAGGCGAGCTGGATCTCCTCGGCGATCACCCCGCTGTTGCCCGTGGCAACCACCGCGCCGCCGCCCTGGCAGTACGCGTCGACCGCCTGCGCGGAGGCCGGCGCGAGTCCGCCGAGATCGGGCAGCACGACCGCGCGGTACCTGGCCAGCTCCACCTCGGCGAGCCGTTCCTCGGGGACGACGTCGAACGGGACGTGCCGTTGGACCAGGGCGAGGTACAGCCCCTGGAACTCCCTGGTCGCACCCGGCTTGAACTGGTCCGGCCGCACCAGCAACGTCTCCGCGGCCGGCCCGAGCCCGCGGTACACCTCGTGCTGGTCGCGGTGGAATCTGGTCAGCTCACCCGCGATCCCCAAGCAGGCATAAGGATTGTCGACAGGCGTACCCATGATGTACGTCGACGGGTTGGCACCGCGCGCGATCGCCTGCACCAGGTACTGCGCGAAGTGGTGCGGCTCCTCGCCCGCCGACCGGTACGGCATGTCCACGAAGCCGACCGAGTTCGTCAGCACCGGCACCGTCGGCCGGTACGTCTTCGCCGCGCTCACCGCCTCGCTGGTGCGGTGGTGCCACAACGGCCGGCCGACCGCGTTGTTCGCCTCGTGGAAGACGATGTCCGCGCGATCCCCGAGCACCAGCGGCGCCTCCGGCCGTCGGCGCGCGAGGTGGTCCCGGATCCGGCCGGTGAGCTCGGCCAGCACCTCCCGCGAGAACCGCTGCCACGTCTCGTACCCGGGTGACTCCTTGCCCTCCGGAAGACTCTCGCCGGGCGCGTACGCGGCGTACCGGGCGGTGCAGGCGAGACAGTGGCAGACCCCGCGGTTCCGGCGGCTGTAGTCGACCTCGTTGAACGACATCCAGTTGCAGAAGAAGCCGTCGATCGGATAGCGGTCGAGCACCTCGTCGAGGACCTCGAACAGCTTCACCTGGTAGTAGTCGCCGCTCGGGCAGACGCTGGTCAGCCCGTTGTAGACCTGCGGATCGCCGGCCACGTCGACGAAGCACCACTCGGGATGTCGCTCGGCCCGCCGGTGGTCGATCTTGGAGAAGTCCATCCGGCCCATCACCCGGATCCCGCGCCGGCTCGCCGCCTGCACCGCGTCGCCGACGAGGTCACCCGAAGCCCGCTGCGCGAGGTACGGGTTGCGGGTCTGGAAGTCGAGGTCGGTCGGATAGTTGGACAGGATCCCGCCGACGCTCAGCAGCCAGGTGTCGGCGCCGAACTCCACCAGGTAGTCCAGCACCTCCTCGACATCGAGGCCCGCGTCGATCTCGCGCAGGTTCGTCTGGAACATCCGGAACGGTTCCTGCCACCACAACGCCCGCTCCGCCTTCTCCCCCACCACCTCGCCCGGCTCTCCCTCCGGCGCCGGCGTCACCTCCCCGAACCCGACCGCTTCCGCCGGCTTCACGATTTGCCCCGGCGGAGGGTTCGGTGCAGGGCGGAGTGGTCGAGGTCGCCGTCGCCGTCCGCGATCGCCGCGTTCATCAGCTGCTGGGTGGCGGCCGTGTTGGGGAGCGCGAGGTCCAGTTCGTTCGCGGCCTGGATCGCGAGCGCGAGGTCCTTGCGATGCAGCCGGATCCGGAAGCCGGGATCGAAGGCCTGGTTGATCATCCGCTCACCGTGCAGTTCGAGGATCCGCGACGAGGCGAACCCACCGAGCAACGCCTCCCGCACGACGGCCGGATCGGCGCCCGCCTTCTCGGCGAACAGCAACGCCTCCGCGACCGCCTCGATGGTCAACCCGACGACGATCTGATTGGCGACCTTCGCGGTCTGCCCGGCACCGGGACCGCCGATCAGCGTCACGTTCTTCCCGAGCACCTCGAAGATCGGCCGGGCCCGCTCGAACACCTCCGGCCGGCCGCCGACCATGATCGTCAGCGTCGCCTGCTGCGCCCCGACCTCACCACCGGACACCGGCGCGTCCAGGTACTCGCAGCCGAGCTCCTCGATCCGCCGCGCGAAAGTCTTCGTCGCGGTCGGCGAGATCGAGCTCATGTCGATCACCAGCGATCCGGGCTTCAGTCCCTCGGCGACGCCGTCCGCGCCGAAGAGTGCATTGTCGACATCAGGCGTGTCCGGAAGCATCAGGATCACGACCTCCGACCGCTCGGCCGCGTCCGCCGCCGACTCGCAGGCGTGCCCGTCGACGTCCGGTTTCGCCCGGTACAGCGCGAGGTCGTGCCCGGCCGCCGCCAGGTTGCGGGCCATCGGGCGTCCCATCACGCCCAGTCCGACAAATCCGATCCGCATCACTGCCTCCAGTCCACGTGCACGATCTCGAGCAGGCCGGCGGTCGGAATCGTGACCACGACCCGCTGATTGTCGACAATCGGCTCCACGTCCACCCCGGCGACCACCAGCCGCACCTTCGGTCTCACCTCGACCCCGGCCGGATCCGTGGGCAGGGCGACCGTGACGGTCTGCGGCGGGAGCGGAAGGGTTTCGCGGATCGGTCCGCGCATCGCCATCGGGTTGGTGAGGTTGACCAGGGCAACGGCCACCTGGCCCTCGCCCTGATGGACGGCGACGTCGACCAGACCGGCGCCTTCGACGGTCACGTCCGGGTCCTTGCCGAGGGCCCAGGCGACCGCGTTCGCGATCAGCCGGCCGTGATCCGACTGCAGCGCCTCCCAGAAGATCGCGCCCAGGTTGAACGGGAAGTACACCGTCCGCCCACCACCGGCGTGCTCGCGGCACACCACACCCGGCCGATCGGGCCCCTTCCGCGGGTACACCTCTTCCATCGGCAGATCCGGGAAGTCCGGGATGAAGCGGAACGGCACCACGGCGTCCGGATCCGCTTCGATCCCGAGGATCTCGGTGCCGCCGATGATGCGGGTCGTGTCCCCGAAGCCCTCGTTCAGCCGGTGCTCGTCGGTCAACGCGATGTAGTTGTTCTTCACCGCCCGGCTCGGCTCGACCAGGTGAATCCCGAGTACGTCCGACAGACCGAAGTCGGCGCGCACTTCCCCTCGTTCGTCGAACAGCGAACTCTGGTACGCCGCGACCAGCGACCCGCCCTGCTCGACGTACGCGCGGAGGGCGGCGCACTGGTCGTCGCCGAGCTGCTCCGCGTTCGCGAGCACGAGCACCTTGTACTGGTTCAGCCGGTCCGCGGTCAGCGCCTGGTCGGACACGAACTCGAACGGCACCCGCGCCTCGACCAGCGCCTGGTAGAACCCGTCATCGTGCTGGGAGACCTTCTCGCCGGCTCGCAACTGCCCGGCCCGGGTGGGATCGACGAGCGCCACCTCGGCCGTGATCCGCAGATCTTCGAGCACCGGTTCAACCTGAGCGTGCAAGGTGAACGCCTCGACCACCGGCGGCACCCACCGCCGATCCGGGACACTCGCGTTGAACTTCGTGAACCACGGCAGCGCACCGTGCGCGAAACCGTCGACAATCCACGTCTTCGTCTCCTCGGCCGGCGCGACCGAGTCCTTCCACCGGTACTGGTGGTGCTCCGGACCGACCGAGGTGATCAGCCGGACCGGGCGATCCGGGAACACCCCGCGGTTCCGCTTGCCGTTGCGGCCCGCCGACCACGGCGCCTCGGTACCGGACCGGCCCTGCTTGTCGATGAAGAAGATCGGATAGTGCCGTTCGACCTGTTCGCGGTCGAGATCGCGCGCGCCGAGGGCGCCGAGGTTCGGGATGAAGCGGGCGTGCGGACGAAGATCGCGGACCGCCTCGTCCCAGATCGTCACCAGCCGGCTCAGGTGCCGGCGCCGCCAGCCGACGTACTCGTGCCAGTTCTCCCCGTACTCCTTGGCCGGCAGTTCGAGCCCGGTCTCGTCCCGGAACGACCGGCGTGCCGCCTCGCTGTAGGAGATGCCGTAGTACCCCTCCCACCGGTTCGCGAACACCGCGTCGACGTCGTACTCGCGGACGATCTCGCGGGCCACCTCGGTGATGAACTCGCTGTGGTACGTGGTGTACGCGCAGGTCAGCCAGATGTCCGGGTGCGCCCAGTGCTCGAGCGGGTTGCCGTCGATGTCGCGGGCCAGCCAGTCCGGATGCGCGTCGGCGGCGTCCGCGTGCACGGCGTGCGGATCGACGCGCGCCATCACGCTCATCCCGAGTCCGCGAGCGCCGTCGACCAGGGCGCCGAACGGGTCGGTGTCGCCGAGGTACTTGCTGCGGTAGTGGTACTTGATCGTGGTCGGGTAGTACGCGATGTACCCGCCCGCGCTGATGCAGGTCGCGTTCGACCGGCTGTCCCGCATCAGGTCCAGCCAGAAGTCGAGATCGAAGTGCTCGGGGTCGTCCTCGGCGAGCGTGATCTGCGCCCACCGGGTCGCCCGGTCCGGCCAGTCCGGGCTCCGTTCGGCCCGCGCGTCCACGAACACCTGCTCGTCGACCGGAGCCTGGTCGGCAGTCTGCTCAGGAGTCTGGTCGGGAGCCTGGTCGTTCGCGAGAGCCTGCTCGGGCGCTGTGTCGGATTCTGCGCGCATCGGCGGTCCCTTCCGGATCGGCGAGGTGGTGCCAGAATTGTTAGACAAGATAGCATTGCAGGCAAGAGCTGCTGCTAGTCTTTTTGTCATGGAGTACCGCGGCCTGACCCTGAGCGCGAACGTCTCGATGCTGTTCACCGAGCTCCCTTACCTCGATCGGTACGCCGCGGCCGCACGCCACGGTTTTACCCAGGTCGAGTCCTGGTGGCCCTTCCCCGGACCCGGCGCGACGGAGTCCGAGATCGACCAGCTGGTGGCGACGATCGAGGCCGCCGGAGTCTCGCTGAGCGCGCTGAACTTCTTCGGCGGCGACCTGGCGGCCGGCGAACGCGGGATCGCCTCGCACCCCGATCGGCAGCACGAGCTGGCGAGCAATGTCGACGCGATCACCCGGATCGCCGAACGCACCGGCTGCCGGCTCTTCAACCTGCTCTACGGCCAGCTCGACGATCGCTGGTCCCCCGCGGAGCAACAGGAGTGCGCCGTCACCGCGATCCGCTCGGCGGCCGAAGGCGTCGGCGCCTTCGGAGGCACGGTCCTGATCGAGCCGCTGACCGAGGGCCTCAACGGCCGCTATCCGCTGCTGACTGCCGACGACGTCCTCGCCTTGCTCGACGGCCCATTGAAGAATGTCGACAATCTGTCGCTGCTGTTCGACACCTTCCACCTCGGCAGCAACGGCGTCGACCTCGTCCCGACCGCCACCGCGCTCGCCCGGAACCTCGCCCACGTCCAGCTCGCCGACTCCCCCGGCCGCGGCGAACCAGGCTCCGGTGCCCTTCCGCTCGACGAGACGCTCGACGCACTGCGCGATTCCGGGTACCGAGGCGTCGTCGCCTGCGAGTACAAGCCGACCACGGACACCGAGACCAGCCTGACCTGGCTCCGTTAGATCCAGTCGCGCCTCGTCGCCTCCATCGCGAGCTGGAAGCGGGTCCGGGCGCCGACTCGCTGGGACAAGCGCATGACGTGACGCTGGACGGTGCGTTCGCTCCACCCCAGGGCGCGGCTGGCCGCCTTGTCGGTTGCGCCTGACGCCAGCAGGGTGAGGAGTTTGACCTCCTCCTCGGTCAGCTCGTCGTCCGGTGCCTCGTCCACGCCCGCGTCGGGCATCGTCACCCGGACCGGAACGCTGCGTTCCCAGGCCAGGTCGAACAACGCGATCAACGCGTCCAGCAACGGCGACGGATGGATCACGTACGACGCGGTCAGCGCGGCGTCGCCGATCCGGAGCAGCGGGATCAGGGCCAGCCGGTCGTCCGAGATCGCCAGCTTCATCGGCAGGCCGGCCGCGATCCGGGCCTGTTCGCCGTGCCGGATCCCGCGCGTCACGTCCTCCAGCCAGCCGGGGAGCTCGAGCACGGTCCGGTCGTAGATCACCCGGTACTTCACACCACGTTCGAGCAGGTCCAGCTCGACCGGGTTCGACTCGGTGTGCGCCTGCGGAGCGGCATACGGCGGCCGGTCGAAGCCACGCATCTCGGTCCGGGTGTTCTGCTGCAGCTCGACCCAGCGGTGATTCACCTCGTCCCGTCCGGACACCACCTCGACCAGCTCGCCCGGATGCGCGAACCGGGCACCCGCGCGGTACATCTCCATCAACGTCCGGACGTGCGACCGGACGTCGTGCAGCTCGCTCTCGCGCCGGCGCAGGATCGCCTCGAGCGCGCTGTCGGGGGCGACCGCGACGTACCGGGCGGGGCGGCCGTTCGTCCTGGTCGCGAGGCCGAGACCGACCAGGGTGGTCAGTGATCGGCGGACCGCGGCGGGCGGCGTCTCGGTATCGGTGACCAACTCGACCGCGGTCGCCCGCGACCGCCGGACCAGGGCGTTGTACACCCGCTCGTCGGCCGGCCCGAGTCCGATCGTCTCCAGCACTCCTGCTCCCCCTGTCGTAATCCCGTCAGCTGACCGGAAGTCGTCGCCGGAACAGCTTGTCAGTGCATGGATCGAATGCCAATGTTCTTGGACCGGTCCCCCATGGTTTCCGGTTCTGTTCCGCCCGACCCGTTCGACTTTCCGGCACTGCCCTTGGCCCCGGGCCGCGTGACCTGCGCGGTCCGGTACCGACGCGTGCCGGTTCGAGGAGTGCCCATGTCGTTGTCCGTCCGCCGCCCCGTCCGGTGGTGGCTCGCCGCGTCCGCTGTGCTGTCCGGTTCCCTCGCCCTGTCCGTCACCGTCGCTACGGCCTCCCCACCGATCGGGACGTCGACGGCGACCTCGGTCGGGCCGGCCGCGGTTTCCCCGACCGGTACCGCCGGGAGGGCGGCCGTGGACGCCGGCGCCGGGCCGGCAGGTGAGCGCCTACGCGGCAAGATCGATCCGGCGTTGCTCGACGGCGCCAAGGCGAAGCGGTCCGCCGACGGCCGGATCGAGGCCGCTGTCATTCTCGGCCCCGACCTGACCGTGCCCACCGCCCCGGGCGCCCGGAGCGCTGCCCGGCAGCAGGTGCCGGCAGAGCTCGAGGCCGCTGCTCAGGAGACCCAGCAGCCGGTGCTCGACACGGTCGAGGCACACGGCGACGAGGTGATCAGCACCTTCTGGTTGAAGAACATGGTCCTGGTCCGAGCCAAGCCGGACACCCTGGACGCGCTCGCCGGGATCGCCCTGGTCGACCGGATCATCCCGAACTTCGAGTTCACCACCCCCGAGCAGACGCCGGCCCGCACCGCCGCGGCCGAGGACGTCACCTGGGGGCTGGCCAAGATCGGCGCCGACCGGGTGCAGACCGAGCGCGGTCTCACCGGTGACGGCGTCCGGGTCGCTGTCCTCGACACCGGTATCGACATCACCCACCCCGACCTGGCCGGCAAGCTGGTCAGCGCCGACGCGGCGGATCCCGACCACCCGGGCGGCTGGCTCGAGTTCGGTGCCGGCGGCGAACCGGTGCACTCGGCCCCGCACGACAGCAGCTACCACGGCACGCACGTCGCCGGGACGATCGCCGGCGGCGACGCCTCGGGGACCCGGATCGGCGTCGCGCCGGACGCCGAGCTGATGGCCGGCCTGGTGATCCCGAACGGCTCCGGCTCGCTGGCCCAGGTGATCGCGGGGATGGAGTGGGCGCTCGCGCCGTACGACGCCGACGGCCGGCCGACCGGAGAACCCGCTGACGTGGTCAGCATGTCCCTGGGCGCCGAGGGCTACGAGGACGAGATGATCGAACCGGTCCGCAACCTGCACCGGGCCGGCGTCTTCCCCGCCTTTGCCATCGGCAACGAGTGTCTGCCGGGCGGATCGTCCAGCCCGGGCAACGTGTACGAGTCGGTCAGCGTGGGTGCGACCGACGTCAACGACGACGTACCGGACTGGTCCTGCGGCGGCACCGTGCACCGCACCGACTGGATCGACGCCCCTGCCGAATGGCCCGAGTCCTTCGTCGTGCCGGACATCTCCGCGCCGGGTGTGGACGTGTACTCGACCCTGCCCGACGGCGGTTACGGCCTGCTGAGCGGGACGTCGATGGCGACCCCGCACGTCTCCGGCACGGTCGCCCTGATGCTCCAGGCGCGCCCCGATCTGAGTGTCGACGACGCGCTCGACATCCTCGCCGGGACCTCGATCAGCGACGACCGGTACGGCGCGGTGCCGAACGACCGGGTCGGACGCGGCCGGATCGACGCCCTCGCGGCCGTGACCGAGGCCGGGCTGCAGAGCGGGATCCGCGGCGTCGTGACCGACAAGAAGTCGCGCAAGCCGCTCGGCGGAGTCACGGTCACGCTGTCCTCCGGGCGCGAGGTGACGACCGACGCGGCCGGCGTCTTCGAGCTGCGGGTCGCGCCGGGTACGTACCGGTTCGACCTCGCCCGCTTCGGTTACCAGGACGGCTCGGCTTCCGCGCAGGTCCAGGCCGACCGGCTCACCGCGGTACGGATCGAGCTCGACCGGACCCGTTGGGGCACGATCAGCGGGCGGGTGACCTACGGCCCGACCGGTTCGACGGTGCCCGGGGCGACCGTCACGGTCCAGGGTGTGCCGGACCAGCTCGTCGCGACCACGGCGCGGGACGGCCGGTACACGATTCGCGACGTGCCCGAGGGCCGGTACCAGGTCGTCGCCAACGCTCCCGGGATCTCGCGGACACCGGCCACCTCCGTGGTCGTCCGGAACCAGGGCCGGGTGGACCTGGCGCTGCCGCGGCCGTTCCCGACCCAGCGGGTGTCCACCTCGACGGAAGGGGCCCAGGGCAACGCGGAGATCTGGTGGCCGGAGCTGAACACCGACGGCAGCGTGGTCGCGTACGCGTCGGCCGCGTCGAACCTGGTGGCCGGTGACACCAACAACGACCTCGACGTCTTCGTCACCGACCGGAGGACCGGGGCCGTCGAGCGCGTCTCGGTGTCGTCGAAAGGTGCGCAGGGCAACAGCTTCTCGCTGTCGCCGACGCTCAGCTCGGACGGCCGGTACGTCGGGTTCAACAGCGGCGCCTCGAACCTCGTCGACGGGGACACCAACCAGCAGACGGACGCGTTCGTGCACGACCGGCAGACCGGCCGGACGGTGATGGTCTCGGTGACGCCGTCGGGCGCGCCTGGCGACGGCCTGTCCTCGGCCCCGTCGTTCAGCGCGGACGGCCGGTACGTCACCTTCAACAGCGACTCGACGAACCTCGTCCCCGGTGACACCAACGGCCAGACCGACGTGTTCGTCCGCGATCTGCAGACCGGTGTCACCGAACGGATCTCGGTCGCACCCGACGGCGGGAACGCGAACGCGGGATCGCGGGAGCAGTCCATCAGCGCGGACGGCCGGTACGTGGCGTTCAACAGCGACGCGACCAACCTGAGCGAGGACGATGTCGAGTTCCAGCGCGACGTCTTCGTCCGGGACCGGCAGAACGGGACGACCCGGCGGGTGGCCGGCCCGAACCCGGGCGACAACACCTCGCCGGTGCTGACCGCCGACGGCCGCAAGGTGGCGTTCGAGAACCGGAGTGCGCCGTCGTGGGTCTCGCACCTGTACGTCTACGACCTGACCACCGGGACGACCGAGCTGGCCTCGGCCGGAGCGGACGGTGCGCCGGGCAACGACTGGTCGTTCGCCGCGTCGATCACCGCCGACGGCGCCAAGGTGGCGTTCTACAGCGACGCGACGAACCTGGTCGCGGACGACACTAACGGCAAGGCCGACGTGTTCGTCCGGGACCTGGCCGCCGGGACCACGACCCGGGTGTCCGGCGGTCCACTCGGCGTCCAGGGTGACGGCCGGGCCGAACTGCCGAACCTCAGCGGCGACGGCCGGTACGTCGGCTTCCAGAGCACCTCGACGAACCTGGTCGGCGACGACACGAATCACCGGTCCGACATCTTCGTCCACGATCTGGTCGCCGGTCCGGAGGCGAGGTGGGCCCTCACCGGCCTGAAGCTGACACCGACCACCGTGCACGCCAAGGGCTGGGCCCTGGTCACCGCGCGGCTGAAGAACGTCGGCGAGGCCGCCGGCACGTACGACGCAGCGCTGCGGATCGACGGCGAGGTCGTCCAGCAGCGCGCGATCCCGGTCCGCGCCGGTCGGGAGACCGTGGTGAGCTTCCCGGTGAAGGCACCACCGGCCGGCGTCCACACGGTGACCCTGGGCAGCCTGACCGCGCAACTGACGGTCCGCCGCTAGCCACCAAGTGGGAAGTCCGGAGGACCGATTGGGCGCGGCTCTCCGGACAACGGACCCCCTCCCCACCGGGGAGGGCGAGGGTGAGGCGGTACTCGACGTCGCCCCAGACGCCGAGCACCGCCTCACCCACCCAGCACCCTCACAAGCTCGCCTACACACCGAGCCCGCGCCCGGCCGTATCGCTCGATGCACCATCGCAGAGTCCGCCGGGCGAATCGTTGCCCGGATTTTCGCTCGTCTCCCCGCCGCGCGAGTGACACTGGACGCCATGAGACGGCGGATGAAGTGGGCGGTCCTCGCCGTCCTCGGGCTGACTGCGGCCACCGCCTGTACCTCGGCCGATGAGACCGCCCCGCAGCAGTCAGCGCCCCCGACCAACTCGTCGCCCGGTCGACCGTCGGCCAACCCGTCGTCGCCGGTGACCTCCCCCATCTCGCCGGCGACGACGCCGCCTCCTCCGTCGACGCCCGCGGCGCACCCCGTCTCGCTCCAGGCGCTGATGGCGAAGAAGTACAACGGGGGCGATCTCCGCGTCGGCCGGGTGCTGGCGCGCAACGCGGCGTACACGCGGTACTTCGTCACGTACCGCAGCGGGGCCCTGCGGATCTCCGGGATCATGAACTTACCGACGACTCCAGGGCCGCATCCCGCGCTGGTGCTGAACCACGGCTACATCGATCCCGCGATCTACACCAACGGCCGCGGCCTGATGCGCGAGCAGGACTACCTCGCCCGGCGCGGGTACGTCGTCCTGCACACCGACTACCGCAACCACGCCCAGTCGTCCGACGATCCACGGTCCGAGCTGGATCTGCGGCTCGGGTACACGGAGGACGTCATCAACGCGGTGCACGCGCTGCGGACCTCGCAGTCCGTCGACCCCGAGCGGATCGGGCTGCTCGGTCGCTCGATGGGCGGCGGCATCACGTACAACGTGCTGGTCGCGCAACCCGGGCTGGTCAAGGCCGGCGTCGTGTTCGCCCCGGTGAGTTCGGACGCCGTGGACAACTTCAACCGCTGGACCCGCGAGGACACCCAGGTCTCGAACGCCATCCTGCGCACGTACGGCGAACCGGCGCGCAACCCGGCGTTCTGGCGGAACCTGTCCGCGATCAACTTCTTCGGCCGGGTCACCGAACCGCTGCTGATCCACCACGGCGCGTCCGACTCGACCTGCCCGATCGCGTGGTCCCGCGAAACGCTGGCGGCGCTGAAGTCCGCGGGCAAGGACGCGACGATGTACACGTATCCCGGGGAGGAGCACGCCTTCGGTCCGGCCTGGCCGACCTCGATGGCGCGCACGGTCAGCTTCCTGAAGCGACACGGGCTCTGACCCTTGACGACCCGGCCGCGCTCCTGTTGCGTCGATGATCACGGCACCAACGGGGATCGGAGCGGGGATGGCACGAGTACTCGGAGTCGACGCCGCGAAGACCGGCTGGGTCGGCGTCCTGCTCGACGGTGAGAGCCTGCGAGCCTGGATCGCCGCCGACCTGGCGGACCTGATCGCCCAGGCCGAGGCGGAGCAGCCACTCACCGTGGTGGCCATCGACGTACCGATCGGGCTCCCCGACGAAGGATCGCGCAGAGCCGACGAACTCGCCCGCAAGGCCGTCGGCATGCTCGCGGCCTCGATCCCCACGACCCCGACCCGTGCCGCGGTCACCGGCGGCGTGGTCGCCGAAGTGGACGAGTGGATCCGCGCGGCCCACCCGCGGATCGTCGTCGAGGTCCACCCCGAGGTGAGCTTCGCCCGGCTCGCAGGTCAGCCCCTCACCGACGAGAGCACCACCTGGGCCGGCGCCGACCGCCGCCTCACCCTCCTCCAAGACGCCGGCATCAACCTCACCGGTGACCTCGGCCTCACCGGCACCGAAGTCACCGTCGAAACCGTTCTCAACGCCACCGCCGCAGCCTGGACAGCCCTCCGAGTCGCCTACGGTATGGCCTTCTCCCTCCCTGACCCCCCAGAAACCTTCTCCGACAACCACCCCAGCGCCATCTGGGTCTGAGCTTCAGAAAGGTCCTGCGGGGTCAGGTGGACGGAGATCTGCTGTCCATCCAGATCACGATGTCAGCGACGCGCGTGAGCGCCATCGGCTGCTTCCGCACGGGGAACTCGACCGCCAGGTCCGACAGCCAGGCTCGATTCGCGATCAGATCAGCGCGAATCCGCTGGCGCAGCTCTCCGCCGTGCTCCGACCCGTAGAACGCCCTGATCGACGAATCGATGATGGGCACCGTCGGTGCCAACCGATGCAGCACCTTCGAGACCGTCACCATCGTCCATCGCGGTACCTTCGCGGTCAGGTCGTTCGCAGTCCGCAGTGCCGGCATCGCTGCCTGCTCCACAGTGCAGTCCTCCAGCGGAGGCAGGTCACGTGCCTCAGCCAAGGCGTCGTCCAGAGCAAGTCTGAGCTCCTGGCTCGGCCCGCTCCCCTCCGCGAACAGCGGAGTGACCTCTCTCCACGTCAGCCGCAAGCTCAGCAGATTCGCCATCAGGACGTCGGCCGGCGTCAGTTCGTCCGTGTGGATCGCAGCCTCGTCGTAGGTCCGGAAGGCATAGCTCTTCGTTGGGTCTGTGTACTCCTTCAGATGCCTCTCGGCGCTGTCCTTGAGCTCACCGACTGATCGTGGTTGCTTGTTTCGCCCCATTGGCCGCCCTCAGGTCGCGTTGGGGAGCATCCTCCTGGTCAGTTCGCGTCCTGGGAAGGCTTTGGCTGGATGGCGCGGAGGTAGCGGGTGCCGATGGTTTCGAGGTGGGTGACGAGGGCTGGTGGGGCGGTGACCTGGAAGTCGAGGCCGAGCATGCCGATGTAGACGGCGACGACTTCGAGGGAGTCGGCGCCGGTGATCAGGACGCTGGTGTTCTCGTCGACGGACTCGACGATGCCTACGGCCGCGTGGATCCGGGACAGGACCTCTTCGGCGGAGGCGAAGACGGTGATGCGAGCGTGTACTTTCCAGCCGGTGGAGGCGACGTCGCGGAGGACGAAGTCGGTGTAGTCGTCGTCGGGCATCGGGCGCGGCTGGTACCGGCGGCCGGTCGGCATCCGCAGGTCCATCCAGTCGACGCGGTACGTGCGCCAGTCGCCCTTCTCGTCCCGGGCGACCAGGTACCAGTACCGCTGCCAGCTGACCAGGCGGTACGGCTCGACGAGCAACGGCCAGCCCTCCGGCCGTGATCCGCTCCACGCCTGCCCATTGGTGTCGATTGCCCCGTCGGCCACCACCGCATCAGCCAGCACGGCGTTGATCGCGTCGGCCGGGACCTCGTACCCGAAGCGGAGGTAGTGCTCGTCGCGGATGGCGGCCGCGATCGCGGTGAGCACGCCGGGTGCGACCTCGGGATCCTTCACGTTGGAACCGGTGTTGTCCGGGCCCTTCGACATCGTGGAGTGGATCGCGTTCACCTGGCGGCGCAACCGGTGCGGCAGGACCTGCTCGAGTTTGGCGAGCGCGCGGGTACTGCTCTCCTCCATCCCGGTGACGCCGGCGCCGGTCCGCAGTCCCACGGCGACCGCGACGGCTTCTTCGTCGTCCAGCAGCAACGGCGGCAGCTTCGCCCCGACCCCGAGCTGATAGTGGCCGGACGGACCCCGGGTCGCGTCCACCGGGTACCCGAGCTCGCGGAGCCGGTCCACGTCGTTGCGGATCGTCCGCGTGCTCACGCCGAGCCGCTCGGCCAGCTCGGTCCCGGTCCAGGCCGGCCGGGTCTGCAACAGGGCCAGCAAGGACAGCACTCGGGACGAGGTTTCGCGCATGGAAAAGATGATGGCACAAATAGGAATCTAATCTTCCTATACGGCTCCTACCTTGAAGACATGAACAACACCGCAGAGCTCAAGCCCTTCACCGTCACCGTCGACCAGGCCGACCTGGACGACCTGCTCGCCCGCCTCGCGCGGACGCGGCTGCCCGAGCCGGCTCCCGGCGACAACTGGGACCTCGGCACCCCGAACCACTACCTGCGCGAGATGGTCGACCACTGGCAGAACGGGTTCGACTGGCGCGAGCAGGAGGCGCGGATGAACGAGTTCCCGCACTACCTGACCGACATCGACGGCCAGACCGTGCACTTCATCCACGTCCCGTCGGCGGTCGAGGGCGCGACGCCGCTGCTGCTGGCCCACACCTACCCCGGGTCGTTCGTCGACTTCCTCGACATGATCCGCCCGCTGACCGACCCGGCGGCATACGGCGGATCGGACGCCGACGCGTTCTCGGTCGTCGTCCCGTCGATCCCGGGCTTCGGGTTCAGCACGCCGCTGGCCGACCGCGGCTGGACGATGGCGCGGGTGGCGCGGACGTTCGACACGCTGATGCGGCGGCTCGGGTACGACTCGTACGGCGTGCACGGGTCCGACGGCGGCGCGATGATCGCCCGCGAGCTCGGCGTCATGAACCCGCCCGGGTTCCTCGGGCTGCACGTGCTGCAGCTGTTCTCGTTCCCGTCCGGCGACCCGGCCGAGTTCGAGAAGTTCACCCCCGAGGACTACGCGGCGCTGGAGCACATGCAGTGGTTCCAGTCGGTCGGCGGGTACAACGCGATCAACTCGACCCGCCCGCAGACCGTTGCCGTCGGCATCTCCGACTCCCCGGTCGGGCAGCTGGCCTGGAACGAGCTGTTCAACAACTTCGGCAACGGCACCAGCCTGGTCGGCCGGGACCAGATCCTCACCGAGGTCTCGCTGTACTGGTTCACCAACACCTCCGCCGCGGCCGGCCGGTACCACTACGAGGAAGCCCACTCCGGCGCCGAGCCGCAGCCGAACAACGCCCCCACCGGCGTCGCGGTGTTCGCGGACGACTTCAAGACGATCCGCGCCCTGGCCGACCGCGACAACACCAACATCGTGCACTGGTCGAACTACGCCAAGGGCGGCCACTTCGCCTCCCTCGAATGCCCCGACGACGTCGTCGCCGACCTGCGCACCTTCTTCGCCGGTCTCCGCTGAACCCGACCCTTTCCCGGCCGGTCTGCTCGCCAGACCGGCCGGCGGCATGTCCGGGTCTTCCCGCGGGCCTTTCAGACGAAGTCGGCGGCCAGCCAGGCTTCGTCGACGGGCAGGATCTCGACCGTCTGCGGCGGGCGGAGGATGCCGGTCGCGCGGATCGCGGCCACCGTCTCCTGGTAGTCGGTCGAGCTGGCCAACGCCTCCACGGCCGCCTGATCGCGCCACAACGTGATCGCCACCCGGCCGTGCTCGGTCCGCAGGAACAGCGCGGCCCGGAAGCCGGGCTGCCGCCGGAACATCGGCAACGAACGCTCCACCGCGAAAGTGTCGTACTCCGCGGCACGCGCCTCGTCCAGGCCCGTCCGCCAGATCCGCGCGATCATCGCTTCGACTCCTCCGTCAGACGTTCGGCGTCACCGTCGTTCCCCACCCTCGACGCCGGGCTCGATGCCGGACCCGGTGTACCGCGGGCAGCGTCCGCCAGCTCGCGGGTGGGGGTGCGGGTGGTGGTGATGAGGTGTTCCGGGTGGACCGGAACGCTGGTCAGCTGTAGGCCGGTGGCTTGGCGGAGGGCGGCCAGGAGGGCGGGGCCGGCCGAGATGGTCGGGGGTTCGCCGACGCCGCGGACGCCGTACGGGGCGTTGGGGTCGGCGTACTCGAGGATCTCGACGGTCATCGGGGGAACGTCGAGGACAGTGGGGATCAGGTAGTCGGTGAACGACGCGTTCCGGACGAGGCCGTCGGTGACCACGATCTCCTCCATCAGCGCGAGCCCGAGTCCCTGGACCGTGCCGCCGTAGATCTGGCCGCGGACCGCCTGCGGGTTGATCGCCTTGCCGACATCCTGCACACAATCGAGCGCGACCACTTTGACCAGACCGAGCTCGGTGTCGACGTCGACCACAGCGCGATGGGCCGCGAACGCGTACTGGACGTGGGCGACTCCGCGGCCGGTCTCGGGGTCGAGCGGTTCGGTGGGGCGGTGCCGCCACTCGACGGTGTGCTCGACCGATGCGCCGTCGAGGATGTCGGCCAGGCTCGCGATGCTGCCCTCGATGGCCGACGTGACCTTGCCGCCGGCCAGCCGGAGATCGCGAACCACCCGGCCGTACGCCTGTTGCGCGATCGCGAGGACGTCGGCGCGGACGAGGTCGCAGGCCGCCTTGACCGCGCCACCTGTCACGTAGGTCTGTCGGGAGGCCGAGGTCGAACCGCCGTTGCCGATTCGCGTGTCGGCCGGAGCCAGGACGACGTTCTCGACGCCGAGTTCGGTGCGGACGATCTGCTGGAGGACCGTGACCAGTCCTTGCCCGACTTCGGCGGCCGCGGTGTGGACGGTGACCACCGGTTCTCCGCCGGCGATGTCCAGCCGGACCCGGGCCGTCGAGTAGTCGTCGAATCCTTCCGAGAAGCCGACGTTCTTGAACGCGACCGCGTACCCGACTCCTCGCCGAACGCCTTCCCCGTGGGTCGTGTTGGAGACGCCGCCGGGTTGTTCGCGCAGGTCCACCCTGGTCGGGTCGAGCTGCGGCGGCAGCGGTAGCGCCTCCACCTTGCGCAGCAGCTCCTGTACCGGCGCAGGATTGTCGACGATCTGATGAGTGGGCATCCGCGAACCCTCGCGCAGCGCGTTCCGGCAGCGGACCTCGACCGGGTCGAGGCCGAGCTCGATGGCGATCTTGTCCAGCTGCGCCTCGTACGCGTAGGCCGCCTGGACCGTGCCGAAGCCGCGCATCGCACCGCAGGGCGGGTTGTTCGTGTAGGCGCCGTAGCAGTCCACGTGCACGTTCGGCACGTCGTACGGGCCGACGCCCATGGTGGCCGCGTTGGCGACGACGGCCGGCGTACTGGAGGCGTAGGCGCCACCGTCGAGATAGATGCTTGCCCGCAGGTAGACAATCCGACCGTCGAACGTGACGCCGTGCTCGTACCGCATCCGCGCGGGGTGCCGGTGGACGTGGCCGAGGAAGGACTCTGTCCGGTTGTAAACAATCTTCACAGGCTTGCCCGTATGCAGCGCGAGCAAGCAGGCGTGGATGTGCATCGAGAGGTCCTCGCGGCCGCCGAACGCGCCGCCGACACCCGCGAGAGTCAGCCGCACCTTGTCAGGGCCGAGCCCGAGCGCGGCGCAGATCTGCTTCTGGTCGACGTGCAACCACTGGGTCGCGACGAAGAGATCGATGCCCCCGTCCTCACCCGGCACGGCCAGCCCGGACTCCGGCCCGAGGAACGCCTGGTCCTGCATCCCCACCGTGTACTCGCCGACCACGACCGCCTCGGCTCGCGGCGCGGGCTCGCCCTTCCGGATCTTCACGTGCCGCACCAAGTTCCCGCCGGGGTGCACCAGCGGTTGCGATGCGTTCGCTGCCGGGGTGTCCCAGGAGCTGTGGCCGACGGCCCTCATGGCGTCGGTGACAGGGGTGAGGACTTCGTAGTCGACCAGGATGCGTTCGGCGGCAAGGCGCGCGGTCTCCGGGTGATCGGCCGCTACGAGCGCCACCGGTTCGCCTTGGTAGCGGACGACATCGCTCGCCAGGACCGGCTGGTCGGGGTGGTCGAGACCGTAGGCGTTCAGGCCGGGCACGTCTTCGTGGGTGAGCACGGCAAGTACTCCCGGCGTCGCGAGCGCCGGGGTGAGGTCGATCGAGCGGATGCGCGCCGACGGATGCGGGCTGCGCAGCGTAGCGCCCCAGAGCATCCCGTCCATCCAGAGGTCCGACGAGTACGCGAACTGACCGGTGACTTTCAGCGTCCCGTCCGGGCGCTGAGCGCTGTCACCGATCCGCCCACTGGTCGTCACCTCGGCCGGCCGGACCCTCGTCCCCCAACTCATCGCCCCACCAATCCCGTCAGCGCCTGATCAACCTGTTGTGGGCGGCAACGACCTCGCCGCGGACGGTCTCCTCGTCGACCGTGACGAGGTGGTCCTGGTCGACGACGGTCCGCCCGTTCACCAGCAGGAGGTCGAGCGGCGGTGGCGACCCGAGGACCAGCGCCGCCACCGGGTCGTCGATCCCGGCGTGCGGCAGATCGTCCACCCGCCAGAGCGCCAGATCCGCGAGCTTGTCCGGCTCGATCGACCCGATCTCGTCCGACCGATCCAGCACGGCGGCTCCCCCGAGCGTCGCCAGCTCCAGCGCATCCCGGACGCCCAGCGCCTCCGCCCCACCAGCGGCCCGGGCGAAGAGCAGCGCGTGCCGTACCTCTTCCAGCATCGACCCCGCCTCGTTCGACGCCGACCCGTCGACCCCGAGCCCGACCCGTACCCCGGCGTCCCGCAGATCCCGGGTCCGCGCGATCCCCGCCCCCAACCGCGCGTTCGACGACGGGCAGTGCGCGACCCCGGTCCGCGTCGCCGCCAGCTTCTTCACCGCCGAGTCGTCCAGGTGCACCGCATGCGCCAGCCACACGTCAGGCCCCAGCCAGCCGAGTCGGTCGAGATAGTCCACCGGCGAACACCCGAACCGCTCCCGGCAGTACGCCTCCTCGTCCAGCGTCTCCGCCAGATGGGTGTGCAGCGAAACCCGGTGTTCGCGAGCCAGCCCAGCCGCCTCGATCAGCAGTTGCGCGCTCACCGAGAACGGCGAGCACGGCGCGACCCCGATCCGCAGCATCGCGCCGAACGACGGGTCGTGGTGCGCCGCGATCGCCTCGTGGGTCCGGACCAGGATCGTGTCCAGGTCCTCCACCACCTCGTCGGGCGGCAGCCCACCCGACGACCGGCCGAGATCCATCGATCCCCGGGTCGGGTGGAACCGCAGTCCCACCTCGCGCGCCGCCTCGACCGACGCGTCCAGCACATCGCCACCGGCGGACGGGAACACGTAATGGTGGTCCATCGTCGTCGTGCACCCGGTCCGGGCCAACCAGCCGAGCGCCCCGAGCGACGCGGCGTACACGATCTCCTCGTCCATCCGGGCCCACACCGGGTACAACGCGGTCAGCCAGCCGAAGAGGCCCTCGTCCACCGCCAGACCACGCGTCACCCACTGGTACAGATGCTGGTGCGTGTTCACGAACCCCGGTGTCAGCAAGCATCCCGATCCGTCGACGACGACCGCTCCGTCGACGTCCGGCGCGGTACCGTTGCCGACCGCCACGATCAAGGGGCCGTCGACCACGACGTACCCGTCCGCGTACTCGGTGCGCGTCGCGTCCATCGTCACGATCGCGCACCCGGTGATCACCGTGGCGGTCATCCGATCCTCCGGGACGCCGCAAGGTGGACCGCTTCCAGGATCTGCTCGTACCCCGTGCACCGGCAGAGGTTCCCGGCCAGCGCTTCGCGGATCTCCAGGTCGCTCGGATCGGGGTTGCCGCGGAGCAGCGCGTCGACCTGGACGAGCAGTCCCGGCGTACAGAATCCGCATTGCACCGCGCCCGTCTCGATGAACGCCTGCTGGACCGGGTGCAACCGCTCCCCGTCGGCCAGCCCCTCCACGGTCCGGATGTCCCGCCCGTCGGCCTGGCCCGCGGCGACCAGGCAAGCGCACACCGTCTCGCCGTCCAGGTACACCGTGCACGAGCCGCATTCGCCTTGTTCACAAGCGTTCTTGGACCCGGGCAGACCGAGCCGCTCGCGCAGGACGTAGAGCAGGCTCTCGCCCTCCCAGACGTCGTCGGCGTCGCGAGGCTGACCGTTGACGGTGCACGTGATCCGCATCCGAGTCACCTCACGCCGCGGCCCGGCCGGTCGTCCAGTAGTCGTCCCAGGCCCAGTTCACGGTGCGCCGGGCCAGGACGGACAGAGCGTGCCGCCGGTACGCCGCGGTGCCGCGCACGTCGTCGATCGGTGCTGCGGCCGCGGCGACGAGTCCGGCGAAGTGCTCGACCACCGACTCGGGAAGTGGTCCCCGACGATGCCAGAGATCGCGCTCCCGCAGTTCGCCGGTGAGGAACGCCTCCGCCTTCGCGGCCCGGATCGGAGTCGGGGCCGCCGAGCCGATCCCGGTCCCGATCACCTCCCGCTGCGGGTCGAGCGCGAGCGCGAACGAGCAGACCGCGATCACCATCGCGTTCCGCGGACCGATCTTGCTGAACTGCTGAGGTCCGCGGCTGATCGGGACGACGACCGCCGTGATCAGCTCGTCGGGCGCCAGGGCGTTGCGCTTGACCCCGGTGAAGAAGTCGTCGATCGGGATCCGGCGAACTCCCCGGACCGACGCCGCCTCGACCTCGGCGCCGGTCGCGAGCAACGGCGGGTGGCTGTCCCCGGCCGGCGAGGCGGCGCCGAGATTCCCGCCGACGGTGCCTCGGTTCCGGATCTGCGGTGAGCCGACCGTCCGGGCCGCCATCGCCAGCCCGGGCAGGAGGGCGCCGACCTCGTCGATCACGCGGCGGTAGCTGACGCCGGCCCCGAGCCGGACGAACCCGTCCTCGGCCGACCACTGCCGCGCCGCCGCGATCCGGGTCAGGTCGAGCAACGCCGTCGGCCGGCGCGCGGTCAGGTTCAGCTCGACCATGACGTCGGTCCCGCCGGTGATCGGCAGCGCGTCCGGAGCAGACGCTTTCAGCTCGAGCGCCTCGTCCCAGCCGACCGGTGTCAGGAAGTCCATGCCCGTCCCCCGTACGTCCCCCACCGCACCGCCCGGGTACGGCAGCCATCTCACGTACAGTCAACGACTTCCGCGCGCGGACGCCAACAGATCGGGCCAGAACTCACCCACCGTGATCACCGGGCTACGATTCGCGCGAGCAGCTCGGCAGGGAGTACGCCGGTCCCGGTGAAGGGCCGAGCCTCCGTCAACCTCACCGCATCCGCCTCGGCCAGACCGCCGTCGGCCGTCAGGACCTGGACCGCGTGGTCGGCCGGCAGCAGGTCGAGCCAGCGCAGCACAGAAGCTCGCAGCGTGGCGTCAGCCAGCTCACCGTGGACGCGCAGCCGGGCCATCCCGCCGTCGGGATAGACGTCGAGCCGAACGAACGTCGCGTCGGCCGCCGTCGCCGATCGAAACAGGTGCCGCGTATCCGGCTGCAGGCGCGTTCGCGGGACCAGGTCGAACCAGCGCGGATCGTCCCCACTCGGTACACCGCCGGCACCGTCGAGTCCCCGTAACGACGCCCACCCCGGCGCGTTCCCGACGAAGTACGACGTGTCCAGCTCGACCCGGCGGACCCTTCCCCGCGCGGCCAGCCGTACCGTCACGTGGTCGTTGCCGTCGTCCCGGCGGCGGGCGTTCTCCCAACCGTCGGCCATGGTCTGCGCTCGGCCTGGTTGCAGCAGCCGCGTCGGCGACGAGTAGAACTCGTTCGAGCACGCCACCACGGCCGCACCGTTCTCCACCGCGGCCAGGTCGACGGTGCCGTCCAGGAATCGCGGATCCGGGACCGGTTCGCCGTGCACGCGGAACCGCGCGACCCCGCCGTCCGGGTAGATCGACAGCCGCACATGCGTCCACCGATGAGGGTCCGTGATCTCGAACAGATTCTCCGCGTCCCCGGAGATCGCGCTCTCCGGTACGAGCGTCTCCCACCGAGCCCGCTCGAGCTCGTCGGGCGAAGGCGCTCCCTCCAGACTCGTCGCCTCCACCGACGCGGCCGGCGGGTAGTTCCCCTTGAACCAGCTGGTGTCGATGACGACGCCCCGCACCACGCCCGGTACGCCGAGCCGGACCACCGCGTGGTCGTGCCCCGGTTCGCGGCGACGCCGGGTCTCCCAGCCGTCGTAGACCTTGCCTTTGGGGCCGTAGTCCTCGGTCCAGAACACCGCGGGACCCGGCTTGATCAGGTTCTCCCGCTCGGCGAACAGCTCGTCGTTGGCCAGCACGACACTGCCGGCGAGATCCCGCGACGCCAGGTCGGGCCAGCGGGTGAAGTCGATGCTCACGAAGCGCCCCGGACGAGCAACCGCCCTCGTGGTACCCCGTCGACCTCGATCGGCTCGCCCCGCAACCACGTACTCCGCACCACGCCTGCCAGCGCGAGCCCGTCGTACGGAGTGAGCGGGCACTTGTGCCACAGCTTCGCCTGGTCGACGACGAACGCCTCGTCGGGAGCGAACACGCAGAAGTCGGCTTGCCGTCCCACCTCGATCGACCCACGATCCGTGAGCCCGGCCAGGCGTGCGGGGCTCTCGGCCATCCAGCGGGCGAGATCGCTGACCGTGTATCCGCGCCGGCTGGCCTGGGTCCACATCGCCGGGAGCCCGACCTGGAGCGACGCGATCCCACCCCAGGCGGCATCGAAGTCGCCGGTGTCGAACTGTTTGAGGTCGGCCGGGCAGGGCGAATGGTCGGACACGACGGCGTCGATCACGCCGTCGGCCAGCCCGCGCCAGAGTTCCTCGCGATTCACCGCCTCACGAATCGGCGGACAGCACTTGTACTGCGTCGCGCCCTCCCCGATCTCCTCGGCCACGAACACGAGGTAATGCGGACAGGTCTCCACCGAAACCGGTACCCCGGATCCACGCGCGGCCGCGAGTCGCGGTACCTCGTCCGTACTCGACAGGTGCAGTAGGTGCACCCGGCAACCAGTACGCGCTGCCAGGTCGAGCACGGTGACCACGGCAACGTCCTCGGCGCGACGCGGTCGGGAGCTGAGGAACTCGCGGTACATCCGGCCGTGCGGTTCCGGTGAGCGTTCGAGTGTGCCGGCGTCCTCGGCGTGGACGAGCAACAACCCGTCGAACTCGTGGATCTCGTGCAACGCCCGCTCCAACTCGGACGCGTTCAGCTGCGGGAACTCGTCGACGCCCGAAGGCGCGAGGAAGCACTTGAAGCCGAACACGCCCGCGTCGTGGAGGGCCCGCAGCTCCCCGAGATTCCCCGGCACCACGCCGCCCCAGAACCCGACGTCCACGAAGGCGTTGCCCTCGGCACACTTCCGTTTGAGGTCGAGGGCAACCACGTCCGTTGTCGGCGGCACGCTGTTCAACGGCATGTCCACGATCGTGGTGATCCCGCCGGCCGCTGCGGCCCGGGTCGCACTGGGGAACCCCTCCCACGCGGTCCGGCCGGGCTCGTTGACGTGGACGTGCGTGTCCACCAACCCGGGCATCAGGACGACGTCGTCCTCGAGCGTGATCACGTGGTCGGCTGGTGAGGGCGCGTCGTAGGCGTCGACCGCGACGATGCGCCCGGCCTCGACGCCGACCGATCGTGGTGCCTCGCCCGATGGAGTCACGACCCGCCGGGCCCGCAGGACGACGTCCATGTCAGCAGAACCCCGGTACGGCGTACCAGGCGGGCCCGGGATCCGGTCCGTCGTCCCGCAGTACCGTTGCCTCGATCAACCCGTACGGCCGGTCCGCGGCGAAGAAGACCTCGCCCGGATTCTCCACGCCGAACGGCTCCAGGTCGACCAGGAAGTGGTGCCGATTCGGTGCCGAGAACCGGATCTCGGCGACCTCGGGCCGTTGCTCCAGGACCACCTGGCCCATCGCGTACAACGTGTGCTGCAACGCGTGGCTGTACACCTCGGCGAACGTTGTCAGCAGCAACGTCCTGATCGCGGACCAGGACGCGTCCCAGTCGAGCTCGGTCCCGGTGTACCGCCAGCGCGCGATCAGCGAGGTGGCCAGGATCCGGTCGTCGGTCTCCGGCAACGTCGTGTACCGGTCCTGGAGGAACCCGCGGAACTCCGACCCGGTGGTCTTCGCGATCACGAGGTCCTTCAACCCCGACACGACCCAGGCCCGGTCGTCGGCCACGGTGACGACGGTGGTCCGCGTCTCCTGGCCGCGCCGGACGAACGAGTAGTCGTTGACCCGGTCCCAGCTGTACTCGTCGATGCCGATCTGGGCGCCGTCGACCGCGGGGAGTTCCTCGACGAAGTGCCGGCCGAGTTGCAGGCCGAAGTCCTCGATCGTGCGGATCCCCTTCTCCGCGGCGTACGCGAACACCGTGTTCTTCTGCGAATCCGTCGGCAGTACGGCAGCCTGGTCACCGGTCACGTGCGCCGCCTCGAAGTCGCCGCGCAACGCCGTACTCACGGCCAGGTCCCGGAGTTCGTGCCGCGCCGTGTCCCGGTACACCCGCACCACCCGGGTCTCCGCCTTGCCGTACTGGTTCGGGCCGAGGACGATCGCCATCCGGATCAGCTCCCTCTGTACGTGGAGTAGGAGAACGGGCTGAGCAACAACGGAACGTGCAGGTGCGAGGCCGGATCCGTGACCGTGAACGCCACGATCACCTGCGGGAAGAAACAGGTCCGGCCGTTCTTCGCGAAGTACGCGGACGCCTCGAAGATCAGCCGGTAGTTGCCCGGCCGGCCGAGCGCGGGCCCGAGTTCGCCGACCCGGCCGTCGACGTCGGTGACGCCGGACCCGAGCACCGTGAACGGGTCGATCGCCTCCAGCAGGACCGACACCCCGACCGCGGGCCGGCCCGTCGTGGTGTCGAGAACGTGTGTGCTGATCATCCGCCAACCACCTTCCTCAACCGCAACAGCGCGATCTTGCGGAGCTCGTCGCGGACCACGGCCCGTTCCCCGGCGTCGTCGTTGCCCAGCCGCCGTTCGGCCGCGGCCAGGATCTCGTCCGCGCCGAGCCCGGTCGCGCAGATCAGGAAGACCCGGTCGAACCGCTTCTCGTACCGCCGGTTCACCTCCGCGAGCGCGGCCAGCGTTTTGGTGTCCCGCCTGACCGCGCCCTGCTCAGTGGCGGACTGGCCCGTCGCCCGATCACCGATCCGCGGATGAGCGTCCAGTGCCCGATCGACGTCGGCGTCCGTCAACTCACCCAGCGCCTCGTCAGCCGCGTCGAGAAGGGCGGCGAGGTCGGGGTACGGGCGTCCCTCGACCAACCGATCCGCCCACCAGGGCACATCGCAGCACGTCAGCAACTCCCCCCGGGCGCTGCCGGCGTCCACCGCATTGAACCCCTCCAGGCCCACACCAAGAGGCTACTCCCGGTACGCCCGCCACCCGCCGTACTCGGTGATCTCCCGATGCCACCCCGACTCCCCCGCCCGCAACGCCACCGCCAGCGCGTACGACCCGTCGCTCAACTCGACCACGGTGAGCTCGAGCTCCGGCGGCTCCGCAGGCAGGAACCGCTCCGCAATCACGTCCAACGGCACGTCGTACAACTCCCCAGCGATCTCCGCCCCACCGTCCTCGGCCACCTGCAAAGCGGGAAACTCGTCGCGCACCGAGTAGAACCGGTACCTCGCGGCCGTCCGCACCTCCCCAAGGAACGGGTACCCGGCAATCGTCGGATGCACCCGCCCCCCACGCATCCCCTCCCCATTCACGAACAGGTTCACCATGCCCACACCTCCCAGCCCCATGCTGAAAGCCTCCCCCACAACCTGTCCATCACCAGAGCCCGAGTCGAGGTCGGCTCACAGGGCCTTGTCAGGCGCCTCACCGCGTACGTCGCCGGCCGGGAAGCGCTGGGCCGAGTCGGCCAGTTTCGCCCGCGTGACCTCGGCGAGGTCGATGTCCAGGACATCAGCCAGCCGCACGAGGTATGCGAGTACGTCGGCCAGTTCCTCCGCCGCCCGCCGCCGGAGCGGATCGGAGGCGGCGCGCTCGATCGCCTGATCGGCCGGCACCCACTGGAACAGTTCGGCCAGCTCACCGACCTCGCCGACAAGGGCGAGCAGCAACGACTTCGGGTCGTGGAACTGCGCCCAGTCCCGCTCGTCGGTGAAGGCCCGCATCCGGTCTCGCAACTCGATCAGATCTGACACGCCGCGAGCATGCCACGGATTCCACACCCCGCGCGTACTGGCTAAAGTCTTTGTCGCGGCCCGACGGGCTTCCGGTTCACAGGACAGGCCCCCACCCGCACGACCTTGTTTCGTGCTGCCTGGGGGACCTCAGCTGTGACGTTGTTTCGCCATTCCGCCATCGGATTCGCCGAACTCACCCTGGACGGGTCCCTGGCCGCGAGGATCGCCGAGCAGATGCGTCACCACACCGGCCGCCGGGTCGCCCCGGCCGAGGTCAGGTCCTGGGAACGCAGTCTGCCGATCCTGGCGCAGGACCTCGTCCAGGCCGGACTCGACCAGGTCGAGGTCCTGGTCGAGCACCACCTCCCGCTCACCTCGAAACGCGCCGACGTCATCCTCGCCGGACGCCACCCGCGCACCGGCGGACCGTCGTACGTGGTGGTCGAGCTGAAGCAGTGGAGCCGGGCCGTGGCCTGGCAGGACGACCGTGAACTGGTCCTCATCGACGGTTTCCCGCGGGATCCGAGACTGCACCCGGTCGCCCAGGTCCGCGGGTACTGCGATTATCTCGCCGACTTCACCCGATTCCTCGACGGCGACGACGACGCGCTCGCGGGCGCGGCGTACCTGCACAACGCGAACTCCGAGACCGCGGTCAAGGATCTCTTCGAGTACCCGCAGGACCAGCGCGGCCGGTTGTTCATCGGCGCCCGGCGCTCCGAGTTCACCGACTTCCTCCGTGAACGCCTCGACCCCGGGGTTCCAGGCGGCCCGTACGCCGATCAGCTGATCCAGTCGGCGGTGGCACCGTCCAAGCAACTGCTCGCCGTCGCGGCCGACGAGGTCCAGCGGCGCGAGCAGTTCGTCCTGGTCGCCGAACAGAAGCTGGCCCACTCGGTGGTCCTGCACGAGGTCGATCGGGCGCGTCGCGGCGACCAGAAGGCGATCGTCCTCGTCACCGGCGGACCCGGAAGCGGCAAGAGCGTGATCGCCCTCTCGCTCTTCGGCGAACTGTCCCGCCGCGGCCGCAGCGTGCTGCACGCCACCGGCTCGAGGTCGTTCACCCAGACCCTGCGCAAGGTCGCCGGTCACCGGCAGCCGCGGGTACAGCGGATGTTCAAGTACTTCAACCAGTTCATGGACGCCGAACCGAACGACCTCGACGTCCTCATCCTGGACGAGGCCCACCGGATCCGTGAGACCTCGGTCGACCGGTACACCAAGGCCGAGTTCCGGACCGGCCGACCGCAGATCGACGAGCTGATCGCGGCAGCCCGGGTCCCCGTCTTCCTGCTCGACGAACACCAGGTGGTCAAGCCCGGCGAACTCGGCACAGCCGCCGACATCGAGCGGTACGCCGCCGCGCTCGGCCTCGACGTTCATCGGATCGACCTCGACGCGCAGTTCCGTTGCGGCGGGAGCGAGGAGTACGTCCAGTGGGTTCTGCGGCTCCTCGGTCTCGGTGACGGTGAGCCCGTTGCGTGGAGGGGCGATCCGTCCTTCGAGGTCGTGATCGCGGATACCGCGGCCGCGATGGAGGCGATGCTGCGGGAGAAGGCCGACGCCGGCTACGGCGCCCGGATGGCCGCGGGGTACTGCTGGCCGTGGAGCGACCCTCGTGCCGACCAGACGCTGGTCCACGACGTCCGGATCGACGACTGGTCGCGGCCCTGGAACCTCAAAGGTGACCGGAAGATCGGCGACGCACCGCCCGCCGCACTGTGGGCGACCGACCCGAACGGCTTCGGCCAAGTCGGCTGCGTCTACACCGCCCAGGGCTTCGAGTACGACTGGAGCGGCGTGATCCTCGGACCCGACCTCGTCTGGCGCGACGACCGGTTCGTCACGGTCCGGGACGCGAACAAGGATCCCGCTTTCCGCAATCGCAAGACGGTCGACGACCTGACGTTCGACCGTCTGGTCCGCAACACGTACAAGGTCCTGCTGACCCGAGGGATGGTCGGCACCGTCCTGTACTCCACCGACCGGGAAACCCGCGACGCCCTCCAGCGCCTGGTCGCCGGCGACCTCGTCCACATCTGACCGAAGAACTAGTCCGACCGAACCGCAAGCAGCGGCCCGACAGGCTTCCGATCCAGGACATGCCTCCACCCGCAGCGAATCTCTCGCTGGAGGGGCATCCCCATGTCCGGATGGATCATCAACGTCGACGGCGACCGCGCCGGCAACTGGCAGATCGCCAAGGACCACCGGGTCTGGGCGACCACCCGCCGGTACGACGTCGCGGCGGGCGACGACCTGTTCTTCTGGCAGACCGGAGGCGGCGGCCTCATCGCGCATGCCTTGGCCGCCGAGAACGCCCGCCCGGTCACCGAGACCGAGGGCGTGCCGTGGCCCGACCACGCCGAACGTCATTACGTCAGCCGCTTCGACCTCGAAGCGATCGCCCAGCCTCCGGAGCCCGGCACCAAGTCGTGGAGGGTGCTGCAGGACCTCGGCGAGTTCTCAGGCCTGGCCAACCGCGGCGTGACCCGGATCGACAGCAACCAAGGCATAGCGCGTCTCCGCGAACTTCTCGGCCGAGGTCTTGAACCGGACATCACCCCGGCGATCCAGCGGAAGGTCGAGGCTGACCGTGAGGCCGTGGACTCGGTCGGGGACGCTCGACAGTTCGTCGAACGTTCCGTCGCACAACGTCGAGGTCAACCGCAGTTCCGCCTCGCCCTTCTCCGCGCGTACGACAACCGCTGCTGCCTGACCGGCTGCGACGCCGTCGCCGCTTTGGAAGCAGCCCACATCTATCCATATCGGGGCGACCACACAAACGTGGTGACCAATGGCCTGCTCCTCAGAGCCGACTTGCACACGCTGTTCGATCTCCTCGACCTGACCATCGACGCGACCACCCGTACCGTCTGCCTCTCTCCGAACCTCCGAGCCTCGACCTACGCGTCCCTCGAAGGCCTTGAACTACGCGAACCGACCAGCCCCACCGCCAGGCCCGCGACCGATGCGCTGACGTCCCACAACAACCTCTTCGAGAAGCGTCACGGCTTGTCGCCGGCCGCTCGGTAGTACCGGTCGCCCATTCGCCGGAGTGCGGCGGACAGTTCTGGTTTGTCGTGGACCTCGAAGTCGCAGTCGAGCATGCCCAACCAGAGGGCGAGCTGGTCCGGCGTGTCGGAACCGAACTCGACGACACAACTCCCGTCGTCGAGTACCTCGGCGTCGATCGGGATCGGCATCCGCGACTGCACGTACTCGGCCGACGCGTACACCCGTACGTTCGCCCGGAACTGCCAGGCCGACTTCCCGACCACCGTCTTGACGTACTCGGCCACGTCCTCCTCCGGCAACTCGCGAGGCGTGAACCGCGGACCGTTCGGTGTCTTCGGCGCGATCCGGTCCACCCTGAACGTCCGCCAGTCGTCCCGCTCGTTGTCCCAGGCAACCAGGTACCACCGCTGCCCCCACGCGACCAGCCGATGCGGCTCCACGGTACGAACCCCCGTCGACCGATCCCGCTTCACGTAGTCGAACCGAAGCCGCTCATTCGCCCGGATTGCGCCGGCTACCACGGTCAGTACCTCGGCATCAACGGTCGGCCCGTTCCCCGAAACGGCAACGGTCGCGGCCTGGATCGCCCGGACCCGATGCCGCAACCGCGAAGGCAACACCTGCTCCAACTTCACCAAAGCCCGAACCGAAGACTCCTCGATCCCCGCCACACCCCCAGCAGCCGCCGTCCGCAACCCCACAGCAACGGCAACCGCCTCGTCGTCATCCAGCAGAAGCGGCGGAAGCGCAGCCCCAGCCCCCAACCGATACCCACCCGCAACCCCCGGCCGAGCCTCCACGGGGTACCCAAGATTCCGCAACTTCTCCACATCGGCCCGCAAGGTCCGAGTGGAAACCCCAAGCCGCCCAGCCAACTCAGGCCCACCCCACTCAACCCGAACCTGAAGAAGCGACAAAAGCCGAAGCAGGCGCGCCGAGGTCTCAAGCATGGATCGATCATCCCAGCGATCGCGGAAGAGAGCCTTCCTTGATGCGTCGAGCTAGCTGATTACGACTGAATCCTTCACACTGAACCAGTTTTGGTCCACGAAAGCCCGCAGCGCTGCCTGTTCGACATCGCGCAGTAGAGCTGCAGCCAGAACATGGGCCGCAAGCAGCGGAGGGATGGCATTTCCGATCTGCTGGGATACGTCCTTACCGGACCAGGGATAGTCCGCCGGAAAGGTTTGAAGGCGCCCAGCCTCCGAAAGGGTGAACCGATCCAGCTCGGCTCCGTCACTCGAGACCAGTCGGTTGCGGGACACCTTGCCGGTGACGGTGGCAGCTGGCTCAACCGACGTTCGCCGGCCGCGAAGCTTGGGATCTCCGCCGGTTCCGTAATTAGAGATCACTGTGAACCCGCCGGATCGCTTCAGTGCGCCCCCCATGGTCTCCCACGGCAGTAGGTCGGGGTCACCGGCGAGTCTTTCTACACCTCGGCGGAAACGGCGGTGCGTCGGGGCAGGCAGTTCCGGCTTCTCGTCGCGGCGTGCGATCAATATCGCTCGCCGACGAGTTTGCGGCACGCCATACTCCTCTGTGTGAAGCACTCCGTACGACGCTTTGTACCCGATACCCTCGAGCGCTTCGGCTATTCCAGCCCAGACCGGCAGTACTGCGGGAACCTGTTCGAGGACGATGGCCTCATAGGGGCGCTGCAGGGCGTGAGCTTCGAGCGCCCAGCGCAATGGCTCGAGGACAAGTCCCGTACGCTCGTCATCCAATTCATGCAAACCGATGGACTCGCCTGCCGCCATCTTTTTCACAAAGGCCAAGACCCGATCGAGTGCGCGCCGCCCAGCCCCGGACCCAGCAACTGTATAGGTCTGGCAGGGCGGCCCCCCGGTCAGAATAGTGGCCGCCGGGAAGTCCTTCGGTCCAAAGTCTCTGACGTCCGCGTGTTTGGTGCGGATCCCCGCCGCGCGCCTCGTGGCGCAAGCGTTCGCGTCCCACTCGATCCCCACCGCTGCCACGCCCAGCCAACGGGCGGCAACATCCAGCCCCCCGGGCCCCGCGAACAGGTCCACCATCTGCACCTCAGCAGACGGATCGATCTGCTCCGCGCTGCCTCTCATGGAGCCGGATTCTAGCCGCATACCGACCAGGCACGCACAATCAACACGCCTCCAGCGCGGCCCGGAGGGCCAGCCCGACCGCGCGACTGACTGGCGGTGGCGAAGCGTTGCCGATCTGCCGATAGCGAGCGGTCTTCCGCCCTGCGAACTGCCAGTCCGGCGGGAACCCTTGCAAGGTCGCCACCTGCTCCAGCGTCAGCTTGACGAAGCCGGACAGATCCGCGCTCGGATCGAAGTGGAAATCCGGGCCAGGCACCTGGTCGGCAAGGCTACGGCCGTTCACTCCTATCCGAGCCCATGCTCTCTTCGTCCCGGTTGGGCCGAGGTCCGCACCTCCCCGTTTCCACGAGCCACCGACCACAGTCGGCGCGACCCTGTCCGCCTGCGCCGCCCACTCTGCTGCTCCACGCCAACCCCTGGATCCCATAGATCGGGACAATGCCTCTCCGACCGTGCTCTTGGTTGCAAGACCAACGGGCGCGTCGAATGCGTAGATCGCATCTCCCTTGAGAGCAACGAGGAATCCCTGCCGACGATCCTGCGGTACGCCGAAGTCCGCCGCGTTGAGAACAAACCACCTGAGGTCATACCCCAAGTGGACAAGCTCGTCTCGGACGAATTGTCTGATGGGCTCGAACGCCGGCTTCGTGACGAGATCCGGCATGTTCTCGAGCACAAGCGCTCTGGGTTGCATTCCGTGAACCAGAAAGATGGTGGCCCGGATGAGCTCGAGCTCGGGGTCACTGCCATTCGCCCGGGACGCGCCGGCGGCGCCTTTCACCCGCGGCAGACCGGCAGACAGCAAATCCACATCGTAGGTCTGCTGATGCAGGCTCGGATCAAACGTGCGCAGGTCGGCCTCGAGAACGTCCCAGCCGGGGCGGTTGAGCCGCAATGTCTCGCAGGCCACCAGGTGATCATCGATCAGCACGACCGGATCGAAGCCTGCAGACTCGAGACCGAGTGCCAAACCGCCACCGCCCGCACAGATCTCGACTGACTTGAACCGCTTCGTCGCCGCGGTCGATGGCTGCTCGCCTTCGATCCGGCTCGTTTCAGTCATCGTCTCTCCACCCGTCCAGTGATGATCTTTCAGTTCGGGGCCTCATCGTCAGACGAATGCCTGGGGCGTTGGCGTACCGGAGCTTCCGCGAGCAGGTTCTCGAAGAGTGGGAGCAATGTCCTGACCGCCGTGGCACTGACCTCGCCATCTTCGGGGCCGTAGGGCAACCGCTCCCAGGGCACTGCGGACATGGTCTCCGCGTCCGCAATCCAGTTGTACAAAGCCGAGGGGTCATTCACCTGGTCCGGAGCAAGGATGTCGTACATCAACGTGCTTCCGGCCGCGTTCACAGCCGACGAAAGTGCGTTGACCTGATCACCGAGCCGCGGTGTGCCCGCAGCTGTCAGACGCTTCAGCACCTCGACGATGGTGAGAGCGGTCGGACGGTGATCGATGACATCAAGTCGCATGGTGGTGTTCAGCACATCCTGAACCTGACATGCGACCTCCACTGACCGATAGTCGCCACCGTTGCGGAACAGTTCCGCGGCCCACCACAATCTGGCCAGCGCCTGCGTGTAATGCGGGCCGCAGAATCGCCCGGCAGCGACTGATTCTTTTCCGCGGTGTCTCCAGACGACGTAGTCCGGGCCAACAATCAAGGAGAGGTAGTTCCAGCGCCTGCTGTCGGCTGCCTCTGCTCTCGTCATTCGCAAAGTTGCGTGCAGGCGCGGCGCGAGCCAAGCGTCGGCCTTCACCCGCTGGCCGTCAAAGCGATGCATTGCTTCGACCAGCAGCTCTCGGACTGGTGCGGTGCGCCAACGTGCTTCCGTCTCGGGAAGTTCCTCCGCTGCCTTGCGCAGAGCCACGTGTGGCGGACTGTCGTGCCCGGACCGGACACCCTGGCCGAGATATTCGGACACAACGGAGTCCGGCAACAGTCCCAGCGTGGCCGGGAGATCCGCGTCGATCACGGTCGTCATCGTCGCTCTCCTTCGTCGCCCCGGACCACGGTTCGCACCCCGTTTGTCAGCTTCTTGGTCACCTGGGTCCGCCTGCCGACAGCAAACTGGATGCTCGACTGGAGACCGGACCAGCCGAACCCCTTCGATCGACGCTCGTTGATCTCGTAAAGTGCATCGTTCAGTTGCCTGCCAGGCAGGATGTCCGGCAGCATCATGCGCAAGACCTGCCCTCGCCAGCCGGAGGGCAGGAGCGGAGTACCGTCCTCGTCGAATTCAAGATCCGCGATCGCCGTGTGGAACATCGCGGTCCACGCATCCTGCGCAATCTGACTCGCTGTGACTTCCCGCAGAAGCTTTTCTGCCGAGTCACCACCCACGCCGTCGAGGATGTCGAGAAGACCCTCGACTCCGCCGGTGTTCAGATAAACCGTGGGAATGTCGCCCGTCGTGTCGACGATCCACGGCGAGTCCTTGAAGGGTTTCAACCAGTCCTGCTCGCCGTCCGCGAAGTCTGCATGAACGATGTCGACCGCACGTTGACGAATCGGATCGGCAGCCTGGATGTCGATGTACCAATCCTGCCTGGCCGTGCCGATGACGCGTCCGCCGACATCGCCGACAGTCGCCACTGCCGCCAGGCCGAGGATCGCTCGACCTGAGTGACTCCCTCGTACGAGTTCGATGGCTCCGTGCCAGCGGCCGTCGACGCCACGCGCCAGGCGAGCGGTCGAGCGGGCATTGGTCGCTTTCTCACTGAGGATCGCGAGACAGGAAACGTCGGACCATGGTCCGTCCACGACCTCACCATCGGGGATCGTGCCCCTCAGTTGAAGCGTCGCGGAGTGCCAGTCGGCGCGACCGGCCTGATCGAGAGCGACCGTCCGTTCGGCCCTCGAGATCTTGGAGTACGGCAGGTCACCGCCGTCGACAGTGACGCTCAAGACCTCAAGGTCGACATCGCCGAACAGCGTCGGATATGAGAAGACCGGGATCACGATGAACCTCCACGAGCCTTCTGAACCTCGACGATCAGTCGGGCGAACGCACCATTCACAGGATGCGACCCCCGGTCGGTCAGGCCGACGAACGCGGCCGACCGCACCCCTGGCTCAACGATCAGATTGCCGTCGTCCACATGGCAGTTCTGGGTGGACGTCAGCGACTTCCATGCCACTGTGGGTCGTCCTCCAGACCTCACATCGAACTTCGCGACCGGCGTGAGCACCCAGCGGTCCTGGGCCTCCGGCAAGCGAATGTCAACTCGCACTTGCCATGCGCCGGTGTCCTCGATGTGAGCGCTGACATTATGAACCGTCGGAACACCGGACGCCCGGCGGCCACTGCCTGCCCCGTCGAGCTTCAGGAGCTCCCGAAGTGCTGACGGCCCGGCCGTACTCGACACTTCACGCTTCCCAATGAGCCGGCGGACCGCACGGTCGATCTCTTGACGAAACTCGTGAAGCCTGCTCAGGGCGCCACGCTCGTAGCTGGATGTCAGTTCCTCCGTGCGATCCCATCGATCATGCTCGGGTGGCTCCGAGGCACGAAGGAATCGCTCCGCCACAGCGACGTCGTCATCGGTTCGACCGGTCGCGTAGCCGGCGAGCAGCACCGCGAGGAACGGGGTCGCGCCGAGCGGAAGGTCCTGCGGACGACGCTCCATGACCGTCATGCGGTTGCCGCGCATGCAGATGATCCGATTGATGCGATCGGCTTGGTCATCGGCGGCCGTGAGCAGCAGGACAGCCGAGTGTTCTGTCGACCTCCCCCTCGAGCCCGCCCGAAGTGGAGGAATGACAAGAGGTACATCGGTGCGGGCCACCTGTTCTCCCGCCGACAGGCTGCTGACGGTTTCACCGTTCAGATAGGCCTGCATCGCCCGACTGAGGGCGGGATGGACCCGATGAGGATCCACTCGCTCCTCAGGAATCAGCACTTGGCCGTTGCGCAGGGTGGTGACGCTGGCTTCAACGATCGGAGTGGCGTCCCGCCCTGCGACCATCGCGGCCCAGAAGCCGTCCGCGAGTGATCGCACCAGCTTGTCGTGCATTTCCTGGAGATTGGTTGCATCCCCTGAAGCATCGTGAGCTCCGACGATGAGGAACGAAGTCCCGGCCTCCGCGACAGGACGCTCCAGCTGCAGACTGCGAACCGTTGCCTCGTCGGCCCACCACGAGCGGGACACCGCAACTCCACGGTCGGTGTCCGGTTCCCCGAACCATGCGGGGCCGGCGTACGCCACACCGTCCACCTCGTGCCAGGGAAGATCCAGCCGGCCGATCACCCTGCGCTGGTTGCGGCCCTCGTGGGGCGAGGAAAGGGTCGAGTTGATCAGAACCAGCCCGAATCGGCTGGTTGCCCAGAGCGTCGCCTTTCCGAGCCCGTAAGATCCGCCGGCCCGCCCACCGAACTGCTTGTGGCTGTCGAGCTGACGACGAACCACCGCAGCGAACCGCCCGTCGTCGTACTCCGGGCCGGTGAGCCCGGCAGCATTGAAGTCGTCCACCCGAAGCAGAACGAGTGTCCGCTCGGAAGCCAGGTCGTCGAGGGCAGCGCGGAGACTCAGCGCGACCTTCTGTCCAGTCGACGCGGCGCTCTCATAGTGCCCCTCGAGCGAACTCCAATGCACTGCCGCCAGGAACGCGTCGAGGTGTTCACCGCTGAGCTCCTGCATGGTGTATCGGATGCTCACCGGTTTCGTCTGATCCAGCCGCTCATCGACAGAGTTCTGCGTCGCCTCTCGCGCCAGGACCGACAGATCGGCGGCGAACGCGAAGGCGGCAGCATTCCCGTACTCTCGGCCGCCATCGGCATGTGCCGGACGATGGTGCCATCGAACGGGAAGATTGGCGACCACGTCAGCGGTGCGATTGTGGATGGCTGCCTCATCCGTGCCGAGCACGGCAGCTATGGCTCTCTTGGTCTCCTCACGCGGTTCAGCGCGACCTGTCACCCAGGCGGACACCGCGGCTCGCGTCAGCCCGAGCGTGTCGGCCAGCTGCGTCTGTGACATGTCAACACGACGGAGCTGGCGGCCCAGCCATGGTCCAAAATCTTCCCCGCCATCCGTACTCACACGACCCCCTCGACGATCCCCAGCAAGTCGAGTCAAAGCATATTTGACAGAAGAGACTCCGTCAAACATTAATTGATAGCTTGGGCTTCCACGTCAAAACTGATGGCCGAGTCACAGGCCCCTCGCGACTCGGCGCTGCATGACCACCTCGTGCACGTGGAGCGCAGCCCGCTGTGGAGGCTCGTGCTCCCACACCCGAACGACCAACCAACCGGCCTCGGCAAACCGCGCGTCCGTGTCGACGTCACGGCTGCGGTTCCCCTCGATCTTCGCCCGCCAGAACTCGGCATTGTTCCTCGGCCATGTCGCGTGCTGCGGACACCCATGCCAGAAGCAACCGTCGACGAAAACGGCAACCTTGACCGATGGAAACACCAGGTCCGCCTCACGCCGAACCCCCTTCACCGGACGTCTGTGCAGCCGGTAGCGGAGGCCCAGGGCATGCAGCGCTCGGCGAAGCAAGATCTCGGTCTGCGTGTTGCGTGACTTCTGTTTGCTCATCCGTGCGCGCACACTCGAGGACGCTTCCAATGGCTCCACAATTCATTCTGACTGTCGATGGTCTATGGGCACAGCCTGGCTCGGCGGCTCACCTTGCGTCGACAGACACAACGCTGGGATCTGAACCTTGGATCACTCTGAAGCGGAGAACGCTGTCACCGGCGGTCGCCCCATGCGGCAGATAGACCGAGAATCCGACGATGAGGCCGAGCTCATCGGGCCCCACCTTGGTGGTCGGCTCGGATCCTCGTCGATAGCTCGGGCTCTGCTCGCGGATCAGATAGGACAGCACCACACCGCGGGACGGCGACCAGTACTCGGCCAGCGGATGTCCGGTTGGTTTCTCGGCCAGGAGAAGGGGCTGCACGAACGTTCGATGTTTCGGATCCGTGATCTCGCCGAACTTCGGCAGGTCCTCGCCGCCCCGCGTCCGACGATCACGATTGATGACACGGACTGTTCCCACGTCGGTCAGATCGACCGCCTTGTCTCCGGGTTGAGGCATCACGAGGAGGAAGTCCTTCAGCGGCGACTGGGGGCGTTGCACGAGATTGCGAAGGAACGTGAGGACAGGCTTGACCGAGCGCTCGGCGTAGAGGTACATCCAACCCTGCTGCTCCACCACGTGCAGCAGGTCGGCTGCATCGACGACTCCCACCCGAGCTCGCAGGTCGCTCTGCCCGCCGGCAGGGAATGTCACGTCGGTTGCGCAGTTCGCGAAGACCGGTCGCCACAGGTTGAGGTTGTCGTGGAGCTCGTTCAACGCATTCGAGTAGCCGACCGGGCTGAACACCTGCGCGCCTTGCTCCTCGATGGCAGCGTTGAACATCTTGTTTCTCGATGTCGGCTTCAACCACGGAAGATGTTGAGTCACAAGCGGAGGAATCTGCGAAGGAAGCAGACGAGGTCGATCTCCGTCCCACTCCGCGTACTGGGCCAACTGTTCTCTGAACGCCGCTTCGTCGCGTGCGATCGCCTCGAAGGCAGCGTAAAGGTCGACTCGTTTCCGGCCGAACTTTGCATTTCGGTCGATGTAAAGCCGGACCAAATCGCGATAGCCGTAGCGGAATCCGAACCAGCGACCCATCTGCGTCAGCGAGTCGCTCATCGTCACAGCGCGCCTGAAGTAGGTGACAGTCAATCCTTCGACAGTGAAGCCGCGGCTCAGCTTCGCTCCGCCGACCAACACCCTCCAGGTACTGTTCCGGTCGAAGTCCAGCTGCTGCTGCTCGATCTCTCGATCGCTGTTGACCACGACAACCGGATTGTTGTCGTGCTCGGTGATCTTGCCTATCACCTTGGTGATCCAAGGCCGGAGCGTGTCGAAATGGGGCAACTTCGGCACACCATCTTCAATACGCGCCCTGCTCACCGGAAGAATGTCTGCCTCATAGAGCGTCCGCAAACGCTCCAACCCCTTCGGCGATTCGAATGCGGCCCTCCGCCAAAGTCTCTTGACAAGCTCCGCCAGGTCCCGCTGCTCAGCCGTGCCCACAGACTCGTGAACCAGCATGGTGTGATGTCGGAAGGTCAGGTGACGGGACAGCGATGATCGATAGAGCTTGCAGGCCCCCGTGAGCACGAAGACCTCGAGCGCCCTGCGCAGTTCGGCGTCACGGGCGGTCACATCGTCTTCCGCTGCGGCCAGATCCCGGACGAATGCAGCGCGATTGCTCGTGTCGAACGTCGCCGGCACCGGATCGGGACCGAGGTCGTGAAAGTCGTCCACGCCCATGTAGCCGGGCGGCCGCTGCAGGCCGATGACGAAATCCTTCGGATAAATCCCCTGCTCGTCGGAAGGATCGACGAAGACATTCGCAAAAGGGGTTGCCGTATAGCCGACATACTGAGCTCGCGGCATGAGCTCGAGCATCTCGGCGATTCGCTCGTTGATTGCACGCCGCTCTTTCACCTGCCGCCCCGACGCTTTCGCCGCCTCGACCTTCGCCGGATCAACCGTGTTGACCGACGCTTGGTCCGACTCATCGTCGATGATGAGGACAGGTATCTCAGCGAAAGCGCCCTTGTTCGCCTGAAGATCCGCTACGAGCTTCTGGAGAACGGCCGAGTTCTTCTTCGTGATCACCAGTCGGGCGGCTGCGGAGAAAAGATTGGCGCGATCGAACAGTGGCTTGCCCATGGCGAAACGATCGATCTTCAAATTCTTGAACTGAGTGCGATAATCCTGCCCGTGTGTGGTCAGCCGGTGAATCTCACTCGCGATCGGGCCGGTCCCGAGATCGAGGAACTGGCCGCCGATCCACGCCGGATCGTCCTGATAGTCCAGCTGCGCCTTCTGTGCCTGCTCCGGCGAGAGATCACCGACGATGTTCTGACGTCCGACCATCTCCATGTCGATACGTCTTTGTGTTTGCGCACGGAGCATCTCGATGGTTCCGGTCAGAACAATCACGAGGCGGTACCCGCAGTCGATGGCCTTGGCGATCACTCCGGTGAAGTTCGCGGTCTTGCCACTCTGCACGTAGCCGACAACCAGTCCCTTGGCCTGGTACGCCGCACGACGAGTCGGATCGCTCAATCGCTCCACGACGCTCGTGGTTGCAATGTCGAGTGCACTCACGTTCGCCGCCGGCCATCCACGGACTTCGAGAAGGTAGTCCCGATAGCGAGGCCAGTAGAACTCGTGGGCGGTGGCGACATCCGGCTTGTACCAGCGATTCCAGGGCGCTGTGATCAAGATCGTCTCGTCGACGAAAACGGGCCGCTTCTGGAGCAGCGCTTCAGCGCCGGCCGCATCCAGCCCGAGGCGCTCACAGATCACATTTCGCCGTGCAAGGGTCGACGGATCCGTCCTCCCGGTCCAGTCCGTGTCAGCAGGTTCGGCGTCCCACTTATGGACCTGCAGTCCGAGAACGGTGAAGAACGGGTCATCGGGCCCGGCGGTCCGGATGAGTTCGGCCAGGTCGGACGACGTGACTGTGGTGCCATGATCTGCGGCGTCCGGTGCCACCCTGGCCACCAAGTTCTTCGGAGGTCCGTCCTCCATTGCTCGCAGTACTCGGCGAAAGGAATCTTGAAGCCAAACATCACTCACTGCTCGGGCTCCCTGGCTGTCGCGTTCGCAGGGTCGAGTTCCACCGGGAACAGCGGCGGCGCAGTTTCGAGTCCGCCCACGTCGATGCGATAGTGAATGTCCGTGAGCCTTTCGAGCCCCGGCATGGCAGCGGCAACCCGCGGAGGTGTCAGGGCCGGGAACTGCTCGTCCACGACGTAGAACGCCACTTCGGAGCGCAGTCGCCACCGCTCTCGGTAAGCACCTCTGTGCCAGTCGCGCCATCCCGCTTGGTCCAGTACACGCGCGACCTCCCCCGCCGGTACCGAAGGCAGAGAGCAGGCCGTATCGACCAACCCGGCCAGGCTCATTCCCGGCCCCAGCCCCGAAGGCGTGATTTGGAGCGATACGAGCTGCAGTTGCCGATCGCCTGTCGGTGCCAACTGCGTCATGGAGGTGATCCAGTGCCGACGCCGCTCAGCCATGGTCGACTTGACCTCCAGATCCACATGTCGGAGACCGAAATCATGCTCCTCCCCCCGAGGCCCACGCCAGGCAGTGACCGCTTCCACCGGACTCAGGTACCTTGCGAGGCTCAACAGCACCATGAGCTCGCCGAACAGACCGATCTGCTCCTCGAGCGACAGCCCTTTCCGGCCGGCCAGAATGTCGCTCAGCCCACTCAAGACCGAGTGAACCGCAGTGGCAAAGGAATCCCCACCAAGCTGGATCTTGTCGACGATCGTGCACAGAACCGGGTAGACCTCACTCAGGTTGTCGTCAACGACGACATCGAGACAGTGCCACGTTGATCCCGACTCGTGAAAAGGCGAGTAGGTGAGGTTGGCTCGGGTCAACAGATCCGGGCCAGGCTCGTCGGTCGACATCTGCACCAGCAGACTCAGTCGGCGATGGCCAGGAGAGACCTTGAATCGCGCTGCAGGCGCACCGTCGACAGGCAGGGTGCCCTTGACGCCCTGTCGCATGTAGGCCTCGATGAGCTCCAGCGGCGAATGCCTTGCCTCCTGGCGTTGGCTCGAACCGTTGCCCACGCCATCGATCGTGCTCGAGCCTTCATCGCTCCGGTCGGCCTCGCTACCAGGCAAGCTGCCGACTCCTGGTCTCGCGTCGACCGGAACGTGCCTGCCGGCGGTCGGATTCTGACGAGCCTCGACCCCTTCGCGTGCGGGCTCCGGGCGCGAGCGATCTGCTGGTTGCACCATCCATCGGGGACACGTTAGGCCATCGACCCCTTGTCCGGAAGGACGCCTCGCACACACGTTTGAGAAGTTCTAGCGATTGGACTGTGCGGATTCTTCTGTTGGAATTCGGTTGCTGGGCGGGTGAGGGTGGGGGCATGGACTTCACTCATCTTGGGCGTACGGGGCTGAACGTCAGCCGGATCGTTTTGGGGACGATGAACTTCGGGCCGCATACCAGCGTGGAGGACTCCCACGCGATCATGGATGCGGCTCATGAGAACGGGATCAACTTCTTCGACACCGCGAACGGGTACGGGCGGGCCATCTACCCTGGGCGGACCGAGGAGATCGTTGGGGAGTGGTTCGCGAAGGATCCGGCGAACCGGCACAAGACCGTGTTGGCGACCAAGGTCTATGGGGACATGGGCGACGGGTGGCCGAACGAGGGGAAGTTGTCCGCGCTCAACATCCGCCGGGCGCTCGACGCGTCGTTGAAGCGGTTGCAGACGGACTACGTGGACCTCTACCAGTTCCATCACGTGGATCGGAACACGCCGTGGGACGAGATCTGGCAGGCGATCGAGGTCGCGGTACAGCAGGGGAAGATCCTGTACGCAGGGTCGAGCAACTTCGCGGGCTGGCACATCGCGCAGGCGCAGGCTGCCGCGGAGAAGCGTGGGTACCTCGGGCTGGTCAGTGAGCAGTCCATCTACAACCTGATCGTGCGCGACGTCGAGCGCGAGGTGCTGCCGGCCGCTCAGGAGTACGGGCTCGGCGTGATCCCGTGGTCGCCGCTGCAGGGTGGCCTGCTCGGTGGTGTGCTGCGCAAGGAAACCGAGGGCGTTCGCCGGCTCGAGGGCCGGGCGAAGGAGACCGTGGAGCGGTTGCGTCCGCAGATCGAGCAGTACGAGGCGTTCGCGGACGAGCTCGGTACGCCGCCGGGTGATCTCGCGCTGGCGTGGTTGCTGCACCAGCCGGCCGTGACGGGTCCGATCGTCGGGCCGCGGACGATGGAGCAGCTGGAGTCCGCCGTTCGTGCGGTCGACGTGAAGCTGGACGACAAGGCGCTCGCTCGGCTCGACGGAATCTTCCCGGGCTACAAGACCGCGCCCGAGGACTACGCCTGGTAGGAGTTGGTCGTACTGCGATACGCGGCGCCGCGCCCCTCGGGGTTCGGCGCCGCGTGTTTTTCGTGGGTAGCCACTTGCAGCTGCGGGTTCGAGGCAGGTGTGCGGAGCCGGGGCGGACGTGCAGCACGCACCAACCTCCCGATCAAGCCCGCCGACCGAGGCCATTCACGCCTACGCCATCCGGCCGACCAGCTGGCCTCGCGGGTTGGTGAGTGGTGCAGGTCCGGCGTGTCGTGACAGCTACGTGCGGGTGGTGGGGAGCATTCCTATCAGGGCGTCGGCTGTGAGGCTGGCGGCTGGGCCGGTGGGGACTGCTACGGAGACTTGCCACTCTGCGGCCGAGCCTGCTGCGAGCGGGACTGTCCGGTGGTCTCCTCGCTTTGCCGCTATGCGTTCCGGGACCAGCGACACGCCTAGGTCGTGAGCTACCAGGGCCAGCAAAGTGTGGACGTCGTTGACCTCGATGGTGACGGGGTGCGCTACGCCGGCCGCGGTGAAGGCTCGGTCGGAAATGGCTCGGGCGCCCCACGTGCGGTCGAAGTCGACGAAGGATTCGCCGGTCAGGTCGTCGAGGCCGACCTCTTCGGCATTGGCGAGGCGGTGGTCCGGGGAGCAGACGAGGACCATCGACTCGCGCGAGAGGGGGCGCAGATCCAAGCCGTCGACCGGGTCGCCGGCGGTGGCTACGAAGGCCACGTCCAGGCGGCCGGAGGCCAGTTCGTCGAGCATGGGGGTGGAGCCGGCTTGGCGGACCTCGATCTCCACGCCCGGGTAGGCGGAGCGGAACTTCGCCAGCAGGGCGGGTACATCGACGACGCCGAGGCACTGTTCGAGGCCGACGATGAGGTGGCCGCGGAGCAGGCCCTGGACGGCGGCGACCGCGTCCTTGGCGGCTTCGGCTGCGGCGAGGGTGCGGCGGCCTTCGTTGAGCAGGGCGCGGCCGGCTTCGGTGAGCTCGACGCTGCGGGTGTTGCGGACGAAGAGGGACGCGTGCAGTTCGCGTTCGAGAGCGCGGATCGAGGCGGAGAGGCCGGACTGGGAGATCGACATCGCCTCGGCCGCGCGGGTGAAGTGCTTCTGCTCGGCGACGGCGATGAAGTGCTCGAGATGTCTCAGCTCCATGACTCAGAAGTGTAAGCGATGGAACATTTTGGATTCAGCGGTCTCAGGATTCACGCGGTCCAGCCCGGTACCGTGCTCGCGGCGGCGGCCGGATGGGTAGGGTGTGCCGCATGGCGGATGAGGAATTTCGGGTCGAGGTCCAGCTCGGCAGCGACGAGCACGGGCTGACCTTCTGGGAGCGGCTGCGCGCGATCGACCTGGACGACGACGCGCAGAAGCGGCTCGGCAGCCAGGTCACGGTGACCCGTGACGGCAACCGGATGCTGCTGTACACGCACTCGCTGGACGACGCGCAGGAAGCGCAGAAGACCGTCCAGGAGCTCGTCAAGGACGACAACCTGAGCGCCACGTACACGGTCACCCGGTGGAACGCGGCCGAGCAGGACTGGACGGATCCGAGCGTTCCGGTCGGTGCGCACGACGCCGAGAGCGACGCGGAGAAGAACGAGAACATGGAGGTACCGGACCCGCGGTACGTCGTGATGCAGGCGTACAAGCCGGAGTTCCTGCGCGACCTCGGTCTCTGAGGTCAGGGGTCAGATCCAGCCGTTGTCCCGGGCGGCCCGGTACGCCTCGGCGCGGCTCGTCGCGTCCAGCTTGCGGGTGATCGCGGCGAGGTGGTTGCGAACCGTTCCCGGTGACAGGAACACCTTGCGGGCCACCTCGCGGATCGGCCGGTCCGCGCCCGCCACGGTCAGGATCTCCGCCTCCCTCGGAGTCAGCGGGGACGCCGGCTCGGTGAGCGCGTCGGCGGCGAGTACCGGGTCCACGTAACGCTGACCCTCGCCGACCCGGCGGACCACGTCGGCCAGCGCTGTACCGGGTGCGCCCTTGGCCAGGAAGCCGCGCGCTCCCGAGGTGAGGGCGCGGCGGAGCAGATGCGGGCGGCCGTGGCCGGTGAGGATGACGCCGGCGCATCCGGGGAGTACGCGGGCCAGTTCGGTGATGACCTCGATCCCGTCGAGGACCGGCATCTGCAGGTCCACGATCGCCACGTCCGGGCGGTACGACAGGGCTCGGTCGACCGCTTGCCGGCCGTCGGACGCGGTGGCCACGACCTCGATGTCGGGTTCGCGTTCGAGCAACGCGGCCAGGGCGGTACGGATCAGCTCGTCGTCTTCGGCGAGGAGTACGCGGATCATCGCAGCTCCACCTTGACCTCGAACGAGCCGTCCCCGACCGGACCAGCCGACAACCGGCACCCCGTGGACGCACATCGGGCCGCGAGCGAACCAAGGCCAGTCCCGGCTCCCGACGGACCGGACCTGACGCCATCGTTGACGATCAGCAAAGTCGCAGCGTCGAACGTCACCCGTACCGACCGCGCATCGCTGTGCCGCAGGATGTTCGTCACCGCTTCCCTCACCACAGCCGCGAGCAACGTCGACTCCGTCAACGGGACAAGGGTGCTGTCGACGTCGATCGCGGTCTCGATCCCGGCGGACCGGAGGACGAGTTCGGCGGAGGCGAGCTGGGTCGCGAGATCGGCGACCGTCTCGCCGTGAACCGCGCGCCGCGCCTCGCCGAGCGTGTCCGCCGCGATCGCGCGGATCTCGGCACTCTCCTCGGCGGCCCGCTCCGGCTCGGTCCGGGCCAGTTCCGCCGCCAACTCGGCCTTGACGGCGATGATCCCGAGCCGGTGGCCCAGCACGTCATGCAGTTCGCGGCTCATCCGCAACCGTTCCTCGGCCAGCACCAGCCCCGCCTCGGCCTCCCGCCCCGCCTCCGCGGCCCAGATCAGACGGAGCAACCACACGAGCACGAGACCCATCAACCAGACGGTCACGGCGCAGCCGACCACGATCGCGAGATTGGCGACCACGGACCCGTCGTGGACCACGGCACCGAGCACCGCGGCCCCAACCAGGACCACCGCTGCTCCCCCACCAGCACGCGGATCGGCCAAGGCGCTCGCCCCGATCGCGAATCCGGCCAGCCAAGCCCACGGCTCCTGTCCGGCCTCCGCCCACTCGTACGCGGGCAACCACAACACAAGCGACACCGCGACCAGTACGCCAATCAGCTTGAGCCATGCACGCGGGGACCGTTCCGGGGTGACAGCGGCGACCAGTACCAGGGTCAGCGCAGCACCGAAGAGCGCAAGCCCCACCACGTACGCCGTACTGAGCACCGTGGTCGGTGGTTGAGTGAGGCGGAGCGGGAACACCAGAGCCCAGGCGTAGCTGATGAGCAGCAGGCCGAGCACGACCAGCCGCGGACTGATCGCGGTTCCAGGTGCACGGTCAGGGCTCATCGGCGCCCATTCTCCCGTAGGCAGGTGCACGGTGGAGTCGTGACAGTCGCATCTGCCGTCTGTGTCCGGCACCCGGCATTCTCGGCCCATGGACGACACCGAGATCCGGCCAGCGCGCGACCGTGGTGCGGCGAACTGGCGCCGGTACGTACCGTGGCAGGGCCGCGCGACCCGGGTCGACAAGGCTCTCCTGGGCGCGATCCTCGGCGTGGTCGCGATCGGGCTCGTGCTGCGCCCGCTGAAGCCGTTCCTGCTCGCGTCGCACCCGGTGGTCCTCGCCTTCGTCACCGGTGACCTGACCGCGATCGGCGCGGCCGCGGCGTTCGCCCGGATCGGCGAGGGGCCGCTCTGGCTCGTCGTACTGGCCGGGGCGGTCGGGATGATGAAGTTCGACTGGCTGACCTGGTGGGCCGGGCGGCAGTGGGGCGCGGGCATCATCCGGATGTTCACCACCAGCGAGCGGGCCCAGCGGTTCGCATTACGGGCGCGGGACCTGAATCCGTGGATCGTCCGTGGCGCCGTGGTCGTGGCGATGCTGCCGGGGGTCCCGACGGCGGTCGTGTACGCCATGGCCGGCTGGGCGCGGATGCGGCTTTCTCTGTTCCTGTTGCTCGATCTGGTGAGCACTGTCCTGATGACCGGTCTCATTGCCGGGCTGGGTTATCGCCTCGGCCAGGACGCGGTGGACGTCGTCCTCCTGGTCGACCGGTACGCGTCGGTGGTCAGTCTTACGCTGCTGGGACTGACCGCGGCGGTCCCGTTGGTGAAGCGCTGGTGGCGGAAACGCTCTGGCGGTGAAGGCCGTTCTTGAGCGACCGTCCTCGGCAGCCGATGCGTTCGGCAACGAGTTGGTGCTGGTGGACCTTTCCCGGGGTCTGTATCGGACCGATCACAACGGTTCGGTGACGGGCGTGGGCGAAAGCGGCTCGGGGAACCTGGAGAGGTACTAGCCTCGGCGGGCGATCGCAGTACGGCGGGTCTTCCGCCTCGGACCGGGTGTGTCTGCGACGCTGGGACGGCGTGAGGAGAGGGGACTCCATGACTGGACGACGTAGGCTCGTGGCTGGTGCTCTACTGATCGGGCTGGTCCTCACCGGATGTACCGACGTGGCGGCCGAAGAACCCTCCGGGTCCCCGTCGCCAGGATCTCCGACGGCCGCCAAGACTCCTTCAGCGCCCACGACCGCTCCGAGCGCAACGCCGACCGCCACTCCCTCGGGCACACCGACCGCTACACCGACGAGCACCCCGACCGCGACGCCGACGAGCAAGCCGACCACGACGCCCACCGCCAAGGTGAACTACGCGCTCGAGGTGGAGAAGAAGCTGGACGCCTGGGGCTTCCCGGTCGGTGACGTGGACGGTGACATCACGCTGCGGGCCCGGCAGGCGCTGTGTGCGTGGCGGGAGACGAACGGCCTGCCGGCCCACCGCGGCAAGCTGACCACCGCGGACGTCCGGTCGGTGCTGCTGGCAACGAAGCGCCCAGCGCCGACCAAGCCGGACGGCATCTACGTCAACAAGACCTGCCAGGTGCTCTACCAGGTCAAGAACCAGACCTTCCGCCGGATCGTCTGGGTCTCCACCGGCGCCCCCGGGTACGAGACGCCGAACCGGACCGGCAAGGTCTGGCGCAAGTGGGCCGGCGCGCACGAGAGCAGCCTGTACGACGACGCGTACATGTACGACTCGATCTACTTCCTCAAGGACCGGCCGGGGATCGCCCTGCACGGCTCCCGGGCGAACTCGCTGATCAAGACCTACCCGGCGTCGCACCGCTGCGTCCGCGTGATGCGGCCGCAGATCAACCGCATCTTCGCCGAGTCGCCGATCGGTACGACGGTGTCGGTGTACGGCGAGTACAAGTACGACTCCTGAGTCCGCCCTTCACTCGCCGACAGCAGGCCAGGCCGGTACGGGGCTGACCGACTGGACGAACGCGGCCAGCCCGAGGGCCGCCAGATCGGCGAACCGGGGCGCCGCGATCTGCAGGCCGATCGGCAGCCCCGAGGCCGTGAAGCCACAGTTCACGCTCGCGGCCGGGTGCCCGGACATGTTGTACGGCACCGTGAACCCGATGTGCTCGAACGGCTGGTCCGGGTCGTTGGTCGGATAGGCCTGCTCGGCGGGGAACGCCGGGATCGGCGCCACCGGTGAGACGAGGAAGTCGAAGTCCGCGAACGACGTGTCGACGGCAGCCCCCATCGCGAGCATCTGCGTGTGGCCGTGGAAGACGTCGAACGGGGTCAGCCCGCCCGCCGTCGAGACCCACTCGCGGATCTCCGGAAGGACCTTGGCGCGTCGCTCCTCGGGAAGAGCCGCGAGATCGGCGGCCGAGCGGACCCGCCAGAAATGGTCGAGCCCGTCGAGCATGGCCCGGGTGATGATCGGGCGGATCGGCTCGACCACGGCACCGGCCTCGGCGAGGGTCCGCGCAGCGGCTTCGACGGCCACGATGACCTCCTGATCGACGGGCAGGCCGAGCCCCGCGTCGAGCAGCAGACCGATCCGGAGCCCCTCGACGGTCGAGGGCTCGGCGTACGCATCGTGCAGAGGTGGGAGCGAGGTCGGGTCACGGCGGTCCGGGCCGGAGATGACCTGGAGCGTCAGCGCCGCGTCGGCAGCCGTACGGGTGAGCGGGCCGATCGCCCGACCCGGGTACGGGTTTCCGACCGGGACGCGGCCGTGGGTCGGCTTGAGGCCGACGACTCCGCACCACCCGGCCGGGAGACGGATCGAGCCACCGATGTCGGTGCCGAGGTGGATCGGGCCGTACCCCGCGGCGGCTGCGGCGGCGGCTCCGGCGCTGGACCCGCCCGGGGTCTTGGTGAGGTCCCACGGATTCCGGGCGAGGTGGTGGAACGTCGAGACACCGGACGAGAGCATGCCGTACTCGGACATCGTCGTCTTGCCGAAGAGGACGGCCCCGGATTCGCGGAGCCGAGCCGCGGCCGGGGCGTCCTCGGGAGCCGGCACAAGGTCGGTCGCGGCGGTGCCCTGCGGGACCGGGGTACCGCGGGTCGCGACGTTCTCCTTGATCGTGACCGGTATGCCGTCGAGAGGGCCGGCTGGTTCGTTGCGGAGCCAGCGCGACTCCGAGGCACGAGCAGCTGAGCGGGCGCCGTCCGGGTCCAGCGCGTACGTGGCGCAGACCTGTGGCTCGAGCTGGTCCACCCGGGCGAGGACGGCCTCGATGACCTGGACGGGCGAGAGCATCCCCTCTCGGTAGAACGCGGTCAGCTCCGTCGCGGACAGGTCGGCGAGGTGATCGGTCATCACGGGCTCCCTCCGGTGGGGTCAGTTGGGCGGTTCGAAGCGGCCGTCGACCGCGGTCCAGCCGCCGTCGACGTGGAGCACCGAACCGGTGACGAAGGTGGCCGCGTCGGAGGCCAGGTAGACAACGGCGCCGGCCAGTTCGTCGGGGGTGGCCCAGCGGTGAAGGGCGCTCTTCTCCGCGTACGCGGAGTACCAGTCCGGGTGCGCCTTGATCTGCTCGGTGAGCGGGGTCTCGACAACGCCCGGTGCGATGGCGTTGACCCGGACGCCGCTCGGACCGAGTTCGGCGGCCGCGGTACGGAGGAGCTGGACGAGCCCGGCTTTGGTTGCCGCGTAGACCGATTGGCCTGGCTCGACCGTGGTCGCGCGGATCGAGCTGAACCCGATGATGCTCCCGCTCCCCCGCTCCGCCATCGCCTTGCCGAAGGTGCGCACCAGGTCGAACGAGGCGCGCAGGTTCAGCGCGACGACCCGGTCGAACTCGTCGCCGGTGTAGTCGAGCAACCGCTTGCGGACATTCGTGGCCGCCGTGAACACGAGCACGTCGACCTCGCCGAGCTCGGCCACGGCCCGCTCGATCGCGGCGGGGTCGAGGACGTCGAGCTCGTACGAGGTGAGCTGGCTCGGCACCTGGGCGGCCACGCTCGGTACCGGGTCGGCCGGGTTGCCGAGGTTGGTGGTTTCCTCGGCCGCGTCGAGATCGCGGTCGGCGCAGGTCACCCGGGCGCCCTGCGCGGCGAGGGCGAGCGCGCTCTCCCGACCGATCCCGCTGCCGGCGCCGACCACCACGGCATGACGACCGTCCAGGCGGAACAGGTTCGCGTAGTCACGCATCAGGCGCAGCACCTCCGGGGTCGTGTTCTCTGGTTCCAGCCTCAGGGGTTGGGCCGGATGATCGCCATCCGGGTGGTGGTGAGCTCCTCGATCGCGAAGCGGGGGCCTTCACGACCGGTACCCGAGTCCTTGACACCGCCGTACGGCATGACGTCGGAGCGGAAGCCGGGAACCTCGTTGACGACCACACCACCGACCTCGAGCTCCTCGATGGCGTGGAACGCGGTCGCGAGCGAGGCCGTGTAGACGCCGGCGTGCAACCCGTACCGGGAGGAGTTGACCGCTTCCAGCGCGCTCTCCAGATCGGGGACGGAGCGGATCGCGATCACGGGGCCGAAGATCTCCTCGTCCCAGGCCAGCTGACCGTGCGGGAGGTCGAGCAGGACCGTCGGCGCGACCACCGGCTGGCCGTTGCTCGGGGCAACCTCTGCCCGATGAGCCAGAGTGGCACCGGCCGTGACTGCCTCGTCGATCCAGGTCTCGACGCGGGCGGTGGACCGTTCGTCGATGAGGGCCGAGACGCGCGTCGCGGGGTCGCGGGGATCGCCGACGACGATGTGGTCGAGGCGCGGGGTGAGCTCGGCGAGGAAGGCGGCCCGGACCGACTCGACGACGATGACGCGTTGGACGCTGATACAGGCCTGGCCGGAGGCGTAGTACCCGCCTCGGACGACGGCGTCGGCGGCTGCCGCGAGGTCGGCGTCCTCGGCGACCATGAGGGCGGAGTTGGAGCCCAGTTCCAGCAGGGTTTTGCGGGGCGCCGCGTCGCGCGCGATCTGGTGACCCACGGCGGCCGAGCCGGTGAACGAGACGGCGCCGATCCGCGGATCCTTGGTGAGCGTCGACCCGACGTCCACTCCCCCGGTGACCAGTTGGACCGCGGACGCAGGGCCGCCCGCTGCGACGAGGGCTTCGCGAACGAGATGGACGAGCCAGAGGGTACTGAGCGGGGTCTGGGGTGCCGGTTTGACGATGACCGGACACCCGGCGGCGAGGGCCGGCGCGAGTTTGTGGGCGGCGAGCAGGAGCGGGTAGTTGAAGCCGGTGATCCCGATGACGACGCCGATCGGCTTGCGGACCCAGAAGCCGATCAGGCCCTCACCGCTCGGGAGCAGGTCGAGCGGGACCGTCTCGCCGTGCAGCCGGGCGACCTCTTCGGCCGCGGTCTGGAGGGTGAGCGCGGTGCGGTCGAACTCGACGCGGCAGTCGACGAGCGGCTTGCCGGTTTCGAGGACGAGCAGATCGAGGAAGGCGTCGCGGTGCTCGGTCAGCGCGGCGAGGGCATCCTGAAGCGCCGACCTTCGGACATGCGAGGGCAAGTGCGCGACCTGGGACCGGACGGCGAGCGCTTCGTCGAGCGCTGTCGCGGCGAGCTCGACGGTACCGACCGGGGCGTTGGCGACGATCGACCCGTCGTACGGGAAGTGGACAGGCGCCGTCGTCGGCGGCTCGATCCAGGCGTCGCCGATCGGCAGGCCCGACGGAAACCGCAGGCCACTGGAGAACTCGGGGCCCGTCATCGACCGGCTCCGCTCGCGACGGGAGCCTCCGGAGCGGGGATCGGCAGGCTGGTCATTCGAGGGCTCCCTTCAGGAGATCTCGGGTGGTCGCGCCGGCCAGGGCCCGCGGCAACGTGGGGATCGCGGCGACGAGGCGACGCGTGTACGGGTGCTGGGGCGTGGCGTAGACCTCACCGGTGGTCCCCGTCTCGACGATCCGCCCGGCGTGCATGACGGCCACGGTGTCACAGACATGCTTGACGACGGAGAGGTCGTGGGACACGAAGACGAGGGTGAGCTCCAGATCGTCGACGAGGTCGGAGATCAGGTTGAGGACCTGGGCGCGGACCGAGACGTCGAGGGCACTGACCGGTTCGTCGGCGACCAGGATCTTCGGGCTCGGAGCGAGGGCGCGGGCCAGCGAGATCCGTTGCCGCTGGCCGCCGGAGAACTGGTGCGGATACCGGTCACCCGAATCCGCCGGGAGACCGACGGCGTCGAGGAGCTCGCGGACCCGGGCACCGGAGGCCGGATGCCCTTGGACGACGAGCGGTTCGGCGATGATGTCCCGGACCCGCATCCGCGGATCGAGCGAGCTCATCGGATCCTGGAAGACGAGCTGGAGCTCCTCGCGGAGGAAGCGGAGCCGGCGTTCCGGGAGGCGGCTGATCTCCTGGCCGTCGACCACCACCTGGCCGGCGGTCGGGCGGTCCAGGCCGGCGATGATCCGGAGCAGGGTGGACTTGCCGCAGCCCGATTCGCCGACGATGCCGAAGCGCTCGCCGGGACGCACGTCGAGGCTGACTCCGCGCAACGCGTGGACGACCGGCGCTCGCTTGAGGAGCGAAGTGCGGGGCCGCGGGTAGTCGCGAGTGACCTCGGTGACCCGGATCAGCGGCTCAGGGGCTGTCCGGTCCGGCGTTGGCGTGGTCATCCGGATGCTCAGACCGCGAGCCGGCTCGGTCCTGGCGGCTCCCCGGGCCGGCTCGGTCCTGGCGGCTCCCCGGGCCGGCGGATCTCCAGCCGAGGTCGGGGCGGTCATGAGGTTGCTCCTGCCGGGTGGTGGCAGGCGAAGCCGTGGGATTCTTCGCCTGTCCAGGGTGGGCGGGTGGCGCAGAGATCGGTGGCGTGGCTGCAGCGGGTCCGGAAGACGCAGCCTTCGGGGAACTGGCCGGCCGCCGGAACGGTACCGGGAATCGTCGGGAGGCGGCGTCGTCCGGCCGGGCCGATGGCGGTCCGATCGTCACCGGTATCGGCGGACTCGAGGTCGGAGGCGGCGAGCAGGCCCTCGGTGTACCGGTGCCGGGGACGGGTGAACACCTCGCCGACCGGGCCCGACTCGACCACGCGGCCGCCGTACATGACCAGGACGCGTTGGCAGACCGTGGCGACGACAGCCAGGTCGTGGGTGATGAAGAGCAGGGCGGCCTCGCGGCTGGTGACTCCGCGGAGGATGAGGTCGAGGACCATCGCCTGGACGGTGACGTCGAGCGCGGTGGTCGGTTCGTCGCAGATCAGCAGGGCCGGGTCGTTGGCGAGCGCGATCGCGAGGACGACCCGTTGCCGCTGGCCACCGGAGAGCTGGTGCGGGTACGCCCGCTCGACCTCGGGCAGCTGGACCAGGTCGAGAAGTTCCCGGGTCGCGGTCCGGGCGGCGCGGCGGCTCGGCTGGGTCCGGTGGATCAGCAGGGCCTCGGCGATCTGGTCGCCGATCCGCATCGTCGGGTTGAGCGCGGTCATCGGCTCCTGGAAGACCATCGCGAGGTGGTTGCCGCGGATCCGGGACAGCCGGGTCTCGTTGGCAGCGAGCAGGTCGTGGTCGACCCCGGCCAGGTGAACGGTGCCGGAGGCAACCAGGTCCTCGGGAAGCAGGCCGAGGACGCTGAGCGCGGTGAGGGACTTGCCGGACCCGGATTCGCCGATCAGCCCGACCCGCTCCCCCGGTCCGACGGTCAGGTCGACGTCGCTGACGAGCTCGGTCCGGCGGACCGACACCGTCAGCCCTCGGACCTTCAGCACGTCGGCAGCGGCCTCGGGCTCGGGGGTCGAGGTGGCGTCGGCCGTCACCGCGGCGGCTTGGTCGGTCATCGGCGGTCCTGGAGTTTGGGGTCGAAGCGATCGCGCAGACCGTCGCCGAGCAGGTTGAAGCCGAGCACTGCCAGCGCGATGGCCAGCCCCGGGAACACGGCCAGCCGCGGTGCGCTGAACAGGAACTCCTGGCTCTCCTGCAGCATCCGGCCCCACGACGGCGTGGGCGGCGGCGTCCCGTACCCGAGGAAGGACAGCGCCGCCTCGGCCAGGACCGCGATCGCGAACGACACGGACGCCTGGACGGTGATCAGGCTGACCACGTTCGGCAGGACGTGCCGGACCGAGATCCCCACCGGCCGGCGACCCGCGGCGCGAGCGGCCAGGACGTACTCCGTGCGCATCACCTGCAACGCGCCGCTGCGGATCACCCGGGCGAACGACGGGACCGTGGCGATGCCGATGGCCACCATTGCCGTCAGCGTCGACGTCCCGAACACGGCGCCGAACATGATGGCCAGCAGCAAGGCCGGGAACGCGAGCACCAGGTCGTTCGCCCGCATGATCACCTCGCTCGGCCAGCGGGACGTCATCGCGGCGAGGATGCCGAGCGGCACCCCGATCACCGCGGCCACGCCGACCGCGACGATGCCGACGAACAACGTGGTCCGCGCACCGACCATGATCTGGCTGAACACGTCCCGGCCGAACTTGTCGGTGCCGAACCAGTGCGACCACGACGGCTCGGCCAGCCGCGAGGCCGGGTCCACCAGCGTCGCGTCGTACGGCGTCCAGACGAACGAGACCAGCGCCATCAGCACGATCGCCGTGACGATGAGGCCACCGACGAGGAGACTCGGATTCCAGCGTCGGTTCATCGGGACGCTCGCAGCCGGGGATCGAGGGCGACGTACAGCAGGTCGACGAGGAAGTTGACGAGCAGGACCGCGACGACGAGCACCATCACCACGTTCTGCACGAGCAGAAGGTCGCGCTGGGACACCCCGTCCAGCAGGAGGCTGCCGAGGCCCGGGATGACGAACACCCGCTCGACGACCACGGCACCGATCAGCAACGTGGCCAGCTGCAGCCCGAGGACCGTGACGACGGGGACCGCCGCGTTGCGGAGACCGTGCCGCCACAACGCGGGGAACGGCCTGAGCCCCTTGGCTCGCGCGGTACGGAGGTAGTCCTCGCGGAGTACGTCGAGGACGGCGCTGCGTACGTACCTGGTCAGGACCGCGCCTTGCACGAGGCCGAGCGACAACGCGGGCAGGATCAGCTGCTTGACGAACATCGCCGGGTCCTCGGCCGGTGGGGTCCAGCCGTTCGCCGGGAGCCAGCCGAGCTTCACCGCGAAGAGCATGATCAGCAGGATCCCGGCCAGGAACGCGGGCACCGCGACGCCGACCTGCGAGACCGCGGAGAGGACGAGCCCGGACACCTTGCGATGCCGCGCGGCCATCACCGTCCCCGCCGGAACCGCGATCAGCAACGCGATCACCATGCCGGCGAGGACGAGCCACAAGGTCACCTGGAACCGATCCGCGAGCTGTGGCCCGATCGGCGCCTTCGAGATGTACGAGACGCCGAAGTCGCCGTGACTCAACCCGGCCAGCCAGTCGGCGTACTGCGTGGTCAGCGGCCGGTCGAGGCCGAACTGTTGCCGTAGCTGGGTCACCGCCTCCTCGGACGCGTTCACGCCGAGGGCGACGCGGGCCGGGTCGCCGGGGAGGACGGCGAGGAAGCCGAAGACCAGGACCGAGCTGACCGCGAGGCTGACCAGCAGCACGGCGGTGCGCTCGATCACGCGCAGGATCATCGGGTCAGCTCACCTCGTCGGCGGATGTCAGCGGATGTCAGAGGCAACGGTCTGGGGCAATCTTCAGCGTCTGCGGTTGGAGCAACTTCACCTTCGGTGGTCGGGTCAGCGGCTGAGCCGGGACAGGTCGAAGGACTCGGTGATCGCGTTCTGCGGCAGGCCCTTGACGTCCTTGTCGGCGACGATCAGGTTCGGGATCAGGAACAGCCAGTCGGCCGCCGCCTGCTCCGACAACCGCCGCGCGGCCTTCCTCATCTCGCTCACCTGGGTCGCCTCGTCCCCCGCGTCCGCGGCCGCGACGTGCTGCTGCAACGTGGGGTCGTCGTACCGCGTGTAGTACTGCGCGTTGAACACGGCGCCGAGGTCGCGCGGTTCGACGTGGGCGATGATCGACAGGTCGTAGTCCGCGTTCTTCAGCACGGCCGTCAGCCAGGCCGCGGGGAACTCGAGCTGGTCGATCTGCACCTTGAGCCCGGCCTGCTCGAGCTGGCTCTTCACCACCTGGCCGCAGGACGTTGCGTAGGGCAACGTGGGGAGCCGGAGCCGCAGCGTCTTCCCGGTCGCGCCGGCGGCCTGGAGCAACGACTTCGCCTTCGCCTGGTCGTACGGCGCGACACCGGTCAAGTCCTCGTACCACGGGTCGGTCGGCGGCACCATACTGCCGATCAGCTTGCCGCGGCCCGCGAAACAGGTGTCCAGCAACGCCTTGTGGTCGATCGCGGCCCGGATCCCCTGCCGCACCCGGAGATCCTTGAACACCGGCCGCGAGTTGTTGAACGACAGCAGCACCTCGCCGTTCGTCGTCCCCTCGATCACCTGGTACTTGCCGTTGCCGTTGAACTGGCTCAGCGCCTCCGGGGCCTGCACGGTGCCGATCACGTCGATCGTGCCGCTGAGCAGCGCGTTGTTCAACGCGTTCGGGTCCTTGAAGTACTTCAGGGTGACCTGGCCGAAGTACGGCTTGGTCCCCCAGTACTGGTCGTTGCGCTGCAGCACGATCGAGTCGCCGCGCTTCCACGAGCCGAACTTGTACGGCCCGGTGCCGACCGGGTCGGTGGCCAGCTTGTCCACCCCGGTCTTATCGAACATCGCGCCGATCCGGGTCGTCATCCGGAACAGCCAGTCGTTGCTCGGCTTGGTCAGCGTGACCGTCAACTCGGTCGCCGACGTCGCCTTCGCACTCTCCACCACGGCCATCGCGGACTTCAGCGACGTCGTCCACGCCGTCTGCACCCGCTCGATGCTGAACACCGCGTCGTCGGCGGTGAACGCCTGCCCGTTGGTGAACTTCGCGTTGTCGACCAGCGTGAACGTGTACGTTTTCCGGTCCGGCGAGAGCGTCCACGACTTGGCCAGATCCGGCACGATCTTGCCGGACTCGTCCTGCTTGACCAGCCCGTTGTACACGTTGCCGAGCAGCGCCTGCGGAATCGCGGCCCCGTCCGTCGTGGTGAAGTCGAGACTGGCCGGCTCGGCCACCAACCCGACCATCAACGCCTCCTCGGCTCCGGGCGAAGATCCACCCGAAGACCCAGAACCCGCCGAACAAGCCGCGACAGCCAACAAAGCGGCAGACCCGACGAGCGCGACCACGCCGGCGCGATAGGACTTCACAAGAACTCCCTGGATACTGGTCGGACCAGAGGACCAAGAAAAACCCGGTCCCTCACCGAAGCCCCGACACGGTACCCAGAAGAGCCCCGACCAGGCCGAAGTGAAGGCCTCGATGCTAGTGCATCCCCACCCCCACTCACCCGCAGCAGGGCGCGCGCCGAAACACCGCGCAGCACACGGTGGGCCGGCGGGTGCAGCGTCCCTGACGGGTTGTTGCATGAGTGGCGCGTCATTGGACGGATGGCGGGTTGCAACGCGTCAGCGGTCATGAAACCCCGCTAAGCACCGATGCCTGCGGGCGGAGGTGCGCGGCAACTGGCTCGGCGGTTGCGGGGGTAGCCGTGCCGGCTGGCCGGGAGGCGCGCCGGGAACGGTCGATTGCGCGGTTGAGACGGCCGATGAAGCCGGCCGGCTGGGTGAGATCCGACCAGCCGGCGCGGACCACCTGATACCCAAGATCGCGGAGCCGGTCTTCTCGCAGCTTCTCGGCGACCAGTACCGCGGCGTCGCCGGTGGAGTACTTGATCCGCCCGTCGAACTCGACGACGACACTCCACTGATCCAGCAGGAAGTCGACCCGTCCGACCAGCCGGCCAAGGTCGTCCCTGATCTCCGCCTGCAGAGTCGGCTCGGGCAGACCGAGGTCGGCGAGCACCAGCCGCAGGCGCGACTCACCCACCGACTCAGCCAGCGGATTCCCGAAGGCGATTGCGCGGAACGCTGCTCTGCTCCCAGGAGAACCAGCCACCAACTCGGCGTACTCCCGCAACTGACCGGCCGTCGCGAGACCCTGCCGAAGGGCAGCATCGACGACCGCCACCGCGACCGGGTACGTCGCGAGCCGGATCGCGTCGACCACCGCCCGCGGTCCGGTGACCACCTCGACGCCACCGACGACCGTACTGCGCATCGGTGGGCCGCTGAGATGCTGGCAGACCTGGGCAGTCGTCCGCCCGGGCCCGGCGATCCTGGTCACGTGAACCCGGCTGAGGTCCAGGTCCGAGACGTCGGCCCCGTGGAGCAGCAAGGCGGACTGATGGCTGATCACGGCCCGGCCGGACAAGCTCGTCCACGCGGCCTTGGCCAGGCGCATGTGTCGCCACACCGCCCACTCCCAGGGCGTCGCCGGCGGATCGGCCCCGGGCTCGGCATAGGTGCCCCGGCACAGTCGCACCCACCGGCCGTCCGTCACGTGGGCGCGGAGGTCGGCGTCGGAGTACCCGGCGGCGAGCGCGTCGGCGCGGGAGAACCAACCACCTCGTTGAGCTGTCCTTGCGGCGAGTCTCAGATTCATACCGAGAACATGCCGCTCATCCGGCCGGCCGCAGCAGGTCAGTTTCAGACCTGTGGACAGCGACTTGTTCGACCGCTGGCGAGTTGCCGCACGACAACCCGTCCAACAACTCGCTATCCGTCAAACAACCCGCCAGCCCAGAAGCAGCGCGGCCACCATGGCCGCGCGGCGGGGAACGCTCAGCGGTCGTGTTCGAGGACTCTGAGGTGGGGGATGTGGAGTTGTTTCTTGGCTCTTCGGGCCCAGTCCGAGCAGACGAAGGCTGCAGCGGTCTCGGGCCAGGCGACCACGATGACTTCTTCGCTGTTCGTGGTGGTCAGCATGCGGCGCAGGGCGAGCAGGATCTCGCCGTGCGTGATGGAGACGTTCACCTGGCTGTTGGTCGCGGCTCGTAGCCGGCGGGAACTTCGCTCGATCACCGAGGCCAGGTCGTACTGCGGGTCGGCCAGGGCGGTCGCGGTCGTGGTCCGGCCGGGTGCGGTGTCACCGGTGAGTCCGGCGACTTCCGCGAAACTCGATCCGAGCAGTGCCAGCGGACCGGCGAACCCCTCGGTCGGATGGCTGGAGATCAGCAGGTGGTAGCTGACCGGTTCCTCGTCCCTGGCGTGCAGGGCGGCGACCCGTTGGGCGTCGCCCTCACTCATCTCCCGTTCGATGAGCACCACCACGTCGTACGTCATGCGTGGCTCCCTTCGCCGTCCCTTCCTTTGTACTCCGCTCGCCGCCGGAAGTGGTGACGAACCTCTTCACCGTCATCGGAATGTCAAAGTTCGCAACTTCGCGCCGACGCCCGGCATCTTCACTGGCAGAGGCTGTCCCCGGCACCAGGTCCCAGCGCGACCGACCGCCGGGAGCCGAAGCGGCGGGACCCCGGTTCGGGGTGAGGACCGAACCGGGGTCTCGCCTTGTCCCACCCCCAAACGTCAGGGCGTGTGCGTCGCGAGCCGGGCGCGAGCGTCCGGGACCAGGGTCGTCAGCAGATGCGGCGCCGCGACGAACTCGTGCGCCGCCGGATCGAGCAACCGCGGATGCAGCGCGAAGACCTGCGCTCCCGCCTTGGGATCGACATCGGCCGCCGACACGACCGCGACGAAGTCGGCGCGATTCGCGGCGTCCAGGTCCCACACCCGGTCAGGCTCGAGCCGGGCGGTCAGCCGGCGGGCGAAGCTGGTGAGCTCCTCCCCCGACTCACGTACGTACCCGACCACGGACCCGTCGGCGCAACGGACCACCACCTCGTCGGTCCGCGCGGCCGCGTGCCAGCAGCACAGCTCCCACAGGCTCACCCGGTCGCCCGCGCCGTGCACCTCCTCCAGCGTCGCCGCCATCAACGCGACGCGGGCCGCGTGCCGGACGATGCTGTGGCCGACACCGAGCGCGCCGAGGTTCACGTCGTACCAGCGGAGCTCGCGGGTGTGCAGGTCGACGCCGAACGGCAGCAGGATCTTGGCCGGCCCGGCCAGGTCGTACCGCTCCTCGACGGCCGCCGGATCGAACAAACCGGTCGGCTTGCGCATCACCCCGACGAAGCCGCGTTCCAATCGGTCGAAAGGCACGCCGTTGTACCCGAAGACCACGGGCAGCACGTACCGCCCGCCGACGCGGCGTACGGCGCGGAGGTCGAGGTCCACGAACTCGGTCGAGCCGGTAGAACCGGGCGCGGAGGTGAGGTTGCCCGAGTGCACCATCGCGTCCTGGTCGAACCGCAGCCGGGTGGCATCGCACAGCCCGACGAACCCCCACTCCCCGTCGAACACCGCGACGGCGAGGTCCAGGTCGACCCGTTGACCGGCCGGCTCGACCCAGTGCAGGAACAGCCGCAGCTCGTCGTCCAGCGGAATGGGCTGCGCACTCCCCCGGGTCATCCGCCGCAACGTCGAGGACGCGCCCCGCTCCGAGGACGGCGCCGCCAGCCGGCCCAGCTCCTCGTCCAGGAACGCTCGCCGGAACCGCGGCAAGCTAGTTGCCCTGCGCAACATCTCGCCGACGATCACGCCGGCCAGCGCCGTGGCCAGCTCGGCCGGCAGCGGCTCGCGCTCGTCCACCGACGTCCATACCCGGGTCGTCCCTCCGCGCGGGTAGAACAGCCGCAGATCGCCGGGCGGCGTCCGGACCTGGCCCAGCGCCGCGATCAACACCGCAGGTGAGACGTCCGACAACGCCGTGCCGACCGCCTCGACCAGCAACCCGTGCGACTCCGCCGGAAGCGCCCGCGCCAACTGCACCGTCCGGCGCAGCAACTCCCCCGGCCGCTGCCGCAACAGGTCGAGCGCGTGACCAGGTCGCCCGTCGACGAACGCCCCCTCGACCCGGCTCGCGAACGTGGTCACCACGAGGCGCCCGTCCTCGAGCCGGACCATCGGCTGCCGCGCCGCCTCGCCGAGAACGGCCCGGCCCGCAGGCGTTTCCGCGTCCACCTTCGTCCGGCGGACCACGGCGAACGCCAACGCGGCGACCGGGTACTCCCGCGCGTACTCGAAGGGGTGAAGGTTCTCCCCCATCCGCTTCCATGCTCGCGGATGCCGCTGGACGTCGTCCACCAACGACTCGAGCGGCATCCGGTCCAACCGGGCCAGCAGCGTCCGCCGGGTCAGCCGCGGCAGCGACCTCCGCCGTACCGGGGGTGTGCGCAGACCAGGGTCACCGCCCATCAGGACGGACAGCACGCGCAGGACGTCGGTCGCCGTCTCGAGCCGGTCGATCAGGAACGGCTCCCGCGCGAGCAGCAGGGCGATCACGTACGCCCGGGTCTCGCGAACCGGGATCACGTCGGGCAGCCAGGAGGAGTCCGCCTCGGTCAGCAACACCTTCAGGTCGGTGCGATCGACCACCGACAAGGGCGTCTGCCGCGTCAGCAACTCGTCGGCCAGCGCGCGCTCCGCATCAGAAGGCGCGAGCGCGAGAAGCCGCAACCGATCGGCGTCCGCCTTGCCCGGGATCTCGTCGAACCCCGGCTCGAGGAACGGGTCGTCGGGATCGATGTGCCGTAGACAGAGCGGGCACGCGCTGAAGTCGGAACCGTCCCAGCAGGAACGGCAGACGAGATGCGCGCACGGCGATACAGCGTGCACCAGCTCCGCGTCGCCACACAGCACACACGGCTGCTCCGGCTCCTGCAGCAGGCGCGCGAAGACACGGTTCACGTAGAAGGTTTCGGTGTTGCCGGGGACGCTCTCCGGGAAGCCGCGGAACAACGGCACGTACTCGGCGTCGTACCCGGACTCCGCGTCGAGCATCTCCAGCAGGCCGGTCCCGAAGCCCGACAAGGCGAGCGGATTGAGGCCCGCGCAGTACCGGTAGAGCGGTGCCGACAGCAGGAACCCGCGCTGGACCAGCTCGGCCTGCAAGGCGTTCAGCCCGGTCTGGGTGGTCAGCGGGCGCTTGAGCCACTGCCACGCGGACCGGCGGACCGGCGGCGTGATCCGGGCGTCGACCATCCGGCGGCGACGCAGCAGCACCTCGGCGAGCGAACTGGACATCGGGCCCTCCCGGCGGTGGGGACAGAGCTGCCAGGGGCGGAGAGCGAACGCGCTACTTGGCCTGGTGAAGGAGAAGGAAGCACGTCCAAGAGCCGCCCCTGGCAAGAAGAACGCTACCGGGTGGCACCGACAGTTTTCACCGAGTGCGCACCGGCGGTCCGCCGAAGGATCCGGGCAAAGAAAAGCTCCGATACCAGGGTCGGGGCCGCCCCGCCCAGACCCCGGTACCAGAGGACTCCAGAGTAGACCCGACAGCCGAGCTGGAAGACACCGGGGACCACTTTTCTGCACCTTTGGCACTGATCGGCCGCGAGCAATCCCTTGTTTGACTGCGCTCCGCGATCGATCGACCCAGCTGCGCCAGAAAACTGCCGTCAGCGATCCGATCGGGGACGCGCGCGGCTGGGTAAGTTCCGTCACATCCACGGCTCGGATCGGACCGAAGGGTATCCCTACCGATCACAGCCGGGAGGTGTCACAGCACGGATTGTGGTTATGGTCTCCTCCATGGAGGGTGGGGTGCTCGAACGTGCGCGCTGGCGGGACGTCTTCGGACTGGCCGAGTTCAGGGCACTGTTCCTGGCCGGCGTGCTGTCGGTCGCCGGTGACCAGCTGGCCCGGGTCGCGTTGTCGGTCCTGGTCTACGAGCGCACCGCGTCCGCCGGGCTGACCGCCCTCACCTATGCGCTGACCTACATCCCGGACCTGCTGTTCGGTCCGTTGCTGGCCGGCTTCGCCGATCGGTACCCGCGGCGCCGGGTGATGATCGTGACCGATCTCGCCCGGGCCCTGCTGGTGGCCGCGATGGCGATCGAGTCGCTGCCGTTGTGGGCCGTGATCGTGCTGCTGCTGGGATTGCAGGCGTTCGGCTCGCCGTTCAACGCCGCGCGGGCCGCGACGCTCCCGGTGGTGCTGCCCGGGGACAAGTACGTGCTGGGCAAGGCCGCGAACGACATGGTCGTCCAGTTCAGCCAGGTGCTCGGCTTCGGGATCGGCGGCTGGGCCGTGCTCAGCGTGGGGTCGTCCGGCGGCCTGTTGCTGGACTCCGGGACGTTCCTCGTCTCCGCGGTGCTCATCGCTGTCGGGGTCCGGGCCCGTCCGGCGCCGACGGAGCAGTCCGACGAGCCACGGCGCCGCTACTTCAAGGACATGGCCGCGGGGACGTCCTTGGTACTGCGGACGCCGTCGCTGCGGGCGCTCATCGCGCTGGCGACGATCGCGGGGTTCTACGTCACCGTCGAGGGTCTCGCCGTGCCGTACGCGGCCGAGATCGGCGGCGGGCCCGAGGCGGCCGGCCTGCTGCTGGCCGCGAGCCCGGCCGGCGCCGTCGTCGGGATGTGGCTGATCACCCTCTGGCCGCCGGAACGGCGGATGCGCCTGATCGGGCCGCTCGCGGTCGCGGCCTGCGTCCCGCTGGTGTTCTGCGCGCTGCAGCCCGGACTGGTGCCCACGATCGCGCTGTGGGCGTTGTCCGGGCTCGCCTCGGCGTACCACCTGCCGACCAGCGCCGCGTTCGTCCAGGCCGTGCCGGACGCGCAGCGCGGTCAGGCGTTCGGCGTCGCCAGTACGGCCCTCAAGAGCAGCCAGGGCATCGGCATCCTGGTCGCCGGGCTGATCGCGGACCGGACGTCGCCGTCGCTCGCGCTCGCGGTGGTCGGGGCGGCCGGCGTGGTGGCCGCCCTGGCGGCGGGCACCGCCTGGTCCCGCGCCCGCCGCGACCGGGTCGGCAACACGTGAAATTCCGGCTTTTCCGCTGCCTCCCGGAGATTCAGGGAATAACCTCCGGACGACCTGCGTAAAAAGTCGGTTAAGAAAAAACCGGGTTCAGCCAGAGATCACCACTCGTTACCGTCGGTGAACCACTCGTTACCGTGCCCGCCGGTCCCGCGGAACCACTCGTTGCCACCGTCCGTGAACCACTCGTTACCGCCGTGGAACCACTCGTTCCCACCGTGGAACCACTCGTTACCGCCCACGAACCACTCGTTGCCGCCACGGAACCACTCGTTACCGGTCTTCTTGATCGACATGGTGCTGAATCCTCTCGTCGCCATCACTTCATCGGGATTGCCTGGGGCCCTGGGGATGACCTCGCGTGAACAGCCAGTTACTATTCAGCAATAACCGTTCAGGTCGATCCGTGTGAGGCCACCATGATTCTGATCGGTCGGAGCAATTGGGTGCCACCCCGCCAATGGAAGCTCTGGTCGTTGCCACGTCCGTCGCTGGGCTATGTGCTCGGTGTCGATGCTGTCGCACTTGCGATCACCGCCCTGGCTGTGGCCTCGACCCTGTCCGGCGAGCACGGCGGCGTACGGCCCTCCGAGTGGGCGGCCTTCGCCGTCCTCGCGGTCGCCTCCGTGCTCCACCTGGAGTCTGCCCGCGGAATCGAGCGGCGACGCGAGATGGCGGCGAACACTTCGCCGTACACCAATCTGAAGAGCCTCTGGGTGTTCGCCGGGCTGCTGCTGCTCCCGCTCTGCCTGGTGGTCACGCTCGTCGTCGTCTCGTACGGCTACTCCTGGATCCGGGTCTACGGCCGCACCATCGCGCACCGCAAGATCTTCTCCGCGGCCACGTTCATCGTGGCGAGTGCCGCGGCGGCCGCCGTCCTCCGGGCCGGCGGGCTGCTGACCGAGCCGCGGGTGCCGACCGGGCCCTGGTCCCTGGTGGTCGTCGTGGCCGCCGCGACCACCTGGTGGCTGGTGAACTTCGCGTTGGTGATCGGCGCGATCCTGCTCTCCTCGCCGGACGCCTCGGCCCGCGGTGCCCTCGGCAACCTGGCCGACCAGCTGGTTGTCGTAGCCGGGCTCGGCCTCGGTGTCGCGGTCGGCGCGCTGCAGGCGTCGTATCCGTGGGTCGTGCCGATCCTGATGGTGACCGTGCTCGCGTTGCACCGTGATCTGCTGCTGCCGCAGTTCCAGCGCGCCGCCGGGACGGACGTGAAGACCGGCCTGGCGACCCCGTCGTACTGGGCCAGCGCGGTGCCGGCCGAGATCGCCCGCGCGGAGTCGCTGCGCAGTACGGTCGGCCTGCTGATGCTGGACCTGGACAAGTTCAAGGAGATCAACGACACCTACGGGCACCCGGCCGGGGACCGCGCGTTGCGGGCCGTCGGCGAGAGTGTCCGCGCCGAGGTCCGGCAGGGCGACCTGGTCGCCCGGGTCGGCGGTGACGAGCTCGCGGTGCTGCTGCCGGGCGCGTCCGAGGGCGAGGTGCTCGAGATCGCCGAGCGGATCCGCGACCGGCTCAGCACGCTGACCGTCGCGGTGGACACCGAGACAGACCGGACCGCGGTCATCACCGGCGTCCCGGCCTCCTTCGGCGCCGCCGTCTACCCGGACGTCGCGGGCACGATGGACCAGCTCGTGCTCGCGGCCGACAACGCCCTGCTCACCGCCAAGCGAGCAGGCCGCAACAAGATCGTCTCCGCTCGGCCGAACCCGCCACTCGACCGAGCCGACCAGCCGGTGGACTCCTGACCGTCCCCAGCCGTCACCAGAGGCCGCGCACCCTGAGGTGCGCGGCCTCTTGCCTTGTCAGGCCTCTTGCTCTGCCAGGCCCGGCTCAGGCGTGGGAACCGTCGAGCCGCTTGTGCAGTTCGGCGACGGCATCGGTGATGTCGTCGTAGTCCTGCTGCGCCGCCCGCGACTCGGCACTGATCACCCCGCAGCGGTGGATCCGCTGGAAGTCGCCGTACGGGAACTTGTAGCGGCCCTTGGTCTCCTCGTCCATCTCGGTGTCGACGCCGAGGTACCACTGGGAGTACTCGTCCCAGCCGTGCTTGTCCAGGTAGTCGTTCTCACGGTCCGTGGACGGTGCGTGCTCACTCCAGTCGTCCCGGTCGTCGAGGGCGGTCTGCCGCTTGTCGATCAGCAGCTTCGCGTGCTCGAACGCCGGCTTGTTCAGCTTGACGGTCATCTCGCACCTCCTCACCCGCCCGGTGCCCGAACCGGGCTCAGGTAATCCGGATCAGAGCCTTGCCGAGGAGTTGGCGCGCCTCCATCGCCCGGTGAGCCGCGGCGAGTTCGGTCAGGGGGTACACGCGGTCGACGACCGGTCGCAGATCGCCTGCGGCGGTACGGCGGATGACCTCGGCACCGGTCACCTTCGTGGTGGTCGTGTCGGCGCGGAGATCGTTGATGGATTTCACCGTGATCCCCCGCCGGTCCGCCTCGGCCGCGTCGTACTCGGCGAAGCCGCCGCTCGGCGCTCCGTGGGCCGAGAACCAGCCGCCGTGCTTGAGCGTGGTGAACGCGGTCGCGCCGAGTTCCCCGCCGGCGCCTTCGAACACCACGTCGACTCCCCGCCCATTGGTTGCCTCCAGCACCAACTTCTCCCACCCCGGCACCGAGTAGTCGACGACCACGTCCGCGCCCTGCGCCTTGACCAGGTCGAGCTTGGCCTCGCCGCGCGCCGCGCCGATGACGTGGGCTCCGGCTCGATGCGCGAGCTGGACCAGCAGCACGCCCATCCCGCCGGCGGCCGCGGTGACGAGAACCTCCTTGCCGATCAGCTCGGGTGCGAGCTCCTCCAGCATCAGCGCGGTCGTCCCGTCGCCGTACGCGGCCAGCGCTGTCTCCAGGTTCAACTCGGCCGGGACGACGACGAGCTGGTCCGGCACCGCGACGGCCTGCTCGGCGTGCGCCCCGAACCCCTTGCTCCGGCCGACCACCGTCTGTCCGATCAGCGCCGCGTCGACGCCCTCACCAACCGAGCGGACCACACCACCGAGCGAGTTGCCGGGGATGTACGGCGGCTCGACGTCGAAGAAGCCGCCGTGGTGTCCCTGCCGGATCGCGGTCTCGACGAAGATCAGGTCGGTCAGCCGGACGTCGACGACGACCTCGCCCGGGCCGGCGGTCGGGGCGGGGCGGTCCTGGAGCTCGATGACCTCCGGACCGCCGAACGCGGTCACCACTGCTGCACGCATCTTGGCTGTTCTCCGTTTCCTTCGCTACGGACTCCGAGCTTGCAACCTCAACTTGAGTTCAGGTCAAGGTCGCGCCGGAGTTGTCGGTCCGGCCGAGTACCCTGCGGTGGGTGGTCGAGGTCACCTTCCTCCCCGCCGACCCGCCGCGCGCGGGCCGGCTGGTTCTCTACGGGGACCCGACGGTCGTCGGCGGTGACAAGGTCGAGCTGGTGCAGTGGCGGGGAGACCGGGTACGCCGCGCCGCGGTGCCGGCCCGGCTGCTCACGATCGAGGAGGCGCTGACCTTCCTCACCGATCCGGACCTCGCCGCGGGACCCAGTACGAGCGCCTGGGCCGCCGCCGCATGGGCCGGGGTCGGGTTGATCGGGCGAGGTCGGATCGTGCCGGATGCGAGTCCCGGTGGTTTCGGGTGCTGGCGGGTGGCGCCGCTGGATCCTGGGGACCGCGGGTGGTTGAAGCAACTGGCCGCCGCGATGCCGGCCGAGGCGCACGCGGTACCGGTCGAAGGATCGCGGCCGCTGCGGCTCGCGGATCCCGCGTCGCTGGTCCGCGCGTTCTGGGATGCGCTGGCCGACACCCTGGTCCGGACGAGCGCGGCCGGCGTCGCCGTACGGGAGGGTGCGGCCGCGTTCGCCGAGGTGGAGCCGCGTGAGCCCGAGGGGCCGACCGAGTGGTTGAGCGAGACGGCGATCGCCGAGGAGGCCGGGGCCCGGCTGGTGCTGCGGATCGAGCCGCCCGAGGACGATGCGGAGTTCCGGGCCGTCCTGCAGTTGCGGAGCGGGGTCGACCCGAGTCTGCTCGTCGACGTCGCCGATGTGTGGAACGCGCCGGCCGCCGTCCTGGCCGCGTTGGGCGAGCGGGCCGAGACGGATCTGCTGCTGGCGTTGCGCCGTGGTGCGCGGGTCTGGTCGCCGTTGTCGGCCGCGTTGCGGGACGCGGCTCCGGCCGAGGTCACGGTGGACGACGAGTCGCTGGACGAGTTGGCCGGCGACACCACCGCGCTGGAGGGGGCCGGGATCGAGGTGTTGTGGCCCGCCGAGTTGTTCGCCGGGGAGTTGGCGGTGCGCGGTTCGGTGCAGGGCACGCCGACTCCGGGGGCCGTCACGGGGCCGGACTTCAACCTCGCGGAGTTGCTCGCGTTCCGCTGGCGGCCGACGCTGGACGGCGACGACCTGACCGAGGCCGAGGTGACCGCGCTCGCGGAGGCGAAGCGGCCGATGATCCGGATGCGCGGGCGCTGGGTGCGGATCGACCAGGACCTCGTCCGCAAACTGCGCCGCGGTGAATCGCGCAAGCTGACCGGCGCGGAGGCACTCGGGGCCGCGTTGACCGGGACACTCGACGTCGACGGCGAGCTGGTCGCGTTCGACGCCAGTGGATCGCTGCGGACGATGGTCGATCGGCTCAGGTCGATCGAGGAGCCCGAGCCGTTCGTCGAACCACTCGGTCTGCGAGCAGTGCTGCGTGACTACCAGCGTCGCGGTGTGGCGTGGATGGCGCAGCTGGCCGAGCTCGGACTCGGTGGCTGCCTCGCCGACGACATGGGCCTCGGCAAGACGATCCAGGTGATCGCGCTGCACCTCCACCTGGCCGGGCGCGGCCGTGGACCGACCCTCGTCGTCTGCCCGTCCACCTTGCTGGGGACGTGGGAGCGCGAGCTGGCGAAGTTCGCGCCCGACGTCCCGGTCCGCCGGTACCACGGCACCGGGCGGACGCTGACGGACTTGGCCCCCGACGAGGTGGTGCTCACGACGTACGGCGTGGTGCGGCAGGACCACCGCGTTCTCGGTGAGGTGTTCTGGGGTCTCGCGGTCGCGGACGAGGCGCAGCACGCGAAGAACCCGTTGTCCCGGACCGCCCGCGCGCTCAGGACGTTGCCCGCGGCCACCAGATTGGCGTTGACCGGGACGCCGGTGGAGAACAGGTTGTCCGAGCTGTGGTCGATCCTGGACTGGGCCGCGCCCGGGTTGCTCGGCACGCTGGACCGGTTCCGCCACGACGTCGCCGTACCGGTCGAGCGGTACCGCGACGAGGAGGCGACCGCGCGGCTGGCCCGGGTGACCCGGCCGTTCCTGCTGCGCCGCCGTAAGAGCGACCCGGGGATCGCGCCCGAGTTGCCGCGCAAGTCCGAGCACGACGTCGTCGTCCCGCTGACCACCGAGCAGGCGACCCTGTACCAGGCGGTGACGCGGGAGAGCCTGGCGAAGATCGAGGAGGCCGAGGGGATCGCGCGACGCGGGCTCGTGCTGAGTCTGCTCACCCAGCTCAAGCAGGTCTGCAACCACCCGGCCCAGTTCCTGCACGAGCCGGGACCGCTCCCCCGGCGTTCGGGCAAGCTGGCCGCGCTGGACGAACTGCTGGACGTGATCCTGGCCGAGGGCGAGTCGGTGCTGATCTTCAGCCAGTACGTGGAGATGTGCCGGTTGATCGAGGCGCACCTGGCGGCTCGGCAGGTGCGGTCGCTGTTCCTGCACGGCGGGATCGGGGTGCGGAAGCGGCAGCAGTTGGTCGAGCAGTTCCAGGCGGGCGAAGCGCAGGTGTTCCTGCTGTCGCTGAAGGCCGGCGGGGTCGGGCTGACGCTGACGAAGGCGACCCACGTCGTGCACTACGACCGCTGGTGGAACCCGGCCGTCGAGGACCAGGCCACCGACCGGGCGTACCGGATCGGTCAGGACAAGCCGGTCCAGGTGCACCGGCTGGTCACCGAGAACACGCTCGAGGACCGGATCTCGACGGTGATCGCGAACAAGCGCGACCTCGCGGACGCGGTGGTCGGGTCGGGCGAGGCGTGGCTGAGCGAGCTGTCCGACACGGAGCTGACCGAGCTGGTGGAGCTGTCGACCACGCCACCGAAGTCGGGCGCGGCCAGCGCGTACAACCCTTCAACTGTTGGGAAATCGGCCAGTGAGGGGGCGTCGTGAGTCCCGAGGAGGAGCGGACGCCTTGGCGGGGATGGCGGACCGCGGGTGAGAACGCGGGGCTGCCGGCAGCCAAGGGCGCGGGGAGTCGGCGGCCGTTCGGGCTCACGTGGTGGGGCAAGGCGTGGCTGGACGCGTTGGAGCACCGGGCCCGCCTCGACCCGAACCGCCTCGGCCGCGGCCGCTCGTACGCCCGACGCGGGAGCGTGCTGGACCTGACCGTCGACCCGGGCGCGGTCCACGCGACGGTCCAGGGCAGCCGTGTCACGCCGTACGAGGTCACCGTGAAGATCCGCGCGTTCACGGACGCCGAGTGGGACGCGGTCCTGGACGTGGTGTCGGCGCAGATCGGCCGGGTCGCCGCCTTGCTCGACGGCGAGTTGCCGCCCGAAGTGGTGGACGACGTCCAGGCGGCAGGGCTGGAGTTGTTGCCGGAGGCGGGTGATCTGCGGACCAGCTGCAACTGCCCGGACTTCGCCGTACCGTGCAAGCACTCGGCCGCGGTCTGCTACCTGGTCGCCGACGCGCTCGACGAGGATCCCTTTGCCCTGTTGCTGTTGCGGGGCCGCCGACGGGACGAACTCCTGTCCGCGTTGCGCGCCCGGCGAGCCGCGAACCAGGAGCGTCCCGCGGTGAAGGCGCGGCCGGTCGGCGTACCGGCTCGGGCCGCGTTCCTGCGTACGGAGCGACCCGCGGTACCGAGGCCGCCGCTGCCGATGAGCCAGCCCGGCGTGCCGGCGGCCGTGCTCGCGTTGGAGCCACCTCGCTCGTCGCGGATCGAGGCGCGGGACCTGATCGCGTTGGCGACCGACACGGCGAACCGAGCCTGGGAGTTCGCGGCCGGCGATGGTTCCGGTGGACTGGAGTTGACGGTCGACCAGGATCTCGCGCGGCGGGCGGCCGGGGTCCTGGGGACGGCCGGGTTGGCGGATCTGGCTCACCGCGCGGGGATGTCGGCGCGCGTCCTGACCGGGTGGGCGGTGGCTTGGCGCGAAGGCGGTGCGGGTGGGTTGGCCGTACTCGTGGACTCCGTTGTCGTCGAGCCTGGCGCGCTGGCCGAGGGCGAGGCGGTACTCGGTGCGGGGGCATCGGTCAGCGGCAACCAGGTGACGAAAGATCGCCGGCAACTCCGGCTCGGCGCGGACGGGCTGTGGTACCTGTTCACCGAGCAGTTCGGCGACTGGATGCTCGCCGCGCCGCCGGGTCCCGATCCCGCCGATCTCCTGGGGCCGTGACTCGGCGGCGGTCTGTTGAGGCTGTGGCTTGTCAGGGCCCGTGGCTCAGCGCCGGGTCAGGCCGGTGAGGCGTTCGAGGGCGGGGATCAGGCGGTCGGCGATCTTGGCGTGCCCGTCGACCGAGGGATGCAGCCCGTCCGTGCAGTCGTCCGGTCCGATCCAGTCCGTGGTCGGGACGTAGGCGATCGCGGGATCGTCGACCACCTTGACGGCCGCCTCGATCTCCTCGGCGTACTTGCCGCTGAACGGGCTGACGGCAACGATCTTGCTGCTCGGGTACGCCGCCCGCACCTGCCGCACGTAGTCGGCGTACTGGGCGACGCTGAGGGTGTCGTCGTTCACCCCGAGGTTGAGGACCACCACGTCGGGATCGGCGATCCGCTCGGCCCGGGACCCGGCGAAGTTCCACCCGAACGACTCCGGCCCCGGCGGGACCTCGCCGTTCCCGGGCTTGATCACGCCCTGCCGCCCGAACCCGACCTGGTGCGCCGACGCCCCGAACGCGCGAGCCGTCAGGTACGCCCAACTCCGGGTCCCGTCGGCACCGGCCGATTCCGGGTCCGCACTCAGCGCCCGGACGCCCTGGGTGATGGAGTCCCCGTAGAACTCGATCCGCGGCCCACCCGGCTGCGCCCCGAGCCGCAAGCTGGTCCGGTCGTCGAGCACCAGCCCGGCGAACACGACCGCGCACTCGAACGGCGGATTCCACCGGTTCACGAACTCGTTCACGTCCTTCACGACGATCTCGACCGTGTGCCGCCCCTCCTCGACGGATAGCTCCAGGACAGGCCCCTCGACCAGGTGCAACCGCGGCTCCCCGTCATCGACGCGCACCCAAAGGTGCGGCGCAACGGTCAGTCCCTCGGTGTCGAACAGCACCTGCACCCCGGTCCCGGCGAACCCGAAGGAGATCCGCGACCCGGAGTTCACCGTCGTCGCAACCCCCGGCCCCATCCCCCACTGCCCCTCCAGAAGCACCCGAGGATCCCCCGGCGCCACAACCTCACCCGGCAAGAAACCCACCACAACCTCCATCCTCGAAAGCCCCCATTCTCCCTACCCCACCAGCCCACCCCCACAACATCCCACCCACCGAGCCACAAGACCGCTCCCCCGCCAAACCCCGCATCCATTCAACCCACCCCAGCCAGGCGCGCAGTACCCCCGACCCAGGGTTATCCACAGCCAACCGCTCACTCGGTTTTCGGTCTGTCCCCCCAGGTCGCTAGAGTCCACGTCCTGGCAGCCGTTCCACACCAGGCCCGGCCGCCGCACGGGAGGAGGGACAGATGGACGCCACGCTGCTGGACGCCGAGGCCGAGGCCGCGGTCCTGCGGGTGTACCGCCAGGTGTTCGCCGTCCTGGCCCGCGAGGCCGGCGCGATGATCGTCGATCCCGAGCTCCTCGACGTCGACCAGGCCATCCTCGACGCGTTCGCCGAAGCCGGCAGCGACGGCCTCACCGTCGAGCAAGCCACGCTCGCCTGCCGCGCCTACCCGCACGACGTCATCGTCCGCCGCTTCGACGTCCTCCGGCAGTACGGCGCGATCACCAAGCTGGTCGACCGTCCCAACGAGCTCCGCCACCGCGCCGCCTTCGCGCCGTACGTGATGCTGATGTTCCTCCGCCGGATGGCCGTCCAGGGCGGCCAGGCCGAGCTCCACCAGCTGCTCACCCTCGAGGCGCACAGCGTCAGCGACTCCCGCGCCACCGAGGACGAGGGCCAGGCCTCCATCGAGCGCCTCACCAAGGTCTTCCGCCTCCTCGGCAACGAGCTCGCCATCCTCGTCTCCACCAGCACAACCGCCCAGCTCCGGGAGAACGCGCAGCTCGCCTGGGGCAACGAGCGCCTGATCGAGCAGGCCGAGAAGGTCCACCGCATCGTCCTCAGCCGCTGGCCCACCCTCCACCCGGCCTGTACTCAGCTCCGGATGTCCCTCGCCGCGTACGCCGACGCCGTCCAACTCGCCGCGGGTCGGCTGGTCGAGCGGGCCGGGACGACGCGGGCGCTGGGCCTGTTGCCGATCGAGACCTGGCTGACGTTCACCCGGGGCAGCGAGCCCGACGTCCTGGCGAGTGTGCTGGACGGGATCCTGTTCGACGCGGCCGCGCCCGACTTCTCTCCCGAGACGCTCCTCGAAGCGGTCGAGACGGGCCGCCGGACCGGGACCGCGCGGATGGCCCCGCCCCGCCCGACGGGCGCGATCGACGGCGACGTCCCCGAGTCCGCCGCTGCGAAGGACCGCGAGGATCTCCGGGCCGAAGCGGAGCGCGCCCTCGCCGGCCGAGACAGCGTGAGCGTGGTCGACGTGGTGGACGCAGCCGGCGACTGGGTCACCGCGCGCCGCGTCCTCGCCGAGCTCACGGCCGCCCACCTGCACGACGAGCTCGAGTACGAGCTGGTCTGGTCGGACGGCATGCGGATCGACTCGACCGCGGGGACTCCGTGGGCGACCGAGGGAACATTCCGGCGGGTGGCCCGGTGAGCACCGAGGTCGTCGAGAACGGCCGCACGTACAACGCGGTCTGGTGGGCCAAGGTCCAGTCCGGCGGCGCCCTGCCGGTCTCCGCCGACACCCCGGCCGTCGCGGGTCTGGCGCGCGCGGCCGAGCCGGACGGTTCCGCGATCTGGCTGGTCCCGACGATGCCGGACGGCGCGGGTCACAGCGTCCTGGAGGAGTTGGGCACGCCCCCGGTATCCGTCGAGCAGCCCAACGAGACCGCCCGCGTCCTCGCGATCTGCGTCACCTGCTGCTGGACCGAGCGGGACGCCCCCGCCTGGCCCGGCGCGGTGGGCACGCTGACCCAGATCAAGGCGGTGTACTCCGGGATGCGGGGCCGGCCGGAGCAGCCGAGTGACCTGACCCTGATCATCGGGAGTCTGCGCCGGCTGCACGCGACCCAGTGGCTGCTCTGGGACGAGAAGGCGGGTGAGGTCCGCCTCGGTCCGAGGGCGATCACCTGGGGACCAAGCCAGCTCGCCGGTCTCCGCGAAGTCTGCCGGATCCTGCCCGACCCGCCCGCCGCCGTCCTCGTGGACCGGCCGGCCGAGGTGCCCGAGGATCCGCTGCCGACGGACGAGGGTGCGGAGGCCGCGGATGACTGAGCAGCATGCGTTGTTCGATCCGTTGTTGCAGGACCTGAGCGACCGATCCCGCGACGAGGTACTGGCCGCGTTCAGCGCCGTGCAGTACGCCGCGCACCCGGTCGCCGAGGTCCAGCTCCCCGGCCTGCGCGACGTCACCCTGCGCCGCCACGTGCAGAAGATGCTGAAGCTGATCGGCCGGGTCCTGGTCCACGTCGACGGCACGCACTGGACGTCCGGGTACGCCGACGACGTCGCGGCGACGTTGACCGCACAAGGCTGGCAGCCGCTGCCGGCCGTGGATCGCGCCGTTCTCGTCCTCGTGCTGGTCCACTCGGTCGCGATCCCGCGTTCCGAGGGGATCCTGACCGGTGACAGCTGGAAGTCGGCCCGCCCGACCACGGTCGACGAGCTGCGCACGACGAAGATCAGCGGCGAGGAGCGGCGGCTCGCCCTGCAACGGCTCCGCGCGGCCGGCCTGATCCAGCTGTCCGGCGACCACTCCGGCGGCCCGAGCTACATCCCCGGCCCGCAGCTCCAACGTCTCACTCCGGCCGCCCGGCGACGGCTCCAGGACCAGCTGATCCTGGCCGCCGCGCCATCGAGCCCGATCGCGGAAGCCATCCGCGCCCGTCAAGGAGATGCCTGAATGCCGCCCAGGAGACACGCGACCGACGGGCATCACCTCGTGCCGCTCAGAATCAGCAGCTGCTTGACGCCGGCGGCGTCCAAGCACGCACCTCGCGGCACCGGAACCACCTCGGAAGAAGGAGCGGCATGAGCAACACGACGGGGGCCGGCCGGGACGGAACGGGTGACGGCCCGTTCGACATCCTCGGCTCGAAGGTGCTGCTCGGGGTCCAGGTGGTCGACCTGTCCCGGTTGTCGACGCACCCGATCCCGATGGTCGGCCAGGGCCTCGTCACGGTCGCCGGCCAGGGTCCGACCGACTCCAACGGCGCCGGCAAGTCCTCGTGGATCGCGGCGCTCTCGTTGTTGCACGCCGACGACCAGTGGCGGCTGACCAGCGGTGCGCCGGGAGCGGCCGAGCTGCTGTTCACCGCCGAGGCGGCCGGCCAGGAGGGTACGTGGTCGAATGTCGACCGCGGGTACATCGTCGGCGTCTTCTCCGATCCCGACCTGACCGAGCTGGCCGAGATCGAGGCCGCCGCGATCACGGTGTGGATCCGGATCAACCGCAAGGCGTCGTACATCGACCTCCGCTGGAAGAACGGCCTCCATGTCCCGTACGGAGCGACCGAGGCCGAGCGAGCCGCGGGCGCCGACGCGCTGTGGGCCGCGCTCCCGCATTCGAACGGCCGCACCGACTTCCACGCGAACAAGCTGGCCCAGGTCCTGTACGGCGGGGCCGTTCGCTGCGTGTCGTTCCTGTCGACCTCGGTCCGCTCCAGCCCCACGGCGAACCTGCTCGCCGAGCCGCTGAACGAGCTCGGCCCGGCCCGCATCTTCAACGCGATCGCGACCCTGACCGGGCTCGACCACGAGCTGGAGCAGGAGCAGGCACACCGCTCGACCGAGCACACCCAACGCGAGGCGACGAAGCAGGCGACGGCCGACCTGCAGCGCTGGGAGCAGGAGATGGCCACCGTCGAGGCGGGCATCCTGCAACGCGGCGCGGCTCGCGAGGCGCTGTCGGCCGCCCGGGACTCGTGGCAGGCCCGTTGCGCCCGGCACCTGGTGGACGGCGACGCCCGCAACAGCGAGATCGTCCACGAACTGACCGAGCTGGACCAGCGCATCGCCGAGCAGGAGGCTCGTCGTGAGGCCGTGGACAGCGAGGTCGAGGCGTTCGGCAGCGAGGAGACCCTGCTCCGCGACGTCCAGCTGACCCGGCAGGAGCGCGACAAGCTCGACGCGCGGGACCGCGAGCTGGATCTGGCCCAGCGTTCGGTCCGCGAGCAGCTCGAACGGCTCGGCCAGGAGCACCGCCGCCTGCTCGACGCGGGCCGCTCCGCCGACGGCCGGGACATCGAGGCCGCCGTCGCCGAGCAGGACGAGGCCCGCGCGGCACTCGAGGAGCACATCGGCCGCGACCACGCCGCCCGGATGGCCGTGGACCAGGCCGCCGCCGAGCTCCGCGAAGCCGAGAGCGGCCAGACCGTGTCGGCACCACAGCAGCAGGTCCTGGAGAACGCCGGCATCGCGTGCGGAGCGCTCACCGACATCACCGAGCTGGCGACGGGCGACCGTACCGACTGGGAGCCGCGGCTGGCGCCGTACCGCGAGGCCGTGGTCGTCGACGCGGACGACGCCGCCCTGGCTGCGACCGCGCTGGCCGACGCGGGGTACGCGGGCTTCCTGCTCGTCCTCGCGAACCGTCCCGACTCGGCCGCTCATGGCGAAACCGGCCGCGGCGCTGCTGGGACCGGCCGGACGCCGGCGTCGGCGGACAAGCGCTTCGACCTCGGTACGTTCTTCGCCGCGCTCGCCGGCCGCGCCGCCAAGGAGGTCATCGACGACGAGGCCGGGGTCGTCGCCGTCGGCCAGTTCGAGGAGGCCATCACCGGCCGGACCGCGCGGATCGAGGCCGCTCGCCGCCGGCTGGAGTCCGCCGAGGACGCCCGGACCGAAGCCGCCTCGGCTCTCGACCAGGCTCGCGCCCGCGTCGACCAGGCCGAGCGCCGTACCGTGGCCGCTCGCGCGCTCGGCGACGCGGAGAAGGTGCAGGAGCAGATCCTCGCCCTGCGGGAGGCGATCGACCGGCACGAGACCGACCGCGACGGCCTGGCTCCGCAGCTCCAGGCGGCGAAGGAGTCCGCCGAAGCGGCCGCCGGCCAGCAACTCGTCCGCGACGAACGCCTGAAGAACCTCGAAGCCACCCGCCGCGACCACGACCGCATCCTCGACGACCTCGCCAACCGCCGCCTGGTGATGCTCGAGGAGCAGACCAGCCTCGATCTCGTCACCCGCACGACGGCGTGGGCAGGGACCGCCGAGGAGGCATCCGAGTACCTCCGCGCGCTCCCCGAGGACACCCAGCGCCGGACGACGGCCGACTGGAACCACCAGGCCTGCACCCAGCTCGACGACGTGATCCGCCGCTGCTTCCCGAACGCACGGTCCCGCGAGGAGATCCCCACCGAGCTCTGGGAGATCCTCAACGGCCCGGACGGCTGGACCAACGGCACCCTCGGGACCAGGGTCGGCCTCGTCACCGCGTTGCAGCGGACGCTGGCGACCCACCTGGCCCAGCACGAGACGTTCGACAGCCTCCAGCAACAGCAGATCGCCAGCCAGCGCGCCGAGCGCAACGCCGCCCTCGAACGGGCCCGTGAAGGTCTCGCCGAGGCGGAGAGCACCGCCCGCGCCCACCGCGTCTCCCTGGCCGACGGCATCAAGGCCCGGCTGCGGCTGGTCTCCAACGAATTCGACCGCCTCGACCAGCAGTACGGCGGGTACGGTGCCAAGCTCGAGTTCCCCGAGCCCGACCCGCCCGCCGAGCCGGACAAGCCCTGGCGCTGGACCGTCACGCCGAAGTGGCGTCGCTCCGAGGGCGGCCCGTTCTCCGCCTTCAACGTCAAGGGCAACACCGCCCAGATGGACGAGAAGGCCGTCAAGCTCGTCTGCGCCGCGGCCCTGGCCGGCGGCAGCGACCGGCCCCTTCTGCTCATCCTCGACGAGCTGGGCCGCAACCTCGGCTCCCAGCACCGTCGCGAAGCAGTCGCCCTCTTCGAACAGATCGGCCGCGACCGCAACATCACGGTCATCGGCGCCCTCCAGGACGACATGGAGCGGTATGCCCTGGCCAGCTCCCGCCTCTACGTCAAACTCCGCCGCAGCTCCGACACGATGCCGTACAACGAGGCCCCGGTGGTCAAGGGCAACGAAGAGAACGCCTCCCGGGTAGACCTCCTCAAAACCTGGCTCGACTCCTACCGAGGCCCCAACCCCACCCTCACCCTCGAACCCCAGACCCTCGACACCCCCACCTGACCCGCAAACAGCTGGCCTGTTCCCCCACGCTCTGGACCACATCGCTGCCGCCTTTCGACGCGGGTTCCACGGGCCAGTGCGGCAGAATCTTGCGTTGCTGCTGGGTGCCGCTATGGAGATGTGGGAACGGGTTTGAGACGGCGTGCAAGCGGGCAGTTTTGGGCGGGATGTTGCGAAAGGGGGACCCCGGTGGTCGGTGCTGACCTCGGGGTCGAGCACACTAGAGCGGTGACGCGTTGGGAGAACGAACTCATTCGGTCCAGGCGTTCACGAATGTTCCACTCGCTTCCACGGGGTGCGCAGACCGCCCCTGAGTCCGTGGCCGCCGACGATCGGAGGGCGTGAGATGGCTTCCTGGCTGCTCCGCGCCCAATGGGCCCACCGCGACGAATCCATCGAGGAACGCGCTCTTCGCGTCGACCGCACCCTGACAGCGGTAGCGGTCGCTTTCCCTGAGGTCCACGCCTGGACGCAGGACGAGCGCTGGGGGTACCACGTCCTCGAGGCGGACGGTTCCACCCCGCTGGCGGACATGGTCGAGGCGACTACGAAGATCCTCTCGAACGGCTCCAGCACCACCAGGCTCCACCTCCAGAGCACCGGTGAACTTCCGTGGCTGTTCGATCTCTCGATGGGCAACACGCTCACCACCGCCTCGGACCAGCTCACGCTGCACTGGAGCGACGACGACGCCCTCACCGAGTCCGAGCGCTTCGCCCAGGTCCTCCGCGCCGTGGTGAGCATCTGGGAGCCCGACTGGGCCAGCATCGCCGACACCGAACTCGCCACCGCCGCCGGCCTCTTCCGCCGCGGCATCCCCACGATGGGCTGGCTCACCTACATCCGCGGCCTGGTCGCCGGCGCCTACGGCATCGACATCGACCTGACCCCGTTCGAGCGAGGCACCCTTCTCCAGGCGCCCGTCTCCCCCGCAGACCTGTTACCGGTCCACATCTGCGCAGCAGCGGCCCTCGTGGGGATCACCCCCGAGGACTCCAACTCCTGACAACGCTCCAGCTGGCACGTACCAACGAGCGCTTTCGGCTCAGATCTGCCTGTACATATGTTAAGGGCCACCCCGAGATGGGGTGGCCCTTAACAGTGTGAATGTCCGGCGACGTCCTACTCTCCCACGATCTCCCGATCGCAGTACCATCGGCGCTGAAGGGCTTAACTTCCAGGTTCGGAATGGAGACTGGGTGTTTCCCCGACGCTATGGCCACCGAAACTCTATAGAAATATCAACCACAACCACACGAGTACCAGCCAGTGCTGGTACGTGGTTCTGACCGTATTCCGGGAACCGTACAGTGAACGCGAACAACTCGTATCGCAGCTTGACGTTTTGTTGAGACTCAAACACCCAGGTGGGTGTGTGTGACAAGCCCTCGGCCTATTAGTACCAGTCAGCTCCACACGTTGCCGTGCTTCCACTTCTGGCCTATCAACCCAGTGGTCTACTGGGGGCCTTACCCGATTAACTCGGTGGGAGACCTCATCTTGAAGCGTGCTTCCCGCTTAGATGCTTTCAGCGGTTATCACTCCCGAACGTAGCCAACCAGCCGTGCTCCTGGCGGAACAACTGGCACACCAGAGGTTCGTCCACCCCGGTCCTCTCGTACTAGGGGCAGCCCTTCTCAAGTCTCCTGCGCGCGCAGCGGATAGGGACCGAACTGTCTCACGACGTTCTAAACCCAGCTCGCGTGCCGCTTTAATGGGCGAACAGCCCAACCCTTGGGACCTACTCCAGCCCCAGGATGCGACGAGCCGACATCGAGGTGCCAAACCATCCCGTCGATATGGACTCTTGGGGAAGATCAGCCTGTTATCCCCGGGGTACCTTTTATCCGTTGAGCGACGGTGCTCCCACATGCCACCGCCGGATCACTAGTTCCGACTTTCGTCCCTGCTCGACATGTCTGTCTCACAGTCAAGCTCCCTTGTGCACTTACACTCGACACCTGATTGCCAACCAGGCTGAGGGAACCTTTGAGCGCCTCCGTTACCTTTTAGGAGGCGACCGCCCCAGTCAAACTACCCACCAGGCACTGTCCCTGATCCGGATAACGGACCTAAGTTAGACAGCCAGAACAACCAGAGTGGTATTTCAACGATGACTCCACCCGAACTGGCGTCCGAGCTTCACAGTCTCCCACCTATCCTACACAAGTTGTACCGACCACCAATACCAAGTTGTAGTAAAGGTCCCGGGGTCTTTCCGTCCTGCTGCGCGTAACGAGCATCTTTACTCGTAATGCAATTTCGCCGAGTCCATGGTTGAGACAGCGCCCAAGTCGTTACGCCATTCGTGCAGGTCGGAACTTACCCGACAAGGAATTTCGCTACCTTAGGATGGTTATAGTTACCACCGCCGTTTACTGGCGCTTAAGTTCAAAGCTTCGCCGGCCGAAACCGACTAACCTGTCCCCTTAACGTTCCAGCACCGGGCAGGCGTCAGTCCGTATACATCGAATTACTTCTTCGCACGGACCTGTGTTTTTAGTAAACAGTCGCTTGGGCCTGGTCTCTGCGGCCATCAACGCCTCGGCCAGCAAGTGGCCTCACGTATCAGGCCCCCCTTCTCCCGAAGTTACGGGGGCATTTTGCCGAGTTCCTTAACCATGGTTCACTCGATCGCCTTGGTATTCTCTACCTGATCACCTGTGTCGGTTTGGGGTACGGGCGGCTCTAACACTCACTGCGAAGTTTTTCTCGGCAGCATGGGATCATCCACTTCCCCTGAACGGGTCCGCCTCGGCTCTCAGGCTATATGAGACACGGATTTGCCTATGCCTCGCCCTACCACCTTGCCCGCGGATCAGCTTGCGCCTACCATCGCCGCGGTTGGACTACCCTCCTGCGTCACTCCTCAGTGCACCTACTACCACCTCGGGTCAAAACCTCCACCACGCAGCCCGAAGGCCTTACGGATTCAGTTTCTTAGCATCAGCGGGTTCGGCCGGGTCGTGTTAATGCCGGTACGGGAATATCAACCCGTTGTCCATCGACTACGCCTGTCGGCCTCGCCTTAGGTCCCGACTTACCCAGGGCAGATTAGCTTGACCCTGGAACCCTTGATCATCCGGCGGACGGGTTTCTCACCCGTCATTCGCTACTCATGCCTGCATTCTCACTCGTGCAGCATCCACAACTCCATCACTAGGCTGCTTCACACGCTGCACGACGCTCCCCTACCCATCCACACACCTGGACCACACCCGAAAGTGAGGCCGGGTACAAGTGTGAATGCCACAGCTTCGGCGGATTGCTTGAGCCCCGCTACATTGTCGGCGCGGAATCACTTGACCAGTGAGCTATTACGCACTCTTTCAAGGGTGGCTGCTTCTAAGCCAACCTCCTGGTTGTCTGGGCAACTCCACATCCTTTTCCACTTAGCAATCGCTTAGGGGCCTTAGCTGGTGATCTGGGCTGTTTCCCTCTCGACTACGGAGCTTATCCCCCGCAGTCTCACTGCCGCGCTCTCACTTACCGGCATTCGGAGTTTGGCTGATTTCGGTAAGCCGGTAAGCCCCCTAGACCATCCAGTGCTCTACCTCCGGTAAGAAACACACGACGCTGCACCTATATGCATTTCGGGGAGAACCAGCTATCACGGAGTTTGATTGGCCTTTCACCCCTATCCACAGGTCATCCCCCAGGTTTTCAACCCTGGTGGGTTCGGTCCTCCACGCGGTCTTACCCGCGCTTCAACCTGCCCATGGATAGATCACTCCGCTTCGGGTCTAGAGCATGCGACTCAAACGCCCTATTCAGACTCGCTTTCGCTACGGCTACCCCACACGGGTTAACCTCGCCACATACCACTAACTCGCAGGCTCATTCTTCAAAAGGCACGCCGTCACACACCCAAAGGCATGCTCCGACGGATTGTAGGCAACCGGTTTCAGGTACTATTTCACTCCCCTCCCGGGGTACTTTTCATCTTTCCCTCACGGTACTAGTCCGCTATCGGTCACCAAGAAGTATTTAGGCTTAGCGGGTGGTCCCGCCAGATTCACACAAGATTTCAAGAGTCCCGTGCTACTCGGGAAAACACTCAAGAGTCACCGTCTTACGCCTACGGGGCCATTACCCACTACGGCTCAACATTCCAGAAGATTCGACTTCAACGATGATTTATAACTCTTCGGACCCACGGCATTAGGCCCAGAATGCTCCCACAACCCCACATACGCAACGCACGCCGGCTATCACACGCACATGGTTTAGCCTCATCCGCTTTCGCTCGCCACTACTCACGGAATCACAATTGTTTTCTCTTCCTGCGGGTACTGAGATGTTTCACTTCCCCGCGTTCCCTCCAGAACCCTATGTGTTCAGGCACTGGTAACTGGCTTTAGAATGCCAGCTGGGTTTCCCCATTCGGACACCCCCGGATCACAGCTTGGTTGCCAACTCCCCGGGGCTTATCGCAGGCTCCTACGTCCTTCATCGGCTCTTGGTGCCAAGACATCCACCGATTGCCCTTAGTAGCTTGTCACAAAAAAACAACAAAACACTACAAAGAGATGCTCGCGTCCACTATACAGTTCTCAAAATACGGGCAGGAAAACCGACCCCGAAACCACCACTAACCAAGAACACCTGGCAGTCTGGTGAGAGCCGGCCCCAGCCACACACCAACCCCGAACCCAACGGTCCCGGTTGGTTGCGACCCAGAAAAACCGTCCACCCAAGAAGAAAAAACTCGCTTCTCCAGGGCGGCCCGATTTCTCAGGACCCAACAGCGCGCCTCGAAACATTCCTCCACCAGCCACCGCGTTCCACGCTCACAAAAGAGCAGTACTAACGACACCCAGCATCGGTCCGAATCTAATGGTCAATGTTCCACATTCCGAAGCACGGCCGCCCCGAGACACTCGCTCGAGAAACGACCTGTAGACACCAGCCCCTTACGGGAACCAGTGCCAAATGCTCCTTAGAAAGGAGGTGATCCAGCCGCACCTTCCGGTACGGCTACCTTGTTACGACTTCGTCCTAATCGCCAGCCCCACCTTCGACGGCTCCCTCCCACAAGGGGTTAGGCCACCGGCTTCGGGTGTTGCCGACTTTCATGACGTGACGGGCGGTGTGTACAAGGCCCGGGAACGTATTCACCGCAGCGTTGCTGATCTGCGATTACTAGCGACTCCGACTTCATGGGGTCGAGTTGCAGACCCCAATCCGAACTGAGACCGGCTTTTTGGGATTCGCTCCACCTTACAGTTTCGCAGCCCTTTGTACCGGCCATTGTAGCATGCGTGAAGCCCTGGACATAAGGGGCATGATGACTTGACGTCATCCCCACCTTCCTCCGAGTTGACCCCGGCAGTCTCCTATGAGTCCCCACCATAACGTGCTGGCAACATAGGACGAGGGTTGCGCTCGTTGCGGGACTTAACCCAACATCTCACGACACGAGCTGACGACAGCCATGCACCACCTGTATAGGACCCTTACGGACCTCCCATCTCTGGGAGATTTCCCTATATGTCAAACCCAGGTAAGGTTCTTCGCGTTGCATCGAATTAATCCGCATGCTCCGCCGCTTGTGCGGGCCCCCGTCAATTCCTTTGAGTTTTAGCCTTGCGGCCGTACTCCCCAGGCGGGGCGCTTAATGCGTTAGCTGCGGCACGGAGGACGTGGAATGTCCCCCACACCTAGCGCCCAACGTTTACGGCGTGGACTACCAGGGTATCTAATCCTGTTCGCTACCCACGCTTTCGCTCCTCAGCGTCAGGTAAGGCCCAGAGAGCCGCCTTCGCCACCGGTGTTCTTCCTGATATCTGCGCATTCCACCGCTACACCAGGAGTTCCGCTCTCCCCTGCCTACCTCTAGTCTGCCCGTATCGGAAGCAGGCTCGGAGTTAAGCTCCGAGTTTTCACTCCCGACGTGACGAACCGCCTACGAGCCCTTTACGCCCAATAATTCCGGACAACGCTCGGACCCTACGTATTACCGCGGCTGCTGGCACGTAGTTGGCCGGTCCTTCTTCTGCAGGTACCGTCACTCTCGCTTCGTCCCTGCTGAAAGAGGTTTACAACCCGAAGGCCGTCATCCCTCACGCGGCGTTGCTGCGTCAGGCTTTCGCCCATTGCGCAATATTCCCCACTGCTGCCTCCCGTAGGAGTCTGGGCCGTGTCTCAGTCCCAGTGTGGCCGGTCGCCCTCTCAGGCCGGCTACCCGTCGACGCCTTGGTAGGCCATTACCCCACCAACAAGCTGATAGGCCGCGAGCCCATCCCCAACCGCCAGAACTTTCAACCAAAAACCATGAAGAAATTGGTGATATCCGGTATTAGACCCGGTTTCCCGGGCTTATCCCAGAGTTGGAGGTAGGTTGCTCACGTGTTACTCACCCGTTCGCCGCTCGTGTACCCCCGAAGGGGCCTTACCGCTCGACTTGCATGTGTTAAGCACGCCGCCAGCGTTCGTCCTGAGCCAGGATCAAACTCTCCGTTGAAAAATATGACAAACCACAAAAAGTGGCGAGTCGACATCGAGTAGATCCCTTGAATCAGAAACAATCAAACTGACTTGAATCAATATTTCAAAGGAATCCGCCACAGCACAACAGACAACCCAACACCCAAAATCTCGAAAAGACCAGGGGAGTCAGAAATCATCCAATGCCTGTGAACGGGGTTAATGCATCTTTCGGCATTGACTTTCGGCACGCTGTTGAGTTCTCAAAAATCGGGCGCACACCGCGACCGGACCTTTCGGCCAGATCCCCGGGGCAACCTGCGTTACTCTACCGGATGCGATCCCCTCGGTCAAGACCGAGTTTCTTGCGATCCCTGCCCCGCGTCTGAGCTACCGACCCGAGTCCGAAGACGCGTTTCGGCTGCTTGATCCTTTGGGGGTTCGGAGCGACCGGCCGCTTTCGCGTCCCGCGCCTCGCTCCAACAAGAAGAACAGTACGTGGCTTGCAGGTGGCCGGTCAAATCCGTTCCCGGTGGGAGGCATCACATCGCTGTAATTTGCCTCCGGCACCGGGTCTGTGGGAAGGCTCAGCCGGCCGCGGTCTCGGTCAGAACCCCTGCGAACGAACGCTTCCCGCGTCGCAGCACCAGCGCGCCACCCGGCAACAGGTCCTCGCCCACCGGGACGTACTCGGGGTCGCTCAGTTTCTCGTTGTTCAGGTACGCGCCACCTTCGGCCACCGTTCTGCGCGCGGCCGACTTGCTCGCCACCAGGCCCGTGTCCACCAGCAGTTCGGCGACAGTCGGCAGCTGACCGGCCGGCACCTCCACATGCGGAGCCTCCCGGAGTGCGGCCACCAGCGTGTCCGGACTGAGGCTGCGTAGTTCCGACTGGCCGAACAACGCCTTCGCCGCCAGCTGTACCTGCTCGGTCTCGTCCCGCCCGTGCACCAGAGTCGTCACGTCCTCGGCAAGGACCCGCTGCGCCTCCCGTGCGAACGGACGCTCCGCTGTCGCCTTCTCCAGCTCGGCGATCTCGTCGGCCGAGCGGAACGTGTAGTAGCGGATCAGCTGCATCACGTCGCGGTCGTCGGTGTTGAACCAGAACTGGTAGAACGCGTACGGCGATGTGAGCTCACGGTCCAGCCAGACGGTCCCCGACTCGGTCTTGCCGAACTTGGTCCCGTCCGCCTTCGTCACCAGCGGCGTCGCCAGCGCATGCGCCTTGCCGCTCTCCGTCCGGCGGATCAGCTCGACGCCGGCGGTCAGGTTCCCCCACTGGTCGCTACCACCGGTCTGCAAGGTGCATCCGTACCGCCGGTAGAGCTCCAGGTAGTCCAGTGACTGGAGCAACACGTAGCTGAACTCCGTGTAGCTGATCCCCTGCTCGAGACGCGCCTTCACCACCTCGCGGCCGAGCATCCGGTTCACCGGGAAGTGCTTGCCGATGTCGCGGAGGAAGTCCAGCGTGTTGAGGTCCTTGGTCCAGTCGTAGTTGTTGACGATGCGCGCCGGGTTCGCCAGCGCGGTGTCGAAGTCCAGGAACCGTTCCACCTGGCCGCGGACCCGCTCCACCCACTGCTGGACGACGTCCTTCGGGTTCAGCACCCGCTCGGACGACTCCTTCGGGTCACCGATCAGGCCGGTGGCGCCGCCGACCAGGCCGATCGGGTTGTGCCCGGCGAGCTGGAGCCGGCGCAGGGTGAGCAGCTGCAGCAGGTTCCCCATGTGCAGGCTGGGCGCGGTCGGGTCGAAGCCGACGTACGACGTGATCGGACCGGCCGCCATCGCCGCGCGCAACGCGTCGGGATCGGTGGTGTGTGCGATCAGGCCGCGGTCGGCCAGGTCGTCCAGCACCTGCGTACGGCTGTCGGTCCCGCTGTCGGTCACAGTTGGTCTCTCCTCGAGGACGTCGGATCACCCATAAGGGTGCCAGGCCCGCCCCGGACTCCGCCGAGCGGGACAGCGTCAGAGCGCCTCCGGCCGGGACAGTACTGCGCGGAGCTGGGCCAGCAGCGCGTGTCCGTCCGGCCCGTGCACCGTCGCCGCCGTCGGCCGGTGCGGGTCGTGGGCTCCTGGGTCCTGGTTCGGCACTGGGAGACCGTGGGACAGCACCTGCTCGGCCGGGGTGAGCTGGCGGATACCGATCGCGCGAACGTGGTCCGGGTGCGTCTGCGCGAAGTCGCCGTACAACTGGGGGTCGTGCTGGCCGTCGTCGCCGACCAGGACCCAGCGCACGTTCGGGAACTCCTTGGCCAGCCGCCGCAGCGCGGTCCGCTTGTGCTCGCGCCCACTGCGGAACCAGCCCGTGTTCGTCGGCCCCCAGTCGGTCATCAGCAACGAGCCGGCCGGGTACCCGTGCCGCGCGAGGAAGCGGGTCAGCGTGGGAGCCGTGTTCCAGGCGCCGGTGGACAGGTAGAAGATCGGTGCCCGCGGATGGTCGGCCAGCAGTTCGGCGTACATCTCCGCCATCCCCGGGACGACGCGGCGCGCGGTCTCCTCCCGGACGAACGTGTTCCACGCGGCGATCAGCGGGCGCGGCAGCATCGTCAGCATCACCGTGTCGTCGATGTCGCTGACCAGACCGAAGGTGGCGGCCGGATCCGGCACGTACACCTGGCCGCGGGCCTGCCGCTCACCGTGGACGCCAAGACTGATCTCGTGCCAGCCGGGCGGCAGCACGACCGGTACGGCGAGGTCGATGAAGCCACCGCGATCGGTGACGGTGTCGAAGCTCTCCCCGGCGACGGTGACCGACACGCGCACCTTCGTGGCCGGCGCGGTGACGAACACCCGCCAACCGCGGACCACCTGGTCCTCGTCGTAGCGGGGCTGGTTGCGCGGGTCGCGGCTGAGCACCACGCGGGCCAGTACGCGGACGTACTCATGGTTGCCGTAGCCAACATGCGGGATGATGCGCTCCCGCCAGCCTCGACGGCGCAGGATCGTCCCCACTCCGAGGTTGAACCAGTCCTCCAGCCGGGACGAGTAGTGCGGGCGCGCCATGCCCGCAACCTACCCGGCGAAGGGGCTCGTACGCCTGTCGACAGGACTGTCGGTGCAGACCTTTACGGTCCCGGTATGACTTCACTGGGGATGTGCTTCCCGCGGACCTTCCCGGCCGCGCTGGTGACCGACGTCGCCCGGCGGCTCGAGTCCGGCGGTGCGGACAGCCTGTGGATCGTCGAGGACTGCTTCTACACCTCGGGTCCGGCGCTGTCCGCCGCGGCGCTCGGCGTCACCGAGCGGCTGACGGTCGGGCTCGGCATCCTGCCCGCCGTGGCGCGGACGGCGGCGCTGACCGCGATGGAGATCGCCACCCTCTGCGCGCTGGCGCCCGGCCGCTTCCTGCCCGGCATCGGCCACGGTGTCCAGGAGTGGATGGACCAGATGGGTGTCCGGCCGAAGTCGCCGCTCACCGCGCTCGAGGAGGTCACGGTCGCGGTCAAGCGGCTGCTCGACGGCGAGAACGTGACGACCGACGGGCGGACGGTGCACCTGCGGGACGTGAAGCTCGACGCGCCGCCGGCCGAGGTACCTCCGCTCCTGCTCGGCGTCCGCGGTCCGAAGTCGCTGGCGTTGGCGGGTCGCGTCGCCGGCGGTGTTGTCCTCGCGGAGCCCGCGTCCCCGTCGTACGTGCGCAGCGCGGTGGAGCAGGCGGGGTCGCCGGACGGGTTCGTGGTCGCGGCGTTCAGCGCGTTCTGCGTACGCAGCGAGCGCAAGGCGGCGTACGAGTGGACCGCGCCGTGGCTCGCCGGCCTGATCGAGGAGCGCAACCCGGCCCTGCCCGCGTTGCCGTTCTACGACGACCTACTCGGGCGGTACGACGCGCAGGGCGTACCGGGGCTCGTCACGATGCCGCCGGACTGGTGGACCGAGCTCGGCCCGATCGGCACTCTCGACGACGCGGCCGCGCACCTGGATGCGTTGGAGGCAGCCGGCGTCGACCACGTCGGCCTGTTCCCGGATCCCGAGGTGGAGCACGGCCTCCCCCAGCTCGACCACGTCCTCACCCTCGCCACCCGCTGACCCCGGAAGGCGTCGCCTGGGGCCAGGGAACCCCGGGCGGCGCCGACCGGACCACGATCAGCTGCGGCGCTTCGGTACGTGCGGGCGATACGGCGAGACGGTGGGATCACCCGGGATCCAGAATCGCCACGGGCGATCCGCGGCCTCGCGCAGTCCGACCCGCGGACCGGTTGCCGGCTCCCCGTCGTACCCGGGCCCCGGCAGCAGCTGGATCGGCGAGTCCGGCGCGAGCAGGTCCGTCCCGTCCGCGTCCCGTTCGACGCCCAGGGCGACACACAACCGAGCGGGACCTCGCGCAAGATCCCGATCAGGGTCAGCCACTCGCCCGTTCCGCCGCGGGCTCGGCAGTACCCCGCTCTGCACCGCAGCCGAGTTGAACCTCGCCTCGTCGCGCGACGGCATCCCCCGCCGGGTACGAGCGAGCTCCACACCTTCGATCACCTCGCCGGCACGCAGCAGTACGGCGGACGGTTGCCCCTCGGGACCGGCGCTGACGTTCATGCAGAAGTGCATGCCGTACGTGAAGTACACGTACAGGTGACCGGCCGGGCCGAACATCACCGCATTGCGCGCGGTCTGTCCGCGATAAGCATGCGACCCCGGGTCGTTCGGCCCGTCGTAAGCCTCCACCTCGGTCAACCGAACCGCGACCGTCCCGTCGCCAGTAGTCCGCACCAGCACAGCCCCAAGCAACAACGGCGCCACCTCCAGCACCGGCCCCGCCAGCAGCTCACGCCCCAAACCCATGCCCGAACCCTAGGCGCACACCCCAACCCAACACCGCACCCGCACCCCGCCGGGCTTCTCGCATCTCGAACCCCACACCCACACCCACACCCACACGCCGCCGTGCGTCTCGCATCTCGAACCTCGCACCTCGCACCTCGCACCTCGCACCCCGCCGAGCATCTCGCACCCCGCACCTCGCACGCCGCACGCCGCACGCCGCACCCCGCACGCCGCACGCCGCACGCCGCACCCCGCACCCCGCACCCCGCACCCCGCACCCCGCACCCCGCACCCCGCACCCCGCCGAGCATCTCGTACCCCCGGCCACGAGCCCACTTTGTGCACCGGCCAACCACCCAACCCCTCCACAGACGACCGCCCGGCGCACAAAGTCACCCGAGACGCCGACCTTGTGCACGGGGTAGGCAGACGAACGCGCCACGATCGACCAGTACGCGCACAAGGTCGGCAGAAGCAGGGGCAGCTACCCGCGCGGGCGATGGGAGGCGGCCCTCACCACCCCACGGCTCATCCGAACTCGCGCCTCGCACCTCGCACCTCGCACCTCGCACCCCGCACCTCGCGTCTCCGGGACTGCCCCGGGTTTAGTTGACTCGCGGGGTGTGGTGGTTCAGGCTGAATCGTCCCGGGTTTGATGCACCCTCGGTTATGTGAGTGCGACTGGTTGGTCGTCTCGGGTTTGTGCATAGTAGTCGGCCTCGGTTTCGGCGGGTGGGCGTCGGTCGAGGCGGTGCATGAGCCGGCTGGTGTTGTACCAGTGGACCCAGTCGGCGGTGATGGCCTCGAGGTTGCTGAGGCCGGTCAGGGGTCCGCGGCGGAAGGGTGAGTCGTCGCGGATGCATTCGGTCTTGTAGAGCCCGATGGTGGTCTCGGCCAGGGCGTTGTCGTAGGCGTCGCCGACTGACCCGATCGAGGGGCTGAGGCCGTTGAGGTGCAGCGTCTCGGTCAGGTGCACCGAGGTGTACTGAGATCCGGCGTCCGAGTGATGGATCGCCTTGTTTTGCAGGGGATTGCCCTGCCTCGTGCGGAACGCCGCGGCCTGGGCAATGGCCCGCTCGACGAACGTGGTGTGCTTGGACGTCGAACACTCCCAGCCGGCGATGAAGCCTGCGAAGGCGTCGATGACGAAGGCCCTGTAGGCGAACGTGCCGGCGGCCAGCCGCACATAGGTGAAATCCGCGACCAGGAGCCGGTTCGGTGCCGGCACCCGGAACTGCCGGTTGACCAGGTCCGGAGCTCGGGTCGCGGACGGGTCGGCGACAGTGGTGCGGACCTTCTTGGCCCTGCTCACGCCACGCCAGCCGTTGAGACGCATCAGCCGCTCGATGGTGCACCGCGCCACCTGGATGCCTTGCCGTTGCAGGTGGGCCCACATCTTCAGCGATCCGTACAGCGACTCCGGCGGGCGTCGGCCGTCGGAATCGGGTTCGTAGCACCCGGCCAGGATCTCGGTGACCGTGGTGTCCCACAGAGCCCGCCGCGACGGCGCCCGCCTGGCCCAGGCGTAGTAGGTTCTCGGGGCGATCGTGCAGCCGTGCGCGGTCAGCGCGGCACAGATCGGAGCGACCCCGAACCGAGCCTTGTGCTCGGCGATGAACTCACAGATCACCGCTGTCGCGGGTCGCTCTCCCGCGCGAAGAAACTGGTCGCTGCCTTGAGGATCTCAATCGTGCGTTCCAGTTCGGCGTTCTTCCGCTTCAGCTCCCGGATCTCCCGCGCCGACTCCGACGACACTCCGACGGCTTGACCGGCATCGATCTGCGCCTGCCGAACCCAGCGGCGCAGCGTCTCGGCCGTCATCCCCAACCGGGCCGAGACCGCCTTGATCGCCGCCCACTCAGAGTCGTAATCGTCAACATGATCGATGACCAGCCGGACCGCCTTGGCACGGGTCTGCTCGTCGTACTTGCTCGGCATGAATGCCACCTTCCCAACGAAGGAGGTGCGCATCAAACCCGGGGTGGTTCAGGCCGCGTGTGCGGCGGGTTGGATCATCTCAAACTCGATGGGTGTGAGTTTGCCGAGGCGGCGTTGTCGGCGTCGTCGGTGGTAGCTGGTTTCGATCCAGGCGACGATCGCGAGTCTGAGTTCGTGGCGGCTGGTCCAGCGTTGCCGGTCGAGGACATTCTTTTGGAGTAGGGCGAAGAAGGATTCCATCGCGGCGTTGTCGCCGCAGGCACCGACTCTGCCCATCGACCCGCGCAGTGCGTGGGCTTTGAGTACGCGGATGTACTTCTTGGACCGGAACTGGCTACCGCGGTCGCTGTGGACGATGAGTCCGGCAGCAGGTGTGCGTTGGGCGATCGCGTTGCGAAGGGCCGACACCGCCAGCTGTGCCTTCATCCGCGAATCGATGGAGTAGCCGACGATCCGGTTGGAGTAGACGTCCTTGATCGCGCATAGATACAGCTTGCCCTCGGCGGTGGCGTGTTCGGTGATGTCGGTCAGCCAGACCAGGTTCGGTGCCGGGGCGGTGAACACCTTCTTCACATGGTCGTCGTGGACCGGCGGGCCGGCCTTACGGTTCAGGCCGCGTTTCTTGGCGTGGACCGACCAGATCCGCTCCTGGCTGCATAACCTCGCAACCCGGTTCTCGCTGGCCACATGGCCTTGGCCTGTGAGTTCGTCGGCGATGAACCGGTACCCGAACGCCGGGTCGTCGGCATGGATGTCACGGGCTGCGTTGATCAGGTAAGCGTTGTCGAAATCTCTTGGTGTGACAGGATCTTTACGCCATTTGTAGAAGGCTTGCTTGGAGAAGCCGAGCACCCGGCAGGTCACCGCGACAGGGACGCTGTCGGCGGCTAGATCGAGGACCAGCGGGTACATCATTTTGGGTTGATGTCGCGGGCGAAGTAGGCCGCGGCCCGGCGCAGGATCTCGTTCTCCTGTTCCAGTTGCCGGACCCGCTTCCTGGCCTCCCGAAGTTCGTCGGACTCGGCCTGGGTCGCTCCGGGCCGGTTGCCGTCTTCGATCTCGGCCAGTTTCAGCCAGCGCCGCAGGCACGATGGAGAGATCCCGAAGTCCTTCGCGATCTGGCTGACCGGCGCCTCACCTTTGCGGGCCAAGGCGACCACATCGCGGCGGAACTCCTCAGGCAACGCTTTCGGCATGACAGACATCCTTCCAGCAAGGACCCAAGTCCTCACAGATCAGGAGTCAACCGAACCGGGGGCAGTCCCTCCGGCCAAGAACCCACTTTGTGCACTGGCCAACCACCCAACGCCCCCACAGACAACCGATTAGCGCACAAAGTCGCCCGAGACGCCGACCTTGTGCACGGGGTAGGCAGGCAAAGGCGCCGGAATCGACCAGTACGTGCTCAAAGTCAGCAGCCGGCCGTGCAGTGCGGGTAGGTGATGCCGCGGCGGGCCGGGCTGGCGGGTATTCAGTGGGGGTGGTGCCCGGGGCTGGCGGGCTGGCGGGCTGGCGGGCTGGCGGGCTGGCGGGCTGGCGGGCTGGCGGGCTGGCGGGCTGGCTGGCGGGCTGGCGGGCTGGCGGGCTGGCGGGCTGGCGGGCTGGCGGGCTGGCGGGCTGGCGGCGGTGAGGGTAGCGAGGTCGGGAGCCTTGCACGTGGGGGTCGGCCGAGCCGTCGGTGTGCGTGAGCATGGGTTGTGGCCGACGTTGTCTGTGCACGTGGGCTGCGACGGCCATGCAACCAGCGCCGCACCATACGAGCGCGGCACCGTACGAGCCCCGGCACCATACGAGCCCGGCAGCGCACGAGCCCGGCACCGCACGGGGGACGGGCACCGCACGAGCCCGGCACCGCACGGGGGACGGGCACCGCACGAGCCCGGCACCGCACGGGGGACGGGCACCGCACGAGCCCGGCACCGTACGGGGACGGCCGCGGCCGCAGCGGGTGAGGTGAGTGTGCTCCTACGCCCAAACGTGGGTGTGCGTAGGAGCGGGTAGGCGGTACAGCCTCGTTTACGCGGCCAGCCCCGCGTCAGGCCAGGCATCAGGCCAGGCGTTCGGCGTGGTTGGTGGCGCGGGTGCGGAGTTCGGTGAGTTGGTCGGCGACTCGGGCTTGGGCTGTGCCGCCTCGGCTGTTGCGGGAGGCGATGGAGCCTTCGACGCTCAGGACGGACCGGACTTCGGGGGTCAGGTCCGGGGAGATGGCCGCCAGGTCCTCGTCGGTCAGATCCCACAGCTCGATGCCGCGCTTCTCGCAGGCCTGGACGCAGGCGCCGGCGAGTTCGTGGGCGACGCGGAACGGGACCTTCTGGCGGACCAGCCACTCGGCGATGTCGGTCGCCAGCGAGAATCCCTGCGGGGCCAGTTCGGCCAGGCGTTCGGTGTCGAAGCGCAGCGTCCGGATCATCCCGGTGAACGCGGGCAGCAGGACCTCGAGGGTGTCGACGGAGTCGAAGACCGGCTCCTTGTCCTCCTGCAGGTCCCGGTTGTACGCCAGCGGCTGGGCCTTCAGCGTCGCCAGCAGGCCGGTCAGGTTGCCGATCAGCCGGCCGGACTTGCCGCGGGCCAGTTCGGCGATGTCCGGGTTCTTCTTCTGCGGCATGATGCTCGACCCGGTGGAGAACGCGTCGTCCAGGACGACGAAGCCGAACTCCTTCGTCGCCCAGATGATCACCTCTTCGGCCTGCCGGGACAGGTCGACGCCGATCTGCGCGGTGACGAAGGCGAACTCGGCGACGAAGTCCCGGGCCGCGGTGCCGTCGATCGAGTTCGGTGACGAGTTCGTGAAGCCGAGCTCGGTCGCGACGTACTGCGGGTCCAGGCCGAGTGACGATCCGGCCAGCGCGCCCGACCCGTACGGCGAGTCGGCGGCGACGCGGGCGTCCCACTCGGCGAGCCGGTCGAGGTCGCGGATCAGCGGCCAGGCATGGGCGAGGAGTTGGTGGGACAGCAGTACCGGCTGGGCGTGCTGCAGGTGGGTCCGGCCGGGCATCGCGGCACCGAGGTGCTGCTCGGCCTGGTCCGCGAGGGTGTTCACCTGGTCGAGGACGAGCCGGGCGATGATCCGGCCGTGGTCGCGCAGGTAGCTCTTGAACAACGTGGCGACCTGGTCGTTCCGGGACCGGCCGGCCCGCAGCCGCCCACCGAGCTCGGGACCGAGCCGCTCCACCAGTCCGCGTTCGAGCGCGGTGTGGACGTCCTCGTCGCCGTCGGCCGGCAGGAACTTCCCGGCCAGCACGTCGGCCAGCAACTGGTCGAGCCCGGCCAGCATCCCGGTCAGGTCGTCGTCGGTCAGCAGCCCGGCCCGGTGCAGCACCTTGGCATGCGCCTTCGAGCCGGCGATGTCGTACGGCGCCAGCCGCCAGTCGAAGTGGGTGGACTTGCTCAGCGCCGCCAGGGCGTCGGCCGGTCCACCGCTGAACCGGCCACCCCACAGGGCAGCACTCTCTCCCGCGCTCATGCCTTCGATCCTCTCAGCGCACCCGGCCGGTGACGCGGGTGGGTCACTTGGTCTCGTCGTGTTTGGCGTCGCTCCGGGCCGCCAGGGCCAGGAAGCGGGCGGCCAGCGCCTCGCCGCCGGTGGGGTTGCGGGACACGACCATCACCGTGTCGTCCCCCGCGATGGTGCCGAGCACGTCGTCCAGACCGACATGGTCGATCGCGGACGCGAAGTACTGCGCGGCGCCCGGCGGGGTCCGCAGGATCACCAGGTTCGCACTGCCCTCGGCCGACACCAGCAGCTCGGACGCGACCCGGGCGAGCCGGGCCTCGAACGCGGCCGCCTCGCCGGCGCGCGGAGTCCGGTCGCCGCCCTCCCCCGGTACGGCGTAGACCTGCTGGCCGGACGCGTCGCGGACCTTGATCGCGCCGATCTCGACCAGATCCCGCGACAGCGTCGCCTGGCCGACGACGAGCCCGGCGGACGCCAGCAGCTCGGCCAGCTCGGTCTGGGAACGGACCGGCTGCCGGCCGAGCAGCTCGACGATGCGCTGCTGGCGCGCGGTCTTGGTGGTCGGGACGGCGATGCTCATGCGGTGAAGTTCCTCGCCAGCAGCCAGGACAGCAACGCCTTCTGCGCGTGCAGCCGGTTCTCCGCCTCGTCCCAGACGACCGACTGCGGACCGTCGATGACGGCGGCGTCGATCTCCTTGCCCCGGTACGCCGGCAGGCAGTGCAGCACGATCGCGTCGGCGGCCGCCTTGCCCATCAGTTGCTCGGTCACCGCATACGGGACGAACGGCGCCTCCCGCTGCTCGGCCTCGAACTCCTGGCCCATCGAGACCCAGGTGTCGGTCGCGACCACGTCCGCGCCGTCGACCGCCTCCAACGGGTCCGCGGTCCAGCCGGCCGAACCACCCGTGGTCGCGGCGATCTCGACCGCCTTGGCCAGGATCGCGGCATCCGGCTGGTACTCGGCCGGCGAACCGATCACGACGTGCATGCCGGCCGTGACGCCGCCGAGCAGGTACGAGTGGGCCATGTTGTTCGCGCCGTCGCCGAGGTAGACGAGCTTCAGGCCGGCCGTCTTTCCCTTGTGCTGCCGGACGGTCAGCAGGTCGGCCAGGATCTGGCACGGGTGGAACTCGTCGGTGAGCGCGTTGATCACCGGGACCCGGGAGGCGCCGGCCATCTCGTCGATCCGGACCTGGCCCGCGGTCCGCCAGACGATCGCGCCGACCTGGCGGTCGAGGACGCGGGCGGTGTCCGCGATCGGCTCACCGCGGCCGAGCTGCGAGGTCTGCGCGTCGATGATCAGCGGGACGCCGCCGAGCTCGGAGATGCCGACCGCGAACGAGATCCGGGTCCGGGTCGAGGTCTTGTCGAAGATCACCGCGACCGTCTGCGGACCGGCCAGCGGCTGGTGCCCGAACCGGTCGGTGCTGAGCTGCTGGGCCAGGGTCAGGACCTCGTCCTGTTCCACCGGGCTCAGGTCGTCGTCCCGGAGGAAGTGTCTGGTCATGGAACCTCCACGGCGTCGAGCAGGGCTGGCAGCGCGGCGACGAAGCTGTCCGCGTCGGCCTTGGTCAGAATGTACGGCGGCGCGAGCCGGAGCGCATCGGGCACCGGGTTGTTGACGATGAACCCGGCCTCCAGCGCGAGCGCGGTGACCTGGTCCGACACCGGCGCGGTGAGCTGGATCGCGAGCAGCATCCCCCGGCCCCGGACCCCGGCCACCAGCGGGTGATCAAGCGCTTGCACAGCCGCCGCGAGATGGTTGCCGACGGCACTCACGTTGGCGAGCAGGCCGTCCCGCTCGATCACGGTGAGGACCGCGAGCCCGGCGATCGCGGCGACCGGGTTACCGCCGAAGGTGGTGCCGTGGTTGCCCGGCTGGAGCAGGTCCGCGGCCGGGCCGAAGCCCAGGCAGGCCCCGATCGGGATGCCGGCGCCGAGGCCCTTGGCCACCGTGACGAGGTCGGGCGTGATGCCGGAGTCGAAGTGCGCGAACCAGTCACCGGTCCGGCCGACCCCGGTCTGGATCTCGTCGATCCACAGCAGCGCGCCGTGCTGCTCGGTGATCTGCCGGGCGGACTGCAGGTAGCCGGCCGGCGGGACGACGACACCGTTCTCGCCCTGGATCGGTTCGAGGATCACGGCCGCCGTCTCGTCGTCGACCGCGGCGGCCAGCGCGGCCGCGTCGCCGTACGGGACGAAGGTGACGTCACCTGGCAGCGGCGCGAACTGTTCGCGGTACGCCGGTTTCCAGGTGACCGCGAGTGCGCCCATCGTGCGGCCGTGGAACGCGCCGACGGTGGAGACGATCTTGGTCCGGCCGGTCCGCCGGGTGATCTTGAACGCGGCCTCGTTCGCCTCGGTGCCGGAGTTGGTGAAGAACACCTTGCCCTCGGCATCGAACAACGACAGCAGCTTCTCCGCCAATGCGATCTGCGGCGCGGAGGCGAAGAAGTTCGACACATGGCCGAGCGTGGCGAGCTGGCTGGTGACCGCGGAGACGACGAACGGGTGGGCGTGGCCGAGGCAGTTCACCGCGAGCCCGCCGAGCAGGTCGAGGTACTTGCGGCCGTCGGCGTCCCACAGGTACGCCCCCTCGCCGCGGACCAGGACGCGCTTGGGAGCGCCGAAGGTGTTCATCAGGGCGGCGGAGTACCGGTCGGTCAGCGCCGCACCCGAGCCGTCGACGGTGAGCAGTTCGGTCATGACGGAATCACCTGGGTCCCGTTCCCCTCGTCGGTGAAGATCTCCAGCAGCAGCGAGTGCGGTACCCGGCCGTCGATCACGGTCGCCCGGGACACGCCGGACTGGACCGCGCGCAGGCAGGCCTCCATCTTCGGCACCATCCCGGCCGCCAGGGTCGGCAGCAGCTCGGCCAGTTCGGCGGTGTCGATCTGGGTGACGATCTCGTCGCTCTCGGGCCAGTTCCGGTACAACCCGGCCACGTCGGTCAGGACGACCAGCTTCTCGGCGCCGAGCGCAACCGCGAGCGCGGACGCGGCGGTGTCGGCGTTCACGTTGTGCGCCTGGCCGTCCTCGTCCGGCGCGATCGTGGACACCACCGGGATCCGGCCGGCGTCGATCAGGTCGACCACCGCCTCGGGCCGGACGTCGACCACGTCGCCGACCAGGCCGATGTCGACCGACTCGCCGTCGACGGTGGCGGTCCGGCGTTCGGCGGTGAACAGGCCGGCGTCCTCGCCGGACATGCCGACCGCGAATGGGCCGTGCGCGTTCAGCAGGCCGACCAGCTCGCGGCCGACCTTGCCGACCAGGACCATGCCGACGACGTCCATCGCCTCCGGCGTGGTCACCCGCAGGCCGCCGCGGAACTCGCTGTCGATGCCGAGCCGGGCCAGCATGTCGCTGATCTGCGGCCCGCCGCCGTGCACGACGACGACCCGGACACCGCAGTGCCGCAGGAACACGATGTCGGAGGCGAACGCCTGCTTGAGCTCGTCGTCGACCATCGCGTTGCCGCCGTACTTGACCACGATCGTCTTGCCGTGGAACTGCTCCAGCCAAGGCAGCGCCTCGGTCAGGACGGCCGCCTTCTCGACGGCGGTGGCGTGCGGGTGGTTGGTGGACCCGTCGGGATCGGTGGGGACTTCCAGCGCGGTCATGAGGAGTAGGCCGAGTTCTCTTCGACGTAGGCGTGGGACAGGTCGGTGGTGAGCACGGTCGCGGACGCGTCGCCGGCGTGCAGGTCGATCACGACGTCGATCTCCGGGCCGCTCAGGTCGGCCTCGGACCGGTCGACACCCTTGCCACCGGCCACACAGATCGCCGCGCCGTTCAGGGTGATGTCGAGCAGCTGCGGGTCGAACACGGTGGGCGCGTTGCCGATCGCCATCGCGATCCGGCCCCAGTTCGGGTCGGAGGCGAAGAACGCGGTCTTGCAGAGGTTGTCCTGGGCAACCACCTTGGCGGCGGCGACCGCCTCGGCCTCGGTGGCGGCGTGCTGGACCGTGATGCTGACGTGCTTGGTGACGCCCTCGGCGTCGGCCTGCAGCTGCTTCACCAGGTCGGCTGCGAGCGTGGTCAGGGCGGCCTCGAACTCGTCCGGGCTGACGGTGACACCGGAGGCGCCGGAGCTGAGCAGGAGCACGGTGTCGTTCGTCGACGTACCACCGTCGACGTCGAGCCGGTTGAAGGTCTTGCCGACCGCGTTCCGGAGCGCGTGGTCGAGGTGCGGCTGGTCGACGATCGCGTCGGTGGTGATGGTGCTGAGCATGGTCGCCATGTTCGGCGCGCACATCCCGGCGCCCTTGGCGAACCCGCCGATGCTCCAGCCGTCCGGGTGGGTCAGGAACGCCTGCTTGGCCACGTTGTCCGTGGTCATCACCGCGGTCGCGGCGGCCAGACTGTGCTCCGGTCCCTCGCCCAGCGCGGCCACGGCCGCTTCGATGCCGGGGAGCAGCTTGTCCATCGGCAGCCGCTCACCGATCAGGCCGGTCGAGCACACCCCGATCTCGGCCGCTCCGACGCCGAGGACCTCGGCCAGCTTCTCGGCCGTCTTGTGGGTGTCCTGGAAGCCCTCCGGTCCGGTGCACGCGTTGGCGCCGCCGGAGTTGAGGACGACGGCCTTCAGCTTGCCGGCCGTGAGCACCTGCTGGGACCACAGCACCGGGGCGGCCTTCACCTTGTTGGTGGTGAAGACGCCGGCGGCGACGTCGTGCGGGCCGTCGTTGACGACGACGGTGAGGTCCGGCTTGCCGGCCGGCTTGATCCCGGCGATCACCCCGGCCGCACGGAAGCCGGCCGGCGCGGTGACTCCGGCGCTCCGATCGACCTGGGTGGGCGGGGTGACTGCGAGCGTCACGGGGCTACTCCTACGAGGGGAAGGGCCAGGGTCTCGTCGAGACCGGCGGCCAGGTTCATGCACTGCACGGCGGCGCCGGCGGTGCCCTTGGTGAGGTTGTCGAGGGCGGCCACGACGACGGCGCGGCCGGTGCGCTCGTCGAGGGTGACCTGGAGCTGCACGGTGTTCGCGCCGAGCGTGGCCTGCGTCTGCGGCCACTGTCCTTCGGGGAGTACGTGCACGAACGGCTCGTCGGCGTATGCCTGCGTGTACGTCTCGCGGAGCTGCTCGGCGGTGGTCCCGGCGGTGACGGGTGCGCTGCAGGTCGCGAGGATGCCGCGGGCCATCGGGGCGAGGACGGGGGTGAACGAGACGCTCACCGGCTGCTCGGTGACCTGGCCGAGGTTCTGCTCGATCTCCGGGGTGTGCCGGTGCACGCCGCCCACGCCGTACGCGGTGGCGGAGCCCATCACCTCGGCACCCATCAGGTACGCCTTCGGTCCCTTGCCCGCCCCGGACGTCCCGCTGACAGCGACCACCACCAGTTGGCCGCTGTCGACGAGACCCGCCTGGACCGCGGGGAGCAGGGCCAGGGTGGACACGGTGGGATAGCAGCCCGGGACGGCGACCCTGTTCGCGCCGCGGAGCTTCTCCCGCTGCCCGGGGAGCTCGGGGAGTCCGTACGGCCAATGGCCGGCGTGCTTGCCACCGTAGAACTCGATCCATGCTTCGGAGTCGGTCAGCCGGAAGTCCGCGCCGCAGTCGATCACGGTGACCTCGTCGCCGAGCTGCTCGGCGATCTCGGCGGACTGTCCGTGCGGGAGGGCCAGGAACACCACGTCGTGGCCGGACAACGTCGCGGCGGACGTCTCTTCCAGGACCCGGCCGGCCAGCGGTGTCAGGTGTGGATGATGCACTCCGAGCAGGCTGCCCGCGTTCCCACCCGCGGTCAGCGCCCCGATCTCCACCCCGGGGTGCGTCGACAGCAACCGGAGCAGCTCACCCCCGGCATACCCACTGGCACCAGCGACCGCGACCCTGAGCGTCATGTGAATGAGTATGTCATGGACTGAAAGAATATCCAACATCCGTCCGCTCTGCGAGAGACCGTACCCGGGCGCCGCTGGATCACTCCGGCTGTGACGCGGGTCATGTCACACCCGGCCGGTGCGGGTTGTCCGGAGAGGGAGCAAGCTGGAGGTACGTGATGACTGTTCGGACTGTGCGAAGGTGTCGCCACAGTGATGCCGACCCTGACTTGGAGCGCGCGGTGACGGAGTACGCAGACACGTTGGCGGCCGAGTTCGCCGAGCGCCGCACGGTCCTGGTCGGCGCCGCGTACCGGGTGGTCGGCAGCGTGGTCGACGCGGAGGACGTGGTCCAGGAGGCGTGGCTGCGCTGGTCGGCGGCGGACCGCGGTGAGGTCCGGGACGTCCGCGCGTACCTGATCCGGATCACCACCCGGCTCGCGCTGAACCGGCTCCGCCAGCAGAAGTCGCGGCGGGAGCAGTACGTCGGGCCGTGGTTGCCCGAACCGATGATCGCGGCTCCGGCCGAGCAGGACCCGGCCGCCCTCGCGGAGCTGGCGGACTCGGTCTCGATGGCGATGCTGGTCGTGCTCGAGACCTTGTCGCCGCTGGAGCGCGCGACCTTCGTCCTGCGCGAGGTGTTCGACCTGCCGTTCAGCGAGATCGCGGAAACCCTCGGGCGCTCCGAGGCGGCGGTCCGCCAACTCGCGCATCGGGCCCGCGCGCATGTGCATGCACGCCAGCCGCGGCATCAGGTGGACAAGGAGCGGCACGGCAAGGTGACCGAGCAGTTCCTGCGGGCGGCGTGGAGCGGCGACGTCCAGGAAGTGGTGTCGTTGCTCGCACCTGACGTCGTCCTGGTCAGCGACGGCGGCGGCAAGAAGAGCGCCGCGTTGCGCCCGCTGCACGGCGCGGAGAAGATCGCCCGCTGGCTGGTCGCGATCGCCACCGACGAGGACCAGGCGGCCCTGTTCGAGATGCGCCGGATGGTGGTCAACGGCGAGTTGGCCTTCGTCGCGTACGACGGTGACGAGGTGGACAGCGTCGGCTACTTCGACCTCGACGAAGCCGGCCTGATCAGCACCATCTACGTCGTCCGCAACCCCGACAAGCTCACCGGCATCCCGACCCGCGACCAACTCGGCTGAAAGACCCCCTCGTTGCCGCGTCGGTCGTTGCCTGGTGCACTGGGGTGGAGGGGGGTCGCGATGACGACTGACGAGGTACGCACGCGGAACAGAGCGGTCTGGGCGGCGGGGAGCTGGGACGACATCGCCGAACTGGTCAAGGGGGTCGGGCCGAAGCTGCTCGACCTGGCCGAGGTGGATCCAGGGATGGAAGTCCTGGACGTCGCCTGCGGGTCCGGGAGCTCGGTCGCTGTCCCGGCGGCGGAACGCGGAGCGCGGGTGGTGGGTTCGGACCTCACCCCGGAGCACTTCGACGCGGCCGAGCGGCGGGCGACGGCGGCCGGCGTCGTCGTCGAGTGGGTCGAGGCCGACGCCGAGGACCTGCCGTTCGAGGACGGCCGGTTCGACCGGGTGCTCTCCACCTTCGGGCACATGTTCGCGCCCGACCAGGACCGCGCCGGCGCCGAACTGGTCCGGGTCTGCAAGCCCGGCGGTTCGATCGCGTTGGCGACCTGGACACCGGACGGGTACGGCACCGCACTGCTCGACGTGATCGGCCGGCATCTTCCGCCCGCACCGGGGAGCCGGTCGCCCGGGCGCTGGGGTGATCCGGACGAGGTCCGGCGGCTGCTGCCCGGGCTGGAGCTCACGTTCCACCGGGACCAGGTGGACTTCCGGGCGCCGTCGGTCGACGAGTTCGCCCGGTTCTACGACGAGAAGTTCGGCCCGTTGGTGATGGCCCGGCAGGCGCTCGGCCCCGGCTGGCCGGCGTTGCGGGACGACGTGCTCGCCTTCGACCGGGCCTGCAACACCGCGTCCGACGGCTCCTTGCACATCGTCGGCGAGTACCTCGTCACCCTCGGCGTGAAGCCGGCGACCGGTTAGGCTACTTGCAACTCGGTCGCATCTGGGAGGGCCTGTGGAGTACGTTCTGATCGCGCCGGACGCGGTATCGGATCCCGGTTTGCGGGCTGATCTGCTGGATACGTGGGTCGCCGTCACGGATGCAGGGGGCAGTGTCGGGTTCACTGCGCCGGCACCGGTGAACCGGGTTGCCGAGACGCTGGAGCTGGCGTTGGAGCGGGTGGCCGCAGGGACCGACCTGCTCGGCGTACTGCACAACGGGGAGCGGTACGTCGGGATGGGGTTGCTCGTCGCGAACAGCGGGCTGCTGAGTACGCACTGGCGGACCGTGTTGCGAGTGATGGTGCACCCGAAGTACCAGGGCGGCGGGTCGGGGCGGTTGCTGATGGACGGGCTGCGGCGGAGTGCGGTCGAGCTCGGTCTGGAGCAGTTGATGCTGACGATTCGCGACGGCAACACGCTCGAGGGGTTCTACCAGAAGCTCGGGTACCGGATCGTCGGCAGCCACCCGCGCGCCGTTCGCGTCGCGCCGGACGACTACCGCGACGAGATCATGCTGGTCACGGACCTCCGCTGAGGCTTCCGCGGGTCGAGGGCGAGGCACCGGCCGGGCCCCGCTCCTCAGCAGGTCCCGGCCGGCGCGGTCTCGCCGCCGACCCGGCGTCCGCTACTGGCGTCGGCTTCGGTAAGCCACGGTGAGCAGGGTGACGCCGAGGGCGGCCAGCAGGGTTCCGAGGGTGAGCAGCATGACGGGAGGACCTCCGGTATCGGGGAGGGGGCCGGAGGCGGCGACCGGGGTGATGGCCGGGGCCGGGCGAGCCCCGACGGTGACCTTGACGTGGGACTCGACGGTGACGCCGTTCGTGTCGGCCACGCGGTACAACTGCTTCGCCGTACCGCGGAAGCCGGGGGCTGGGACGAGCTGGATCGTGCCGGCGGTCCCCACGGTCCACACGCCCGTCCCGGCGACCTCCACCCGCTTCGCGCAGGTCGCCGAGTCGGTACGCAGACAGACGCTCGCGCGGTCCCACTCGGCGCCGTCCGTCGGTGCGTCGTTGAGCAGCGGGTTCACCACGACCGGGTTGTCCGGCGTCCCGGTCCCGCGGTCCGCGGCCGCCTTCGCGCCGAGCGGACCGTCGACGGTGACCTCCATCCGCGCGGTGTCGGAGGTGCCGTTCGCGTCGGTGATCCGATAGGTGATCGCGCGGGTGGTCCCGGTGAATCCCTTCGCCGGGGCGAACGCGACCGTGCCGTCCGGCTTCGCGGTGAACGTCCCCTCCCCCGCCACCGTCACGGCCGTCTTCTCCTTGCTGTCCACGGGATCGCGGAGCAGGACAGACGTCACCGTCAACGGCGCCGACGGATCCCCGGCCTTGTCGTTCGCGAGCACCCGCAGCACCACCGGGACGCCGTACGCGGTCCGCGCCTCGTCGTCGGCGGCCATGGGCCGGACCGGGACCACGGTCACCGACACGGTCGAGCGGGCCGCGTTCCGGTTGGTGTCCTTCACTTCGTACCGGACGGGCGTCGCGGATCCGGTGAACCTACGGTCCGGTGTCACCGTGAGCTTGCCCCCGGCAACGACGTACGCGCCCTGGCCCGGGACCGTCAGCCGGTCGACCAGGTCGCCACGTGGATCCACCAGCAGCACCGAGGCCGGGTCGAGCGAGGCACCCGCACCGGCCCGGTCGTTCGTGAGCGGGTCGATCGTGACGGAGCGGGCCTGCTTGGTCTCGACGACGTCCGGGCGAGCGACCGGCCGCGCTCCCACCGTCATCGTGAGCATCGCGGTCGCCGTGGTGCCGTTGCGGTCGGCCACCTGGTACGAGACCGGTGTCGCCGCGCCCGTCCAGCCGGGCACCGGGGCGAACCGCACCCCGCCGTCGGGCTGGGCCGTGTACGTACCCTGCCCTGCAACCTGCACCGACGGGACCGGATCACCTGTCGCCGCGTCGACCAGGCGGACGCTCCCCGGGACCAGCGGAGCCGTCGGATCACCCGGCTTGTCGTTGGCGAGCACATCCACGGTGAGCGCGCTGTCGTACGCCGTGGTCGCCGCGTCGTTCACCGGGGTCGGCACGATCGCGTCGACCGTCACGGTAAGCGTCGCCGCTGCCTCGTTCCCGCTGGTGTCGCGCACCTGGTACGAGACGGAACTCGGGCCGCTGTACGACCGGACCGGGGTGAACGTGATCTTCCCGGTCACCTCGTCGACCTCGAACGTGCCCTGCCCGGCGACGGTGACCCGGCGACCCCACGCGCGGTCGGTGCCGAACATCCGCACCGACGCCTTCTCCAGCTGCGCGTCCGTCCCGGGCACGTCGTTGCCGAGCGGGTCCACCGTGACCTTCACGTTCTGCTTCGTCGTAGCCGTGTCCGGCTTCGCCTGCGGGCCCTTCCCGACAGTGAGGAAGAGCAGCCCTTCCGCCGTGGTCCCGTTGTCGTCGGCCACTCGGTACGTCGCGGGGGTCGTCACGCCCTGGTAGTCCTTCGCCGGGCTGAACGTGATCGCGCCGCCCTCACCGACGACGTACGTCCCCTCCTTCGGCTGCGTCACCTGCTTCCGGTAGCCACCGTCGGCCGGATCCTTGAGCAGCAGGCTCGCCGGGACCAGCGGCGCACTCGGGTCGCCCGGTTCGTCGTTGGCCAGCACGTTCACCGTGATCGGCCGGTTGAACGGGGTGATCCCGCTGTCGTCCACGGTGAACGGGTCGATCGCGACCACCGTCACCGCCAGCGTCGAACTCGCCGTACTCCGGTGCGAGTCGGTGACCTGGTACTTCACCGGGTGCGCCTTGCCACGGAACGCGGGCACCGGGTCGAACACGATCATCCCTGTCGGCTGGACCGTGTACGTGCCCTGGCCGGGAACGGTGAGGGTCTTGCCCCAGTCGCCGCCGCGGAGCACCGCCGATCGGAGGACGACCGTGGCCGCGTCCAGCTTGGCGTCGGTGCCAGGGCTGTCGTTGGAGAGCACGTTGACCGAGACGGTGACGTCCTGCCGCGTCGACGCCGTGTCCGGTCGCGCGATCGGCGGTGCGCCGACCGTGATCCGGAGGACGGCCGTCGTCGTGGTGCCGTTGCGGTCAGCCACCCGATACGTCAGCTCGGTCGCGGATCCGGTGAACGACGGCAGCGGATCGAAGACCACGGTCCCCGCGCGAACCGTGAACGTGCCCTCCTTCGGCAACGTCACCGCGGTCTTGAACGCGCCGTCCGCGGGATCCTTCAGCACCAGGCCGGCCGGGACCAGCGGCGCGCTCGCGTCTCCGGCCTTGTCGTTCGCCAGCACCTTGACGGTCGCCACCGTGTCGTACGGCGTGGTCGTGTTGTCGTCCACGGCCACCGGCTGCACCGCGGCGACCGTGATCGCGAGCGTCGAACGCGCCGGCTGACCGAACCGGTCGGCGACCCGATACCCGATCCGCGTCGCCGCCCCCGTGAACGCGGGCCCCGGGGCGAACCAGACCCGCCCGTCGGGCATCACCTGATACCGCCCTTGGCCGGCCACGGTGACCAACTTCTTCGGCGAACCGTCGGCCGGATCCACGAGGACCAAGCTGGCCGGGTCGAGTGCGGTGCCGCGGCCGGCCGTGTCGTTGGCCAGCGGTTGGAGGGTGACGGGGACGCCCTGTTTGGTGGACACCTCGTCGGGTTCGGCGGTCGGCGGGGACGGTTTCGCGATCGTCACGGTGAGGGTCGCCCGGGCCGTGGTGCCGTTCACGTCGGTGACCGAGTACGTCAGCGCGGTGCCGACTCCGGTGAAACTCGGCAGCGGGTCGACCTCGACGGTGCCGTCGGCCTGTGCCTTGTAGGTGGCCTGGCCCGCGACGGTGACGACGGATTTCGCCCCGCCGCCTACCGGGTCGATCAGCCGCACGCTGCTCGGGACCAGCGGGACCGCGGGATCACCGGACGTGTCGTTCGCGAGGACGGACACGGTGATCGTCTTGTCGTACTCCGTGGCCGCGGTGTCGTCGGTCGCGTCCGGCTGGACCCGGTCCACCTCGACGGTGAGCATGGACCGCCCGACCGACCCGTTGCCGTCGGCCACCTGGTACGCGACCGCGGTGGCCTTGCCGTGGAAGGTGGGCACCGGATCGAACCGGATCCGCCCGTCCGGCATTGCGGCGTACCGGCCCTGACCGGGGACGACCAGCGAGGTCCCCGGCGTACCGCGGGTCGGTGGGACCAGCCGGACCGAGCCGGGGACCAGGGTCGACCCGGTCGGCCCGGGCTTGTCGTTGTCGAGCACCGGAACCGAGATCGGCCGGCCCTGCGGGGTCGTCACGGTGTCCGGGTTCGCCACCGGCGGACCCGGGGCCGCGACCGACACGACGAGCTCGGCGCGGGCGGGAGTGCCGTTCTTGTCCAGCACCTGGTAGGTCAGCGCGGTCGTGCTGCCCTGGAAGCCACTGACCGGGCTGAACGTCACCTTGCCGTCGAGGACCTGGTAGTTGCCTTCGCGGCTCACCGTCACCTTGTCGGCCGGGTTGCCGGTCGCCGGATCCACCAGCCGAAGGGTCGCCGGGTTGAGCGGGGCGTCCGCGGATCCCGGGAGATCGTTGTCGAGCACGGACGCGACGACCGCGGTGTCGAACGGCGTCCCGACCGAGTCGCCCAGTGCCTTCGGCGTCACCGCGGTCACGGTGACCAGCAGGGTCGATTCGGCGGTCTGCTTCGTGCTGTCGGTGACGCGGTACCCGATCGTGGTCGCGACGCCGGTGAAACGCGGCAGCGGGACGAAGTCGACCACACCGGCCGGCTTGACCGTGTACGTGCCCTCGGCCGGGATCGTCACTTTCGGCTTGAACTTCGCGTCGGCCGGATCGCGGAGGACGAGCGAGCGCGGGTCGAAGGTGACACCGGCGGCCGGCTTGTCGTTCGTGAGTGGTCGCAGGGTGAGGCTGACATTCTGCGCCGTGGTCGCGGTGTCCGGGGTGGCCACCGGCTTGTCCGGCAGCGCGACCGTGACGGTGTAAAGGGCGGTCGCCGTGGCTCCGTTGCTGTCGGCAACGCGGTACGTCACCGGCTTGCCGCGACCGACGAACCCGGGCACCGGGTCGAAGTCGATCCGGCCGTCCGGTTTCGCCACGTACTTGCCCTGGCCGGCGACCGCGATCCACTGCTTGCACGTGTCCCCGGCGACGAGACAGAGCGAAGCGGGCCGCAACGGCGTACTCGGGTCGCCCGCCCGGTCGTTGCCGAGCACATCGGTCGAGACGCCCGTGTCGAACGGGGTGGTCGCCTGGTCGTCGGCCGCGACCGGCGGAGGCGGCGGCGCGATCACGACGAGGTGGTCCTCGACCTCACCGGCGTCCGCAGCACCGGTCGGCGACTCCACTTGGGCGGCCGTGTAGCCGACCCGGACTCGCGCGGACGTCGTACCGGGCTTGGGGCGCGGGAAGTCGGACCAGTTCAGCGTCGCCGCACTCTGCCCGGCCGCGAACGTGGCGCAGGACCGCTCGGCCGGCTGGAACTTGCCGTCGCCGTCGAGGTCGATCCAGCCGCACACCCGGCCCGGCTTCGACGCGCCGCTCAGCGTCACCGGCACGGAGTACGACTTGGCGGTGACGAGCAGGTGCTCGAAGGTCGCACCGTCGTCACCCGCGTCGGGCATCGCCGGGCCGGCGGTCGCGTTGGCGACTTCCGCGTTGTCCGCGGTCGCCTCGGCGCCGAGCCGGACGTCGCTGAGGACGGACCAGGCCGCGCCGTACGACGCGGGCGCGTCGCCGAAGTCCTCGCCGGTCGACGCGACGATCGAGAAGACGTCGCCGGAGGTGGGCGTGTTGAACGCGGGGAGCTTCGGGTTCTTCGTGAACACCGCGGTGACGTCGAACGCGACCGACGTGACGACACCGTTCACCTGGACCGACCCGCAGGCCGCCGTCGCCGAGGCTTCCGGTCCGCCGCCGGTGTCGGTGTTGACGCAGTTCGGTCCAGCGTCGGGGTTCGCGGCCGTGATCGTGTCGGAGGTGACGGCCAGGTTGTTGCCCTGGCCCACCTTCCGCAGGCTCAGCCCGGCCGTGGCCAGCTTCAGCACGGAGTGCAGCTCGGACTGAGCGCTCGGCCGGCCGTTCACCGTCCGGGTGGCCGCGCCGCCGATCCCGGCCAGGTGCAGGACCGGATCACGGACCGGCTGGGAGAACGTGATCGTCACCGTGCCCCGGTCACCGCAGCTCCCGGTGGCGGCGCACGTGCCCGTGTTCACGACGAGATCCTGGGCCGGCGTGGTCCGCGCGATCGCCGGCGCGTACGTCGTGGCGGTGGTGCCGCGGACTCCGGCGGTCGTTGCGTCCAGCAACTCGGTCGCGCCACGGACCGCGATCGTCTGGGTGAGCCGGGAACCCGGCATCGTCGCGGTCGCGGTGTCGCCTTGACCGAACGGCGCGACCGGCACCTGGTATGCGGTGGCCGTCGGCGCGCTCACGGCCAGGACCAACACGACGGCGAGCCATCGCCCGCCGGACTTCCACCCCGCCATCCGGCCCCTCCCGAGCACGCACGTCAGCACTTGCGACGGCCTCGGGGCGAAACGGGCCAGCGTAGAGCTAACGCCCGACGCGAGCCCGATGTTACGGGGTCGGCAGCTCGTAGATGCGGACCATGCCGATGCTGTGTCGCCGCTGAGCGAGGTGGTCGAGCGCGGGCGAGACGGGTCCGTCGTGCAGATCCGCGTAGAGCCAGCGCACCCGGTAGTGGTCGCGTAACCGCTCCAGGGCGGCGGGGCTCGGTTGGTAGAGGGCCCGCTCGGTCGCGGCGACGCGGTCCGGCCACGGTGAGGGCTGCTCGGTGTAGCGCCGGCCGTTGACGTTCTGCCGGGCCATCGCCTCCTGCGTGTACGCCCAGCCCTCGATCAGGGCGCGCCGCCCGCCGATCCCGCTGACCACGTACCCCCGCGCGTCGCAGCCCGGCCGTTGCGGACCCGGTGGACGGCAGTAGGTGTTCGTGGCAACGACGTCGGTGGGGCGGGCGTTCTGTGCGAGCCAGAGCGCCGCGTCGGCCTCGTCCGCGGAGACGCGCCACGGGGCGGCGGAGAAGGTCTGCGCGTGATGTCCACCCAAGCGGCGCACGTTGATGGCGGTGGTGGTTGCCGTCGGCACCAGGAGGACGGTGACGAGCGCGATGATTCCACCGAGTCCCGCGAGCCGGGGCCAGCGGCGGGTCAGTACGGGCCAGAGCAGGACGACGACCACGGTGAGCAGCGCCACCGCGATCATCGGACGCGCGACAGTGAGCAGCCGGTCGAGCTGTGGACCTGTCGGACGTCCCTTTGTCCAAAGCAGCGCTGCTCCGTAGCTGATCGCGAGCCCTGTGGACACGGCGGCGACCAGGAACGCGGTCCGCCGTCGGTCCTGCACCTGACGCATCAGGGTTGCTGCCAGCCAGGCCAGCGCCGCCAGACTGAACGGGACCACGCTGCGCACGAAGTACGACTCGCTGGCCGACGGGTGGTCGACCAGCAGGAAGCCGGCCCACCCCGCGACCAGTCCGCCGAGCAGGAACCAGCCGAGCGGATCGCAGCGCAGCCGGCGGTTGCCGAGCACGGCGTACCCGGCGAGCGCGGTGGCCTGCGCGATCAGGAGAAGTCCGAGGATGACCAGGCCACCGATGACGGACAAGGTACGGCCCGACGCGAGGGCGGGGAGGAGCAGTCCGCCTTCGCCGGCCCTGGTCGCGTCCGCGGTCGCCGCGCGGTACCCGGCTTGGAGTTTGACCACGGCGAGGAACTGGACGCCCGATCCGCTCGTGCTGCCCGCGACCGTGAGCATCGTGCCGACGCCGGACGCGACCAGCAGCGCGCCGGCGACGACGAACCGACGCGGCAGCCTGCGATCGCGGACGAGCAGGAAGAGCGCGGCCAGTCCGACGGCACCGATCAGGATCGGCAGGATGGTCGGCTTCGCTCCCCCGCCGACCAGGGCGACGGCGATCGCGAGGATCCACAGTCCCTTCGGCTGGCGGCCGCGGAACAGCAGCTCGACCAGGAACACGGCCGCGACCGTCCCTGCGAGCAGGCCGAACGTCTGCGACGGGCTGATGAGGCTCAGCGGCGGCCAGAGATCGACCGAGTTGCCGACGAGCAAGCCCACCTGCGGACCGGCCAACGCCGCCGCCGCGAGGACGCCCGTCCACCACGCGCGGCTGATCGTCCGGGCCAGGGTCGCGCAGACCAGCAGAGCGACGACCAGAAGCGGGATCAGCCAGAGCCGGTAGAGCACCAGGATCGGCGAGAGCTTCGTGATGTCGACCGCGGCGGCCATGTCGGCGTTCGCGAACCAGTGGTAGTCGAGCGACTCCCCGGCCACCTGCGGCAACTGCGGCGGCACGGAACGGACCAGCTCGTTCACCATGGACAAGTGGTAGAGCAGGTCCGGGTAGTACGCGACCCCGTCGGGCGGCATCGGGTGGTACGCGAACACGCCGAACGTGGCTCCGCCGACCGCCACCGTGGCGGCGATGACCAGGCCCCACGTCCACCACAACGGGAGCGGCTGCGGTTCGGTGATCCGCCAGTGGGCGCGGAGCGCGGGTAATGCCGCAAAGACGGCGAGCAGGGTGAGCGGCCAGGCGATCAGCGCGCTCTGGATGCCGAGTGCGGTGAACAGCGCCCACCCGGCGAGCTGGAACGCGCAACCGACCACGGTGCCGAGCCCCACGTCCTCGGCCCAGTTGCCGGTGCTCCGCCAGAGCGCCCGGAGCAGCAGGACGCCGGGGAGCACCAGGCAGCCCGCGAAGTACAGGGCGTAGCGGAGCAGGGCTCCCGGTGGTACGCCCGTGCTGAGCAGGCCGGCGACCGCGACGACGAGGGGAAGGGCCCAGGGCAACCATCGCGCGGTGGGCCGCCTCGTGACGGTGACCGGTGTCGCGGTCAGCGTGTCCATGGTGATCAAGCTCGGAGCGTTTCCCGCACGAGCGGCTGATGCCCCGGATCCTCCAGGCTGTCGTAGCCGACCAGGAACTTCGGCCGCTTCTGACTCGACTGGAACAACCTGGCCACGTACTCCCCGAGCAGTCCCAGGCACAGCAACTGCAGGGCGCCGATGACGCACACCGCGAGCACCGTGGAAGTCCAGCCGGGGATGCTCTGCCCGGACACCTTGATCACCAGCGCGCCGATTCCGAAGCCGACCGACAGCAGTCCGCCGAGCAGGCCGAGCCACGTCGCCAGCCGCAGCGGCGCCGCCGAGAACGCGGTGACGCTGTCGAACGCGAGCCGGAACATCTTGCTCACCGTGTACTTGGTCGCCCCGGCCGCACGCTCGGCCCGCGCGTACTTCACCTCGGCACTCGGGAATCCCAGCCACGGAATCACCAGCCGGAACACGCGACCGTCCTCGGGCAACGCGTTCACCGCGTCCACCACGCGCCGCGAGACCAACCGGAAGTCCCCCGCGTCGAACGGGATCTCCCGACCGACCAAGCGGCACATCAGCCGGTAATACAGCCGCGCCGTCGTCCGCTTGACCCAGGTGTCGGCCGATCGGTCCGACCGGACGCCGTACACGACGTCGACGTCCCGCTCGCGTGCCGCGGTGAGCATGTCGGCGATGACCTCGGGTGGATCCTGCAGATCGGCGTCGATCGTGACGAGGTACCTCCCACGGGCGCGGCGGAATCCGGCCGACAACGCCGCCTGGTGCCCGGAGTTGCGGAGCAGGCGGACCAGGCGGAGCTGAGGCCAGTCGTCCGCGGCCGCGAGCAGTAGCGAGGCGGTCGCGTCGCGGGAACCGTCGTCGACGACGAGCAGTTCGTAGCTCGGGCCGAGTCCGTCGAGCAGTGGGCGCATCCGGGCGAAGAACATCGGCACCACCTCCTGCTCGTCGTACATCGGCACCACGACGGAGAGCTCCGGATCCGTGTCCCGCATGTCCCCCGCAACCCCCTGGTGCTGGTCTCGACCACCTCATCCGAAGGAACGCCGAGAAACCGGTGATATTCACGACCGTGGCCGAACTGGCGGCGACTTGCCACCCATTCGCAACACACCACGCCTCAGAGAGACGACCCACGAGCCCGGTTGGTTGTCAGCGGACCCGGCTTCGGCTGCTGCGATGAGTGGATCAGGGTGCGGAAATGGCTACCGCGCCGGTGCGCCGGGGGTCGCCGACGGCGCGGAGGCCGTCGGCCGGGTCCCAGAAGGCGGCCGCGACGCCGCCGAAGTACATCGAGTGCGGTGGCATCGGCCGGGTCGGCAGATTGGTCGACCCGGAGACCGGCAGGTCGTCCTCGAAGTCCACCACCACGTCCTGGCGGACCCGGACGTGCAGCCGCGGATGCTCGACCGCCTCCTCCAGCGACAGACCACCGTGCGTGTACAGCGCGTAGACCTGCGCGATCGCGGTCGGGATCCGGTCCGACCCGGGCGAGCCGAGTGCGAGCATCGCCCCGTCGCTGTCCCGGCGGGCGACGCTGGGGGCCATGTTCGAGGTGAGGCGGGTGCCTGGGGCGAGGCTGTGCGGACCGCCGTACACGAGCTCCTGCTCACCGAGGGCGTTGTTCAGCCAGATGCCGGTCCCCGGGGTCATCACGCCCGACCCGTACCCGGACGAGACCGTGATCGCGCAAGCGTCGCCCACGTCGTCGACCACCGAGACGGTCGCCGTACTCGGTGAACCGAGCGCGCGTGGATCCCCGGCCGAGGCGAGGTCGAGCAGCTTCTCCCCCGCGAGCCGGCGGACGTCCTCGTCGCCGAGCTCGGCGAGCCGGCGACCGAGGACGGCGTGCTGGACCTCGATCAGCCGCTCCAGCTCGGTCTGGCCCCAGCCACCCTGCGCCGGGACACCGTCGAGCAAGGCGAGCATCGCCGCCGCCGCGACCCCACCGACGGCCGGTGGCGGATTGGTCGCCAGGCTCCAGCCGTTCTGCTTGACCACCAAGGCCGGGCGGACGACGGCCTCGTACGCGGCCAGGTCCTCGGCGGTCAGCAGGCCGTCGTTCGCGGCCATGTCGTGGACCAGGTGCCGGGCCAGCTCACCGGTGTACATCGTCTCGGCGCCCTCGGCGGCGATCAGCTCGAGCGCCTCGGCCAGCTCGGGGATCACCACCAGCGACCCGGCCTTGAGCACCACGCCGTCGTCGTCGTGCACGACCCGGTGACTCGGCCGGTGCCAGCCGAAGATGATGTCGTGGGTGAAGCCGAGGTAGTACCCCGACGTACGGCTGAGCGTGAATCCCTCACGGGCGACCTCGATCGCCGGCCGCACTACCTCGTGCCACGGCGCCTTGCCCGACCGCTGGTGGGCCAGGTCGAGCGCCTTCATCCCACCCGGCGTCGCGACCGAACCATGGCCGACCGTCGTGGTGGTCCCGCCGCCGTAGTCGGTGGTCACGTCCCAGACCCCACGGCCGAACCGGTCGGCCGGAAGTCCACGGCCGGGCATCTCCACCCAGCCGTCCACGGTCACCGGCGCGCCGCCGGCCACCTGCAACGTGACGAACCCACCCGACGCGGGCGAGACCACGCCGATCTCGTTCACCATCGTCACCAAGGTCGCGGCGATCGCGGCGTCCACCGCGTTGCCGCCCTCGGCAGCGACCCGCACCCCCGCGTCGGCGGCCGCCCGGTTCGGCGCGGCGACCGCCACCCGCGGTGTCTTCGCGGAGCGGGGATGGTTCATGGTCAGCCGACTCGCTGGACGGCGCCGAAGCGGTCGACGGTGACCTGGACCGCGGCCTGCCGGGCCTCGGCGACCTCGGTCTCGGTGAGGGTGCGGTCCGGGGCGCGGAACCGGAGCGCGAACGCGAGCGACTTCTTGCCCTCGCCGATCTGCTCGCCGGTGTAGAGGTCGAACAGCCGGATCGACTCCAGCAGCTCGCCGGCGCCCTCGACCAGCGCCGCCTCCACGTCCGCCGCGGAGACGTCGGCCGCGACGATCAACGCCACGTCCTCCTTCGCCACCGGGTACGACGAGAACGGGTGCGCGGTGACCGACTCCGGACCGGCCTCGATCAGCGCGTCCAGGTCGAGCTCGAGCGCGCTCGACCGGGCCGGCAGCCCGAACGCCTGGCAGACCTTCGGGTGCAGCTCCCCCGCGTGACCGACGACCTTGCCGCCCACGGACAGCTCGGCGCACCGGCCGGGGTGCCACGGCGCCAGCTCGACGTTCCGCAGGACCGGCTCGACGCCGACCGCGGCCGCGACCGTCCGGGCGACCTGCACGGCCTCGGCCCAGGTGACCGGCTGGCCCTTGCCCCACCAGCCGGCGGGGACGCGGGATCCGGTCAGCACGGCGCCGAGGTGGAGCGGCTGCTCCGGCAGCGCGGCGTCGAGGGCCGCGATCTCCTCGTCGCTCGGCCGCCCCGCGACCGAGGGCAGCGGGGCCGTCTTCGCGTCCGGGCGCGGCTTGAAGACCAGGCTGGTCTGGTAGATCGCCAGATCACCGGCGCCTCGTCCGACGTTGCGCTCGGCCGTCCGGAGCAGGGTCGGTAGCAGCGTGGTCTGCAGCGACGGCTCCTCGTCGGACAGCGGGTTCACCAGCTTGACCGTCGTGCGGCGCGGGTCGTCCGCGGGCAGCCCGAGCGCGTCGAAGTCGGCCTCGCCGGTGAACGGGTACGCCACCACCTCGGTGAAGCCGGCCCCGACCAACGCGGTCGCGACCCGGCGGCGCCGCCGCTGCGACACGGTCAGCCCTTGACCACCAGGCGCGGCCGGCAGGATCGACGGCACGTTGTCGTACCCGTACAGCCGGATGACCTCTTCGGCGAAATCGTTGGGGTCCCGCAGATCCGGGCGCCAGGTCGGCGGCGTCACCGTGATCAGGTCGGCTGCCACGCTCGCGCCGACGGCCAACGGGGCCGGCTCCGCACCGGCCGCGGCGGGCACCACGGTGCAGCCGACCGACTCGAGGTGCCGGACCGATTCCTCGGCCGAGATCGGTGCGCCGGCGACCAGCGTGGCGTGGTCGGCCCGGAGGGTGACCGGCTCGGGCAGGGCCTGGGTGTCGACGACGGTCTCGTCGGGCTCGATCGTGCCACCGGCCAGTTCGGCGAGCAGGTCGGCGACCCGCTGCGCGGCGTACCGCGGCAGGGCCGGGTCGACGCCACGCTCGAACCGGCGGGACGCCTCGGACGACAACTTGTGCCGGCGCGACGCCCGGGCGATCACGATCGGGTCGAAGTGCGCCGCCTCGATCACCACGGTGGTGGTCGAGGCGGAGATCTCGGTGGACGCGCCGCCCATCACGCCGGCGATCCCGATCGGGCCGGAGTCGTCGGTGATCAACAGGTCCTCGGGGTCCAGCTCACGGGTCTGGTCGTCCAGCGTCATCAGCTTCTCGCCGGCACTCGCCCGGCGGACCACGATCGCGCCGCTGAGCCGGTCCTTGTCGTACCCGTGGATCGGCTGGCCGAGCTCGAGCATGACGTAGTTCGTCACGTCGACGCCGATCGAGATCGGGCGCATCCCGGCCGCGATCAGCCGGCGCTGCAGCCACCGCGGGGACAGCGCCTTGGGGTCGATCCCGGTCACCGTCCGGGTGACGAAGACGCCGCAGCCCTCGGCGTCGTCCACGCGCACCGCGTACCCACCCTCGCCGGCGCCGGTGAGCTTCAACGCGGCCGGGTCGGTCAGCGGCACGCCGTACGCCGTGGCGGCCTCGCGGGCGACGCCGCGGATCGACAGGCAGTAGCCGCGGTCCGGGGTGACGGCGATGTCCAGGGTGTCGTCGCGCAGCCCGAGCAGCTCGATCGCGTCGTCACCCGGGGTCGCCTCGCCCGGCTCCAGGACGACGATGCCGTTCGAGCCGTCGTCGCCGAGGCCGAGCTCGGTGCTGGAGCAGATCATCCCGTTCGAGACGTGGCCGTAGGTCTTGCGCGCGGAGATCGCGAACCCACCCGGCAGGACCGCGCCCGGCAGCACGACGACGACGAGGTCACCGACCTCGAAGTTGTGCGCGCCGCAGACGACCCACTGCGGCTCGTCGGCGCCGATGTCGAGCGAGACCCAGCGGATGGTCTTGCCGTTCTTCTGCGGCTCGTTCTCCAGCGTGAGCACCTTGCCGACCACCAGCGGACCGGTCAGGTCCGACTCGTCGACGGTCTCCACCTCGAGGCCGGCCCGGATCAGCTTCTCGGCGACCTGGCGCCCGGTCACCCCGGCCGGCAGCTCGACGTACTCCCGAAGCCATGACAGTGGGACCCGCATCAGATCTCCATCCCGAACTGGCGGCTGAACCGCACGTCACCCTCGACCATGTCCCGCATGTCCTCGACCCCGTTGCGGAACATCAGCGTCCGCTCCAGGCCCATCCCGAAGGCGAAGCCGGAGTACCGGTCGGTGTCGATCCCGCAGGCCCGCAGGACGCGCGGGTTCACCACGCCGCAGCCGCCCCACTCGATCCAGCCCTCGCTGCCGCAGGTCCGGCACGGGCGGTCCGGGTTGCCGACGGAGGCGCCGCGGCAGACGAAGCACTTCAGGTCCACCTCGGCCGACGGCTCGGTGAACGGGAAGAAGTTCGGCCGGAGCCGAGCCTCCAGTCCCTCGCCGAACATCGAGACGACGAAGTGGTCCAGCGTGCCCTTCAGGTGGGCGAGCGTGATGCCCTCGTCCACCACCAGGCCCTCGACCTGGTGGAAGACCGGCGTGTGGGTCGCGTCCAGCTCGTCGGTCCGGAACACCCGGCCCGGGCAGATCACGTAGATCGGCGGCTTGCGGGTCAGCATCGAGCGCGCCTGCACCGGCGAGGTGTGGGTCCGCAGCACGGTGCCGGCGCCGGCCGGCTCGACGAAGAAGGTGTCCTGCATCTGCCGCGCCGGGTGGTCGGGCTGGAAGTTCAGCGCGTCGAAGTTCAGCCACTCGGCCTCGACCTCGGGGCCCTCGGCGACGTCCCAGCCGAGCGCGGTGAAGACGTCGGCGACCTGCTCCGAGATCAGCGACAGCGGGTGCCGGGCGCCCAGCTCGGGGGTGTGCCACGGCAGCGTCACGTCGACCCGCTCGGTGGCCAGCATCCGCTCCTCGTGCTCGGCCTCGAGCACGGTCAGCCGGGTCGCGTACGCCTCGGTGATCGCCTTCCGGGCGGCGCCGATCCGCTGGCCGGCCTCCTTGCGGCCCTGCGGCGGCAGCGCGCCGATCTCCCGGTTCGCCAGCGCGATCGGCGAGCGGTCGCCCAGGTGGGCCTGCTTCGCCTCCTGCAGAGCGGGCAGGTCGGCGGCGGTGCGGAAGGCGTCGAGAGCCTCGTCGCGCGTCCGTTCGACCTCGTCGGCGTGCAGAGGTGTCACCTCGACGGGGTCGTAGTTCTTGTTGGGACCGGACATCGCTCCCTTTCCCGGCTGATCGCCTGCTGGTTCGAAAACTGCTGCTGGCAGTCTAGGAACCCCCGGCCCCGGAGCGTGAATCGGTCGTCCACAGGCTGACTCCGCAACCGTCCGGAGTCAGGCCGCGACCAAGCCCGTCCGGGCCTGGGCCGAGGTCGGCCCAGGCCCGGAGCGCGGTCAGCGGCCGATCGTCGAGCGGGCCGCGGCCGAGCGGACGGCCTCGCCCTCGGCCGGGCTCAGGACGTCATCGGCGACGAGCCGGTCGGTCACTGCGACAACCGCCCGTACGTACGTCCCGTGGTCGCGCCACTTCGCCGCCGGGTCCGGCAACTCGTCGATCACGGTGCAACCAGGCCGGGCGAACCGGTTGGCCACGCGGCTGTCCACGTCACCCGTCCACACGGTCGCTCGCAGGTCCGAGCCGGGACACGCGTCGGCGGGCGGGACGTACGAGGCGAGGTTGGTCGGGTTCGTCTTCCCGTCCGGCCGCAGCAAGGAGTAGTAGGTACCGTCCGGGGTCGCGGTCAGCCGGTTCAGCCCGCGGTCCCGCAGGACCTCCACCGACCCGGCCAGGCTGTCCACCACGAACAACCGGCCACCGGTGACGCCGTACAGGTACCCGTCTCGCCAGGAGAGCGCGCCGTCCGCCGCACCGGTCGTACCGTCGAACACCTTGATCCGCCGCTGCACCGTGCCCGTCGCCGGATCCACCACGAACACCGTGCCGTCCGCGAGCCCCCACAGCCGCCCGTCCGGTCCGACCGTGAGTTCGTTGATGCTCTTGGCACCCGGGACCGGTACCAGCTCGGCCGTCTTCGCCCCGGTCGCCGGGTCCGCCCGGAACAGCACCGCCTCGGTCGCGCGCGGCTCGGTTCCCTGGCCGCTGTCGACGCTCGAGCCGGCCCACAGCCCGGACGTGGTCGGCTGGATCGCGGCGACCGTCTGGTCCACGACGATGTTGCGGTACACCGACAACGCCCCGTTGGCCAGGTCGTACACGGTCAGCGCGCCCCCGTACTCCCCGTAGCCCGGCGTGGTGCCGACGTAGACCTTGCCGTCGGACGGGACCACGGAGACCGGGCGGTTCTGCAGGTGGCTGTCCACCAAGCTGAACAGGATGCGCGGGTTCGTCGCGCTCTCGGGGACATGCGGGTCCCAGACGGACAGCCGGCCGTACGGGTAGATCCCGACGTACAGCTTCCCGTCGTCGCCCCAGGCCCAGCCCTCGACCTGGCCCTGCCGAGTCGCGGGCGCGGTGACACCGGTCGCCGGGTCGTACGTCCCGGTCGAGCCGTTGAGGAACGCGTTCACCAGGACCTTGCCGTTGGACGGGTCCGCGATCGCGTGCATCAACGGCACCGGTACGTACTGGAACGGCGAGCTCCATTGCGCGAAGGCGCCACTCCCCGGGTCGTACCGGAAGGTGCCACCCGAATAGTTGCCGCCGAGTCCGTACAGCACCCGGCTGCCGTTCTCGGTGACCCAGCCGTACCCGATCGCGGCGCCGCGCGTGACCTTGACGGCCGGAGTCACCGCGCCGACGGTGTCGGTGGCCACGTCGTACCGGGTGAGCACGGTCGCGTTGGTGAAGTAGACGGCCCCGCCTTCGCCCGGCGAGACACCGCGTGCTCCGATCGGGTAGTCGGTGACCTGGGACCCGGTTGCGGCGTCCGTGAACGTCACCTGCTGTCCGGTGGCCGCGTCGAAGACGGTGAGTCGTCCGCTCACGTTCGCGAACACCCGGCCGTCGGCGTAGTCGAGGTCGCTGATCTCCTTGCCAGCCAGGCTCGCCGGGGTCAGCTCCTGCTTGTCCCCGGTCGCCAGGTCGATCCGGAACAGCTTCGCCTTCGGTGTGGCCAGCCCGACGAACAGTGCGTTGCGGTCCGGGTCGTACGTCGTGGACCGCGCGTACTGCTGAACCGTGTCGAGCGAACCGTAGTCCGTCACGTCACCGGTGGCCGGGTCGTACCGGAAGGCGTGCGCGTTCGGGTACGTCCCGCCGTACACGACCCCGTTGGGTCCCGCGCTCAGCCCGTAGACGAACGACTCCCCCGCGATCGGCTGACCCAGATCGGTGACCGTCCCGGTGTCCGGGTGGTAGCGGTACAGGCGGGCGTTCGAGTAGCTGCCCACGTACACGCTGCCGTCACTCGCAACCGTGATGCCCCAGGCGCCGGCGGCACCGGGCAACGGCACGGCCCTCACCAGCTCGCGGGTGCGCACGTCGACCACGTTGAGCTGCGCGTCCTCTCCCGCTGGAACGGCGTAGACCACGTCGCGCCCGTTCTCGTGACCGAACGCGCCCTCCATCACGGTCAACGAGGTGAGGGGTGCACCGAGGTCCTGGATCACGTCGTCCTCGACAGCGGCGGCCGTGGATCCGCCGACCAGGAGCGCGGTAACAGTGAGCAGAGCTACGCCGATTCGTCTCATCACAGCTCCACCCGGTAGAGCTCGGCACCGTCGCCGAGGAAGACCCGGCCGTCCGGATGGACCGCGAGGTACTGCGCCTGCTGCCGCACCACCTCGGTGATGCTCAGGTCGGACCGTGGGATCCGCAGCAGCACCTGCCCGGTGTGGACGAAGAAGGCGTCCCCGGCCGCGTGGTACGCGAGCCGCCCACCACTCGCCGGCAACGTGACCGACCTCGTGATCGTCTGTGTGGCCACGTCGAACTGGAACAACCGGCCGCCCGCCAGACCCCACAGCGCCCCCGCGGAGTCCACGCACAGCCCGTCGATCACCTTCGCACCGGCGACTGGGACCAGCTGGAACGTCGTCGTCCCGGCGGCCACGTTCCAGCCGAACAACCGGGCCTCGGTCTGCGTCGGCGGTGGCACCGAGTACCCACCGTGGATGGACGTCCCACCGACCACCAGGCCGCCCGCGTACGCGAGCGCGACGATCGACTGGTCGGTCACCACCGGGCGGTGGACCTGCGCGGCCCGGGTCGCCTTGTCGACCAGGACGAGCGCGCCGCCGAGGGTGGTGTTCGGCATCGTCCCGTACGCGATGTGCGTCCCAGCGTCGACACTGGTCCGCGCGCGCACCTGGTCCTGCGCCTTCAGGTCGCTCACCTTGACCGGGTTCTCCGGGGCGCCCGCGGGACCCGGGGAGTACTCGGGGCTGTTCCACGGCGCGGTCGGGTCGTACGCGTAGAACCGCGAGTCGGGGTAGCAGCCGATCCACACCGTGTCGCCCAGGTCGAGCACGCTCTCGGTCTGCGCGAACCGCTGGAAACCGGGCTGCCCGGTCGCCGGATCCACCTGCGCGATACCCCCGTTGAGATACCCACCTGCCCACAGCCGGCCGGTGGTACCGACGGCCAACGACGCGAGCGGGATGGGTTCGCCGGTGACGTCGGTGCCGCCGACGTCGGAGCGGCCGGTCTTCGGGTTGTAGCGGAACAGCTCGCCCCGCCACAGCATCCCGACCAGGGTCTGTCCGGGCCAGTCGGGGTGCCGCAGATCGACCCAGCCGATGCCGCGGTTGTTCACCACCCGGCCGGCGAACTTCAGCCCGGTCGGGTACTCGGTGCCGTGGCTCGGCTTCAGCCCGGTCAGCTCGCCGTTGCGGGTGTAGTAGACGAGCCCCTTCGGCCCTGGTTCGGACACGTCCAGCCCGGCGACTCCGTCGAGCACCTGGCTCCACCGTTGGCCCTTGACGTCCCAGATCGCCAGCTTGCCGCTGATGGCCGAGCCGATCCGCGCGTACACCCTGCCGTCGTAGGCGTTGAGGTCGTACACGGGAACCCCGACGCCGTCACCCACCTCGGCGGGCAACGGCAGCTCCCGCTTGGCTCCGGTGGCGACGTCGATCTCGAAGACGTGCGCGTCCGGCTGCGACCCGACGTACAGCTTCCCGTCGAGCAGAGCGATGCTGCGCGCGTACTCGATGCCCGGTGCGAGCTGTCCGTAGTCCCGGACCTCACCGGACGGGTGATAGCTGAAGACACGGGCCCCCGGGTACGTGGCGCCGTACAGCACTCCGTCGGCGTCCACGGCGAGACGCCAGATGTAGGTCTGGTTCGGCAAGGGGCGGCCGAGGTTCTCCACGGGGCTGTTCGGGCCCGGGCGACGCCGGTGCAGTGTTCCGGTGTTGTACGCGCCCACGTACACGGTGCCGTCCGGTGCGACGACCACGGCGTACGAGCCGGGCGCGCCGTCGATCACCTGGGACGACACGACTTTGCGGGTGAGCGGGTCGATCGCTACGAGATGCGCGGGCTCACCGGAGGCCGCGGACCACATCACCGGACGTCCGTCGGGACCAGGGCCGATCGCACCTCCGATCAGCAGGACATCGCGCAACGGCACACCCAACGGGGTGACCGTGGCGGTGGTGGCAGCACTGGCGGTCGCGGTCCCGAGCAACGAGGTGGCGGGGACGGCGAGCGCGGCGTACTGGAGGAAACGGCGGCGCGGAATCATGGCGGGCTCCCTGCGGCGGCGGATGCCCGGACGCTATAACGGTCATGTCCGTAATGTCCAGAGGTGACGCCCGAAACTCTCCGCGATCAGCCGGCCGGCGCCCGGTACGCCGCGGCGAACTCGGCGCCGTCCCACCCGGAGAAGACGTCGTCCAATGCGTCGATCGCGACCCAGTCACCGCCGTCGGCCGCCGACTTGGCCACCGCGAGCACGAGCAGGTCGGGCTCCACCAGCGCGGTCGGCGAATACGGTGCCGCCGCACCGTCGAGCAGCTGGCCCAGAACCTCGCCCAGGAAGGGTTTGTAGAGCCCACCCGCGTTCGGTCGAAGGTGCTCGACCCCCGACTCCGTCACGATCGTCGCGTGGTACGGGTACCCCGGCCGAGGCGGTCGGACGTCGACGACCACCTCGGTACCGCCCGTATGCCGCAGCAGCCCGCGCAACCCCGAACCGTCCAGCGCCCGCGCCGCGGTGAACCCCGGACCGAGCACCGCCTGCGCCAGCGACACCGCGTGGACCCCGTAGTAGAAAGGGTGCCCAGCACAACCAACGAGGACGGACGACGGCGCCGGACCGTGGTACCGCCGCCGCCAAGCGACCGCCTCGGGCGCGCACCGCAAGGAGGAGCCGCCACTGATCGGCTGACCCGCCTCGGCCCGCCTGGCGAGTTCGCGGAGATCACCGACGCGTCCCGCGAGCGGCTTGTCCAGCAGCACGGCCGTCCCCGCGTCCAGCAGATTCAGCGCGAGCCGGTACCGCCGGTCCCAGTCGCAGCCGAGCAACAGCGCCACGTCGGCCACCTCCGGCAACTCCGCCGCGTCCGTGAGTACGCGGGCAACGCCGTACTCGGCGGCGAACTCCTCCGCGTACCCGGCGGGGCGCACCACACCGGAGTCGAGTACGGCCGTGACCTCCCGACCGAGCTCGCGCAGCAGCGGCACGAACGCGGCGGGGTGAGAGGTGTCCAGCTCGACCAGGGCGACGCGACCACCGGACGTCATCGGAGCTCTCGGCTCGCCAGCCGATCCATGGCTCGCAGCAACTCGTCCCGCTCGGCCGGATCCGACGGCGGGCCGTACGGGTCGTGGCAGAACTCCGGGTCCAGGATCCCTTCCCACGCGGCGATCCAGGCCATCCGCTGGACGTACCCCTCCATCGGTGCGCGGAAGACCAAGGCGGCGAGCTGGTCGAGTCGGGTGGACGCGGCAACGAAGTCGTCGTACCGGCCGTCGTTCCACGCCTGGTTCACCGCGACGCTCCACGACGGCACAGCCGCGGCCAGACCGATGAGCATGCCGCGGGCGCCCCACATCAGCGAGGGACCGAGCATGCGGTCCTCCCCGGTGAGCAGGAGGGCGTCCGGGTTCGCGGTGCGGCACCCGGCGATGAGGTCCTGGCAACCGATCGCGTCGTCGAGCAGGGCGAGCTTCAGCCCGACCACGCCCGGCACCGTGACCAACCGAGCCGCCGTGGCCGCGTCGTACTGGTTCCCGCTCGCCTTCTCGTACAGGGCGAACGCGATGACGGGCAGACCGGTTTCCGCGGCGAGCCGCTCGTGCAGTTCCACGACGGCCCGGTCGTACTCGGGAACACGCGGCGGCGGGAAGCAGAGCAACGCGGACGCCCCCGCGGCGACCACGGGCTCCGCGTTCCGCAGCAGCGCGCCCACCGGATCGGCGAGGTCGGCTCCCGCCGGGATCCCGACACCGGCGACCAACGGCAGCTCGCTCGCGACCCGGTACGCGGCCACCACCTCGGCCCGCCGCTCGTCCGGCAACCACGGCCCCCGGCCCGTGTGCACGCACACCGCCAGCGCCCCCGCACCACCACCAGCCAGCGCCCCGGCGTACCCGGCGACCGCGTCGATCCGTACCGCGCCGGCCGCGTCGAACGGAGTCAGCGCCGCCGCCGTGACGCCGCTCCGGAGCGTCTCGACGACGGTTTCGGTCACGGCCGTTGCCGGGGTTCGTAGCATGGGGTCAGTGTTCCGGACGGGTGCGAGCACGTCGAGCGCGGACCCGGCCGGGACCCGGTTGGGGCACGCCCGGCGAGCGGTCTTGCGAGCGGGATGCGATCCGGTGAGACTGAGCCCGCCGGACGGCAACTGATGATTCCGACGACACGGGAGGGCGACGCGGATGGTGACGACGATCGGCATCGTCGGTCCGTCGGACCTGGTCACCTCCACCAGCCGGATCTGCGCGAACCTGCCCGGGGTCGAGGTGGTCCCGCTGAAGTACCGGCGCGAGACCGACACCCCGAAGGTGCTGGCGGACGCCCCGGCGAGTATCGACGCCTGGCTGTTCACCGGGGTCGTGCCGTACCAGATCGCGGCCTCGCACGACCTGCTCGACCGGCCGGCCGCGCACGTCGAGTACACCGGCGCGACGTTGCTCCGGGCCCTGGTCCAGCTGCTCCGCGAAGGGCGCGACGTGACGTCGATGAGCATCGACGTCCTGGACGAGGCACAGGTCCGCGAAACCCTCGAGGAGGTCGGCCTGCCGACCCGCGGCGTCCGTGTCCTGCCGTACCGGCCAGGCCTGGACTCCGAGGACGTGGTCGCCTTCCACCGCGAAGCCCGCGATGAAGGTGCCACCGTGGCGGTGACGTGCCTGCGCTCGGCGTACGAGAAGCTCCGCGTCGAACAGACGACCATCCGCCTGGCCCCGTCGGTGCACTCGGTCCGCTCCGCGGTGAACGGGCTGCTGCTGACCCACGGAGCGCTCCGCAGCGACGACGCGCAGATCGCGCTCGGGCTGGTGGAGATCGCGGCCAAGGGCGAGGACGCGCTGAAGCGTGAGGTCGGGTCGCTGGGCGGGAGCGTGGTCCGGTACGACGACAAGCGCTTCCTGATCGTGACGACGCGGGGGCCGCTGGAGCAGGCGACGGCGTCGTTCACCGAGCTGGGCATGCTGACGCATCTGAAGGAGCGCTTCGGGCCGGTCCGCATTGGGTTTGGCATCGGCGGCTCCGGGGCGGAGGCGGAGGCGCTCGCACGTCGGGCGCTGGGACGTGCGCGGACGGCAGGGCGTACGGCGGCGGTTGTGTCGCTGCGGAACGACATCGACATCACCCTGGTCGGCGGGGCGGCACCCCGTCCGCTGCAGCGGGCGCAGTTGCAGTTGCTCGCCCAGCGCGCGGGGCTCTCCAAGGCGACGCTGGAGAAGCTGCAGGAGCTGGTCCGAGCGACCCCGGGCGGCGGCCTGACCACCCGAACGCTGGCGGAGCACCTCGGAGTCCAACCGCGCACAGCCCGCCGAGTTCTCAACCGCCTCGAAAGAGCAGGCGTAGCAGACGCCACCGGAACCCAAATAGGCACCGGCAGCGGCCGCCCCCTCGTCGTCTACCGCGTGCACCTGTAGTTCTCGTGCCGTTCGACAGGAGATAGTCGGCAACCTGAGCCGAAAACTCACCGAGCCCGCTGACCGGCACCCAGCCACAACAACCACCTCCTGTCCAAGGACACACCTGCTGTCACCCATGCGCGTTGGCGCTCGGTGGAGACCCCTAACGTGCAGGCTTGCGCGGGATACTTGGGTTGATCTGTTGACGGCCGGATCGGGGCCGGGTAATTTCAGCCAGGACCGTAAAACCTGCCGCGCCGTCCCCGGAGGCCTTGTGTACAAGCGGTTTGCGTTCACTTCCCTCGCCGTTGCCCTGATCCTGACCACCGCGCCGAGCGCCGCGACCGCGGGCACCCCGTCCCCCGTCACGGTCGACAACCTCGGACCCGCGTCCGCCGTGACCTCGACCAGCGTCGCCGAGCAGGTGGGCGACCGGATCTGGACCGCCACGTCCGGGGTGTCGCCGGTCCAGGTCGGCGCCTTCGACCCGGTCACCCAGACCGTCGACCGGAAGATCGCCCTGCCGACCGGCGCCGGGTCCTGGGCCATGACCCATGTCGGCACCGACCTCTACGTCGGGCTCTACACCCCCGGTGACCTCTACAAGATCGACACCACCACTGGGTCGTTGAGCAAGGTCGCCCAGTTCGGCTCGTTCATCTGGTCGATCGCCGCCACCCCGGACGGCAAGATCGTCGCCGGCACCTACCCCGACGGCGGCGTGCACGAGTACGACCCGTCCACCGGCGCGACCAAGTCGTACGGTGCCGCGTTCGCCGGTGAGCAGTACGTCCGCAGCATCGCGGCCGACGCGGACACCATCTACGCCGGGGTCGGCACCAAGGCGCACCTGGTCGCGATCGATCGCGCCACCGGGGATCGGCGGGACGTGCTGCCCGCCAAGTACGCGGACCGGACGTTCGTCGCCACGCTCGCCCTGGAAGGTGGGAAGCTCGCCGCGGGCCTCTCCCCGACCGGCACGATGCTCGTCTTCGACACCGCCGACCTGGCGAACCCGGTCGAGGTGCAGACGCCCGGCGGCGACCAGTACGTCACCGCGATCACCGTCGACGAGCCGACCGGGGACGTCTATCTCGGGACCCGGCCGTCGGGCACCTTGTACCGCTACCGCGACGGCGCCCTGCAGCGTCTCGGGTCCCCGTACGACGGGGCGTACTTCAACCGCATCTTCGTGGCCGGGTCGACGATCCGGGCCGAGTTGACCAGCCAGGTGGTCACGTACGACGAGGCCGGCGGGACGTTCAGCGGCGTGGACCTCGGCACCGCGGGACTCCCGCCGGCCCCCGAGCAGGCGATGGGGATCGCGGCAACTCGCGACACGGTCCTGGTGAGCGGTAAGGCCGGGATCCAGGTGCACGACCTGCGGACCGGGACGAACAGCCGCGCGTTCCTGCCCGGCGAGGCGAAAACCCTCACCCCGGTCGGCCGGGAGGTCTACCTCGGCGTGTACACGCTGGCCCGGGTCTGGTCGATGAAGCCGGACGGCACCGATCTCCGCGAGCTCGGCCGGATCGAGAACGAGCAGACCCGCCCGACCGACGACGCGTACGACGAACGCTCCCGCACGCTGCTGATCTCGACCGAGCCCGACTACGGCAAGTACGACGGCACCCTGACCGAGCAGCACGTGGATACCGGGCAGCGTGAGGTCCATCGCGGCGTGGTCCCGAAGCAGTCGGTCCGCTCGGTCGGCACCCAGGACGGCATCGCGTACCTCGGCGGCGCGACCCGCAACAGCCTCGGCACCACCCCGCTCTTGCCGGAGGCAACCGTCGTCGCGTTCGACCTGCGCCGCAACCGCACGCTCTGGGAGGTCGCCCCGATCTCCGGAGCGCAGACGTACAGCGACGTGATCCCGTACCGCGGCCGGCTGTACGTGACGACCGATGACGGCCGCCTCGCCGAGCTCGATCCGCGCACCGGCAAGGTCCTCAGCACCCAGACCATCGGGACCGGGCAGAGCCGCCTCGCAGTCGCCCGAGCGGGCCTCTTCGGCACGGACAGCAAACGCGTCTTCCAAGTCGTCCCGAAGGGCTCGGCGGCGCCGGAGGTCCGCACTGTCCTGGACGGTCTCAACACGCAGATCTACGGCTACCCGCTGATCACCGCGTCGCACACCGGCGACGCGCTCTACACGATCAAGGACCGCGACCTGATCCGCGTCGGTAACCTCCCGAGCGGAGCGGACCGATGACGGGCCGCATCTCGCGCCGCACCCTGCTCGCGGGCGCCGCGGTCGCCGGGGCCACCTCAGCGCTCCCCCTGCCGACGGCCGGCGCAGCATCGACAGCAGCACCGATCGACGGTTCCACGTTGCCCCGCTTCGGTCCGGCCTGCCTGACCGCGGCTGTGGTGGCGATGGCCGTCCTCGACGGGCACGCGTACGTGATCACCCGCGGGATCGTGCCGCCCAAGCTCGTGGACATCGACCTCGCCACCCGGCGGGTCAGCCGGACGATCGACCTGCCGGTCGGTGAAGGCGGCTGGGGCATCACCGTTGCCGCTGGCAAGATCTACGTCGGGTTGTACCCGGTCGCCGACGTGTACTGCTTCGACCCCGTGACCGCCGCGATCACCCGCGTCGGCAGTCTCGCCGGAGCTGGCGGCTTCGTCTGGGACCTGACCACCGCACCCGACGGTCAGGTGTTCGCGGTCAGCTACCCGAACGGCGCCGTCTGGCAGATCGACCCCACCACGAACACCCCGACCCAGCTCGGCGCCCCGGTCCCGGGCGCGCAGTACGGCCGGTACGTCGGCGCGGCCGGCTCCTTCGTGTACGCGGGGATCTACACACCGTCCCAGCTGGCCGGATACGACCGGACCAGCGGGAGCTTCCGCGACCTCACCCCGGAAACGTTGCGGGGGAAGAACTTCGGCCCGTTCACCGCGACGACGGACCGTGTCTACGCCGGATGCAGCGGTGCCCTCGTCAGCATGGACCTCGACGGCGGCAACGTCCACGTCGTACCGCTGCCCGCCGGCGAGAACACGGTCGACGCCATCGCGGTGACACCCGACGGGACCGCGTACGTCACCACCCGCGGCTCCGGCACCGTGTGGTCCTGCGGTCCGGCCGACACCAGCCTCACCGCGGTCGCCACCCCGGCAGCGGCCGACGAACACCGACGTCTCGTCCTCCTCGACGACACCACGTTGCTCGGCTCGACCGGCTCGGGGGTGCTCTGGTGGCTCGACGTCAGCACCGGGGAGTACGAGCTGCTCGATCTCGTCGACGCGGGCTTCGTCCCGGCCGCCGACAAGCCGCAGTCGATCGAGCTGGGGATGCCGCATCTGTACGTGGGCGGTCACTGGGTCGTCACCGAGCACTCGACCTCCGATCGGACCAGCCGTCGCATCCGCGTTCCGGGTGAGGCGAAGACCCTGACCTGGACGGGCGACCACCTCTACTCGGCGCTGTACCCGAGTACCGAGGTGGTCCGGATCGACCCGCGGACCAAGGAGGTGCACAGCTTCGGGTTGATCGCGAACGGGCAGACCCGGCCGTGGCAGGCGGCGTACGACGAGGGGACCGGGCTGCTCGCGATCGCGTCCGCGCCGGGGACCGGCAAGCTGGTCGGCGCGCTCACCCTGCTCGACGTCCGCACCGGCACCCTGGACGTGTACCCGAACCTGTTGCCCGACCAGAGTGTGATGACCGTGGCGATCGCGGACGGCATCGCGTACGTCGGCGGGGACGTGGTCGGTGGTGGCGGGATCACCCCGACCCGGACGTCGGCCGCGATCGGCGCGTTCGACCTGCGCCGGCGCAAGCTGCTGTGGACGGCCGAACCGCTCGCCGGGGAACGCTCGATCCAGAGCGTCGCGGTCCTGGACGGCGTCCTGTACGGCGTCCTCAAACGCACCAGCGGCGGCTGGTTCACCGTCGACCTCACCACCGGTGCCGTGGTCCGCGGTACGAACAAGCTCTCCGGGTACGGCGAGATCTTCGTCCACCAGGGCGGTGTCTACGTCGAGACCAACTTCGGCGGCAACCTCTACCGGCTCGGCCGGAGCGAGGCGGAGCTGCTGGTGAACAAGCTCGGCGACGGCTGGTACACCGTGCCGCAGCTGTCCCCGGTCCGCGGCCGGCCGACCCACCATGCGTGGGGCTTGGCCGACCGCGACCTCGTCCAACTCCCGTTGCGCTGAGCAACCAAAAGGGTGCCACCGCGGAGGTCAGCCCATCCGGGCCAAGGCCTCCGCGGTGACCTCGAACCGCAGCGCGTCGCCGGCGGCGTACCGCTCGAGCTCGTCGGCGACCAGCTCACCCATCTCCAGATACCCCTCGACGGTCCCGGCCGCGCGATGCGGAGTGAGCAGCACGTTCGGCAGACCACGCAACGGGCTGTCCACCGGCAACGGCTCCTCGTCGAACACGTCCAGCGCGGCGTCGATCCGGCCACTCCGCAACTCGTCGAGCAACGCGTCCGAGTCGATCAACCAGGACCGCGCCGTGTTCACCAGCGACGCCCCGTCCGGCATCAGCGCCAGCTCGCGTCGGCCGATCATCTCCCGGGTCTCCGGCAACGTCGGCGCGTGCAGGACGACGGCCCGGCTGGTCCGGAGCAACTCGTCCAGCTCGACCCGGCGTACTCCGAACGACGCCGCCCGCTCGTCGGTCAGATACGGGTCGTACACCACCACCTCGGCGCCGAGCGCGACCGCCATCGCGATGTACTCCGCGCCCGTCCGGGACGCCCCGACCACGCCGATCCGCGACCCGGTGATCCCGTGCTGCGGCGGCGCCGCGATCGCGTCCGTCCAGGTGGCCCCGGCGTGCATCGCGTGGTCGTACCGGTGGATGCGGTGCAGCATCGTCAGCGTGAACGCGAGCGCGACCTCGGCGACCGGCCGGGCCATCGCCTGACCGACCTGGGTGATCCTGATGCCCCGGTCGAACACGGCGTCGGTGACGAAGTGCTTCACCGACGAGGCGCTGTGCGCGATGAGGCGGAGCCGCGGCGCGTGCGCCAGGACGTCCGCGGTCATCGGCACCGCGCCCCACGAGGTGATCAGCACGTCGGCCTCCGGCAACGCCTCGACCAACGACACCGCGTCCCGTGGATCGTCGAGGACGCGGAGGTCGGCGAGTGCCTCGATCCGGCCCCAGTCGGCCGGTGCGAACACCATCTCCCGGAACGACGGCGTCGCCGCCATCACGACCCGCAGCATTCAGAACTTCCCGTCCCGGACCTGGAACTTCGTCGGCTTGTCCCAGACGACTCCGCCGCGCGCGATCCAGTCCGCCTGCCAGTCCAGCAGGGTCTCGATCCCCGCGTCCGGCAGACCGAACAGCTCGTGACACCGGGACGCGTCGTTCAGCAACGCGGTCGGTGCCTCGGTGCCCTTGAACTCCGGCTCCACGCCGAGCCGCCGGCCCGCCTCGACCGCGAGCTCCCGGACCGACAACGTCTCCGGCCCGGTCAGGTTCAGGACGAACTGCTCCGGCGTCGCGTGCAACAGGGACCGCAGCGCCACCTCGTTCGCGTATCGCTGCCAGACCACGTTCACAGCGCCCGTGGTGACGTCGACCGGGATCCCGTCCCGCACCTGCGAGAACACGTCCGCCAGCACGCCGTACCGGGGCTCGACCGCGTAGTTCAGCCGGATCACCGACAACGGCGTGCCCCACGTCTCCGCGGCGTACCCGAAGACACGCTCGCGGCCGAGGCAGGACATCGCGTACTCACCGACCGGGCCGAGCTGGTCCGCCTCGGTACTGCCGCCCTCGGTGATCGGGACCAGCGGGTACACGTTGCCGGTGGAGAACGCCGCGATCCGGGCGTCCCGGTACCGGGCGGCGGCGAGGCCGGCGACGACCGAGTTGGTCTGCCAGAGCCGGCCGGGCGCTCCCGACGTACCGAACTTCGCGCCGACCATGAACACCACGTTCGCGGCGTCCGGCAGCTCGTCGAACGAGTCGTCGGACAGCAGGTCGAACGCGACCGTGGTGACGCCGACCGCCTCCAACCCGGCCCGCACCTGCTGGTCGCTCCAGCGGGACACCGCGAGCACCCGGCGATGCCGGCCACCCGCCTCGTCCAGTGCGCGCCGGGCCAGCAGGCACAGACTCGGACCCATCTTGCCGCCGGCGCCGAGCACGACCAGGTCGCCCTCCAGCCGGCCCAGGTCGGCGACCAGGTCGGCCGACGGGGTGGCCAGCGCGGCCTCCAGCGCAGCTTCGTCCTCGAACAATGTCGTTCCCTCTCAGCCTTTGAGTCCGGACATGGTCGCGCCCTCGGTGAAGTGCCGCTGGGCGAACAGGTAGGCGACGAAGATCGGTGCCAGTGCGACGACCGAGCCGGCCATCGCGACACTCATCGGCACCTTGTCCTGCATCAGCCCGGCGATCCCGGTGGTCAGCATCTGCATCTCCGGCGACTGCGCCACCACCAGTGGCCAGAGGAAGTCGTTCCAGTGCCACAGGAACACGAACAACCCGAGCGTCGCCAGGATCGGCTTGCACAGCGGCAGCACGATCTGGGCGAAGATCCGGAACTCCGAGGCGCCGTCGACCCGGGCCGCGTCGAGCAGCTCGTCCGGGATGCCGCGGATGAACTGCCGCATCAGGAACGTCGCCTGCGCGTTCGCCAGCGTCGGCACGATCAGGCCCCAGTACGTGTTCACGCCGTCGGCCTTGGCCACGATCACGAACAACGGGATCAGGGTGATGTGGTACGGCACCATCAGCATCCCGAGGAACGACCAGAAGATCACGTTCTTCCCGGGGAACCGCTTCTTGGCGAACGCGTACCCGGCCATCGACGACAGCAGCAGCACGAAGACGACGCTGATCCCGGAGTACAGCAGCGTGTTGAGCGCCCACCGGATCACCTGGTTGCCCTGCAGGACGCGGGCGTAGTTGTCCAGGGTCAGGTCGTTCGGCACCAGGCTGCCCGGGAAGAACAACCCACCGTTCGGCTTCAGCGACAGCACCACCATCGCGTAGAACGGGAACAGCGTCGCCAACGCGCCGACCGTCAGCAGGATCCCGGTGAGCACCCGCCCGACGCCCTGCGGCGCGAACGGGCTACGGCCGGTACGCCCGGGTGGTGCGGCGGCCGGCTGGTCCGCCGGAGTGGTGGGACCGAGGTCGGTCTGGGTCAGAGTGGACATGTCAGTCGCTCCCCCGGTCCAGGATCAGCCGCTGCACCAGCGAGATCACCAGCACCAGCGCGAACAGCGCCAGCGCCACCGCGGAGGCGTAGCCGAAGTCGAAGAACTTGAAGGCCTGGTCGTACAGCATGTAGCCGAGCGTGTAGGTCGCCTTGACCGGACCGCCGCCGGTCATGATGTAGACGGCGTCGAAGACCTGGAACGACCCGATCACCTCGATCACGCCGAGGAAGAAGAACACCGGGCGCAGCTGCGGCAGGGTGATGTGCCGGAACCGCTGCCAGGCGCCGGCGCCGTCCATCATCGCCGCCTCCTCGAGCTCACGCGGGATGTCCTGCAACCGGGCCAGCACGATCAGCATGTCGAAGCCGAACCGGCCCCAGATCGCGACCGCCGCGATGGCGACGATGGCCAGCACGTCGTTGGTCAGCCAGGACCCCTCGGACAGCCCGATCGAGCCGAGCAGCCGCGGCACCGCGCCGTCCGCGCTGAAGATCCAGATGAAGACGACACCGGCCAGCACCAGCGAGGTGATCACCGGCAGGAAGAACGCGGCCCGAAAGAACCGGACGCCGCGGAACGACCGCCGGACCAGCAGTGCCATCCCGACCGCGACGGCGACCAGCACCGGGACGGAGACCACGGTGTAGATCAGCGTGACCTTGAGCGAGTGCCAGAACAGGCCGTCGTGGGCGAGCCGCTCGAAGTTGTCGAGCCCCTTCCAGCGGAACCCACCACCCAGCGTGTACTTGCCGAACGCGAGCCCGAGCCCGCCGAGGAAGGGCGCGAACCGGAAGAGCAGGAACAGCACCAGCATCGGCAGCACGAAGGCGGCGCCGACCAGCGCCTCCCGCCGCCGGAGGCGACGGGAGGCGGGCCGGCCCGCAGCGAGCAGGGAAGCCATCAGCGGCTCAGCGCGCCAGGACCGGCTCGGCGGCCTTGGCCCCGTCCTTCATCGCCTGCTCGGCCGACTTCTTGCCGAGCACGACGGCCTGGATCTCCGGCGCCAGCACGGCCTGTACCTCGCGGGCGTGCGCGACCCGCGGGCCGACGTTGACCAGCGGCAGGAACGGCTCGGCCTGAGCCTCGGGGGAGCCGGCCGGGAACGGCGCCGGCGCGCCCTCCTTCGGCGGGTAGAAGTTGGAGAACTTGCCGATCGCGGCGAGCACCTCGTCGGTGGTGACGAACTGGGTCCAGGCGGCGGCCAGCGACTTGTTCTCCGAGTCGTTCAGGATGGTGAAGGACCCGACCGTGCCGTAGGTGGCTTCGGCCTTGTTCTTCAGCGGCGCGGTGACCACGACGTCCTTGCCCCACACGGTGGCCAGCTCGGTCGGGGTGCTGTAGTAGACGCAGCCGACCTGCCGGCGGCCGACGACGGTCTGCTCGGCGGGCAGGTTGCCGGCCGCCTCGTCCCGCTTCACGTACCCCTGGGCCGCCAGGTCGCCGAGGAACTTGGCCGCCTCGGCCATCGCCGGGCTGTCGATCGTGGACTTGCCCGCCTCGTCGAACGGGGCGCCACCGGCCTGCCAGACCCACGGGTAGAAGGTCATGTTCAGCGTCGCCTCGGTCGAGCCGATGATGTGCGTGACGTACTTGCCCTTGGCCTTGAACTTCGGCCCGAGCGCGGCCAGCTCCGCCCAGGTGGTCGGCGGCTTGTCCACCCCGACCTCCTTGAGCACCTTGGCGTCACACACGCCCGGCACCACGGACATCAGGATCGGGGCGCCGTACGTCTTGCCGTCGTGCGTGACCGCGTCCAGCGCGCTCTTGCGGTACCCGTCCTTGCTGACCACGTCGTCCAGCGGCTCCAGCACCTCCTGGGCGCGGAACTGGGCCAGCTCGTCCGGGATCATGTAGACCACGTCCGGCGCCGTGCCACCCGCGATCGCGGTGGTCAGCGCGGTGTCGCGGTCCTTCCACGGCTTGATGTCGACCTTGACCTCGGCCTTCGGGTACTTCGCCTTGAAGGCCGCGACCTGGCCCTCCCAGAACTTCTTGTCCGCGTTCTCGTCGGCACCCGGGGACAGCGGGTACGCCCGCATCGTGATCGAGCCGCTGACCTCCTCGCCCTCCTTCGGTGCCGCGACCGAACCGCCGTCGCCGCACGCGGCCACCAGACACAGGGCAGTCAGGCCGACGCCGGCCCTGCTCGCCGTTCTCCGCCAGGACATTCGGGCACCTCCAGCTCAGGGGGATTACGGTCAAGACCGTAGAGCCCGAAACCGGGCGCGTCAACGACTTGTCGCAGCTGTTTTCAGAACGTTGACAGGGCCCGGGTAGGGCAATTACGGTCATTGCCGTATCTAGCCGCGGGACCCGACCGGGCCCGCAACACGTTTCCTCCGCCACGAGTCCCGGGACGGTTCGATGCCCTTGTCTGCCGCGCTCTCCACCACCGCCGCCGCGTCGGCCACTCCGTCACCGGCCACCCGCCCCGGCCCGCCGGACGAGGTGGCCGCGCTGCTCCGCGACGGGTGCGTGATCCCGGCCCACCCGTTGGCGCTGGACGAGCACCGCCGGATCGACGAACGGCACCAGCGTGCCCTCACCCGGTACTACCTGGGAGCGGGCGCCGGCGGCCTGGCGGTCGGCGTGCACACCACCGAGTTCGCCATCCGCGACCCCCGGTGGAACCTGCTCGAGCCGGTCCTCGCCCAGGCCGCCGACACGGTCCGGACCGAGGCGGGCCGTCCGGTCGTGATGGTGGCCGGCGCCTGCGGTGAGACGGCGGCCGCCGTCCGCGAGGCCGAGCTGGCCGCCGACCTGGGGTACCACTACGCGTTGCTGAGCCCGGGCGGCATCGCCCACCTCAGCGAGGACGAGCTGGTCGAGCGGACGGCCGCGGTCGCCGAGGTACTGCCGGTGATCGGCTTCTACCTGCAGCCCGCGGTCGGCGGTCGCTGGCTGTCCGCGCGGTACTGGTCCCGGCTGGCGGAGATCCCTGGCCTGGCCGCGATCAAGGTGGCGCCGTTCGACCGGTACGCCACGCTCGACGTCCTGCGGGCGGTCGGCAGCTCGGGGCGGAGCGACGAGATCGCCGTCTACACCGGGAACGACGACAACATCCTGCTGGACCTGCTGACCCCGTTCGAGTTCACCATCGGCGGTGAGACCGTGCGCAAGCACGTGGTCGGCGGGCTGCTCGGGCAGTGGGCGGTGTGGACGCGGGCCGCGGTCGAGCTGCTGGACCGGACCCGGGCCGCTCGCGCCGGCGCGTCCGAGGACCTGCCCGCACTGCTGACCCTCGCGGCCCAGCTGACCGACGCGAACGCCGCGGTCTTCGACGCCGCGAACGAGTTCCACGGCTGCGTGCCCGGAATCAAGGAGGTACTGCGCCGGCAGGGTCTCGTCGCCGACCGGCGCTGCCTGGATCCGGCCGAGGACCTGTCCCCCGGCCAGGCCGAGGAGATCGACCGGGTGGTCGCGGCGTACCCGTGGTTGACCGACGACGAGTTCGTCGCCGAGCATGTGGACGGCTGGCTGGCCTGAGCGCCGGATGGCCCGGCGCGCGTGGTTGTCATGAGCATCGACCGGAGGACTGTCCCGATGGACGAACCCACCATCCGCCTCGCCCGCGACGGCGGCACCCCTGTCCGTACCACCCCGCTGCCGTCGGTGATGAACGCCACTGGCCGCCGCTTCGGCGACGAGGAGGTCAAGGCCGTCGAAGGTGTCCTGCGCAGCGGCATGCTCTCGTCCACCTGGGGCACCGAGGTACCCGCGCTGGAGCGGGAGTTCGCCGCCCTGATCGGGACCAAACAGGCGGTCGCCTGCAGTTCCGGGACGGCGGCGCTGCACCTGGCCGTCGCGGCCGTGAATCCGGAGCCGGGCGACGAGATCATCACCACCCCGATCAGCGACATGGGCACGGTCTTCCCGATCCTGCTGCAGAACGCGGTGCCGGTGTTCGCCGACGTCGATCCCGTCACCGGCAACCTCGACCCGGCCGCCGTCGCCGCCGCGATCACGCCACGGACCAAGGCGGTCCTGGCCGTGCACCTGTTCGGCAAGCCGGCCCCGATCCACGAACTGCGCGAGCTCTGCGACCGGCACGGGATCCTGCTGATCGAGGACTGCGCGCAGGCGTACCTCGCGGCGGCCGGCGACGCGTTCGTCGGCCGGATCGGGCACCTCGGCTGCTTCAGCCTCCAGCAGACCAAGCACATCAGCGCCGGCGACGGCGGCCTGGTGGTGACCGACGACCCGGCGCTGGCCCGGCGGATGCGGCTCTTCGCGGACAAGGGCTGGCCCCGCGACACCAACGAGCGCACCTACCTCTTCCTCTCGCTGAACTACCGGATGACCGAGCTGGTCGGCGCGGTCACCCGGGCCCAGCTGGCCCGCCTGCAAGGGGTCGTCGACGATCGCCGGACCGCGGCCGCCCGGGCCACCGCCGGTCTCAGCGGACTGGCCGGAATCACGCCGCCGCCGGACAACGGCGACCACGTGTACTGGCAGTACCCGCTGATCCTCGATCCGGCCGTCGCAGGGGACCTGCACGAGTGGGCGACCGCGTTGACGGCCGAGGGGATCCCCGCGAACGGCGGGTACCTCACCAGCCCGTTGTACGGCGCGCCCGCGCTGCGCGACCGGGTGACGTACGGCGCCTCGCAGTACCCGCTGGCCGACGTCGAGTACCCGCCGGGGCTGTGCCCGAACGCCGAGGAGCTGATCAACCGCCGGCTCCTCGTCCTGCCCTGGAACGAGAACTACACCGAGTCCGACGTGGACGACGTGGTCGCCGCTGTCCGCAAGGTCCACGCCGGACTGGTGACCGCATGAGCGACGCGCCCATCCTGCTCGACTGCGACCTGCTCGTCGGCCATGACGTGACCACGGGTCGCTGGTCCCGGCCCGACGCGGTGCAGGAGGTGCTGAAGTCGACGGGGATCTCCGGCGGCCTCGTGACCAGCCTGCGCGCCGTGCACTTCGACGTACCGAGTGGGAACGCCGAGGCCGCTGAAGTTGCTGCCAGCAACAACTGGACCGCTTGCCCGGCTTTGGATCTGCGCGACGCGCTGGGTGCCGAGCGGGAGCTGGAACGGCTGCTGGCATTGCCGGACGAGACCCGCCCACGAGCGATCCGGCTCGCTCCGACCCTGCAGAACGTGGAGCCGGTGTACCCCGCGTTCGGCCATGTCGTGAAGTTGCTGGTGGCCGCGGATCTCACCGTGTTCGTCGAAGGGGACGTGCGGACGGTGAGCGCGCCGTTCCGCGGGATCGGGGCGCGGGTGGTGTTCCTGGACACGCACTTCTACCACCTCGGCGACTTCGTCGTGCTGGCTCGCGAGGAGGCCGGGTTCGCCGCCTCGACGCGGATGCTGACCGGGCCGGACTCGCTGGAGATCGTCGCCGCCGAGGTCGGGGCGGAGCGGCTGGTGCTCGGGTGCCGGACGCCGTTCCACGAGACGCACTCGGTGGTCCGCCGGTTGCTGACGTCCAAGCTGAGCCCGGCGGAGATCGCGCTCGTCGGCAGCCACAACCTCGACCGTCTGCTGGAGTCCGCGTGATCGTCGACGTCCATGCCCACTGGGGCCCGTGGTTCTTCTCGATGGACGTCGGCAGCATCGACGTCAACGTCGACCTGCTCGACCGGTTCGGCATCGACGTGCAGCTGGTCTCCGCGATCGAGGGCATCGTGTACGACGCCCCGGCCGGCAACCGGTCCCTCGCCCCGCACCTCGACCTGGATCCCCGGTTGCGCGGCATGGTCGTGGTGGACCCGCGCCGGCTCGACGAGGCCCGCGCGGACCTGACGACGTACCTGGCCGGTGACGGGCGGCGGCGGTGGGTGGGCGCGAAGATCCACACCGACTACAGCCGGACCCCGATCGACTCGGCCGGGATGCGGGCCGCGGTCGAGCTGACCACCGAGTTCGGCCTGCCGACGCTGGTGCACACCTGGGGACCGAACGTGGTCGACCTGGCCGACCTCGCCGCCCAGGTCCCCGGCGCGCGGGTGATCGCCGGGCACATGGGCGCGTCCGGCTGGCCGCTGGTCGCGCGGGCCGCCGAGCGCTGTGACCGGATCTGGTTCGAACCGTGCTGGTCGGCGCCCGAGGCGGGCCGGATCCGCTGGGTCCTCGACCGGGTCGGCCCGGGCCGGTTGATGTTCGGGACCGATGCGACGTTGATCGACCCGTCGGTCGCCTTCGGCGCGATCGAGGCCGCCCGGCTGGACCCCGCGGAGTACGCGGCAGTGATGGGCGAGACGGCGACGGAGTTGTTCGGGCTCTGACGTCACCGGGCGGCGTCCGGGCTGCGGTAGGGCGTATGCGGCACAATCGGAGCATCTTCCGACAAGCCGAAAGCAGCCAGGTATGACGAACGCGCCGGTGGACCTCACCGATCCGGCCAGCAGCGAATCCCCGACCCAGTCCGGCGAACCGGGACGGGGACTGCGTTGGCTGCTCGCCGTCGGTGGCGCGATCGGGTTCCTGGCCGCGTTCGTGCTGACGGTGGAGCGGTACAAGCTGCTCGTCGACCCGAACTACGACCCGACCTGCAGTATCAACACGGTGCTGTCCTGCGGCTCGGTGATGACCAAGCCGCAGGCCGCGATCTTCGGCTTCCCGAATCCGTTGCTGGGGATCGCCGGGTTCGCGATCGTCACCACGATCGGCGTGGTGCTGCTGACCGGGGCCCGGCTGCCGCGCTGGTTCTGGCTCGGGCTGCAGGGCGGCGTGACCGCGGCCGCGGTACTGATCCACTGGCTGATCTACCAGAGCATCTACAGCATCGGCGCCCTCTGCCCGTACTGCATGGTCGTCTGGGCCGTGACGGTGCCGATGTTCTGGTACGTCTCGCTGTACAACCTCCGCGGGACCGCGGTCGCCCGGTCGATCGGCCGGTACCACGCGGTGGTGCTCGCCGCCTGGGCGCTCTTCCTCACCGGGATCATCGTCACTCGCTTCGCGGTCGGGAACTGACCTCCGCGAACTCCTTCTCGACGGCGCCCCGTTTCCGCGGCAGGACCACCAGCGCGACCACGGCACCGAGGCCCGACCCGACCAGGCCGGCGGTCATCGAGATCGACATCGCGTCCGCGAACGCCGACCGGGCCGCGTCGGCGAACGCCGGTCCGAGGGCGAGCGTCTCCGCGATCGAGCCGCGCGCCGCCTCGGGGACCGAATCCGGCAGCGCCGCCGAGTACGCGGCCGCCAGCACGCTGCCGAGGACGGCGATCGACAGCGCCGCCCCGGTCTGCTGGACGGTGTCGTTCATCGCCGAGCCGACGCCACGGTGCTCGGCGGGGACGGACTGCATCAGCAGGGTGTACGCGGCCGGCCCGGCCAGACCCGCGCCGACGCCCATCACGAGCAGCCCGAGGATCAGCAGGCCGTAGCCCGACGACACGGTGACCTGGGTCAGGATGCCGAAGCCGACGGCGATGACGGCCAGGCCGGACGCGATCAGGGTCCGATCGGCGAGCTTCTTGCCGAGGGTGGCGCCGAGCCCGTTGAAGAGAGTGGCCGCGACCGCGTACGGGATCAGGGCGAGGCCGGCCTTCAACGGGCCGTACCCGAGGGCGAACTGCAGGTACTGGGTCAGCGCGAGCATGAGGCCGCCCGCGGTGAACGACAGCAGCACGATCGAGAAGCTGGTGCCGCTGAAGTTCCGGTCGCGGAACAGTTCGAGCGGGACCATCGGGTGCGCGCTCCGGCGTTCCCACAGCGCGAACCCGACCAGGGCGAGGCCGCCGACCAGGAGGCCGCCGAGCACCTTGGCCGAGCCGAAGCCGTCCGCCGGGATGCAGATGATCGCCCAGACGACCGCGGTCATCCCGATCATCGAGAGCACCGCGCCGGCCGGATCGACGGCCCGCGCGGGGCCCTTGGACTCGGGGATCAGGGCCAGCGTGCCGATGATCGCGAGCACCGCGATCGGGACGTTCATCAGGAAGATCGAGCCCCACCAGAAGTGGTTCAGCAGGAACCCGCCGATCGTCGGGCCGGCCACCACCCCGACCATCGCGACGGCCGACCAGCCGGCCATCGCCTTGCGCTGCTCCTCCGGCGGGAACACGGTGAACAGCAGCGACAGCGTGCTCGGCATCAGCAGCGATCCGCCGACGCCCATCAGCGCGCGGCACGCGATCAGCTGCCAGGGCGTCGTCGCCAGCGTCGCGAGCAACGACGCCGCCCCGAACAGGACGAGCCCGATCAGCAACATGCGGCGCCGGCCATACCGGTCGGACAGGCTTCCGGCGGTCAGCAGCAGCCCGGCGAAGACCAGGATGTAGGCGTCGATGATCCACTGCACGTCCGCCGGGGTGGCGGACAGGTCACGCATCAGCGACGGGATGGCCAGGTTGAGCACGGTGTTGTCGACGACGAGCACCAGCAGGCTCAGACACAGGATCAGCAGGATCAACCACCGCTTCGGATGACCGGCGGCGGGACCTGACTCGAACGATGTACTAGTCACTCGCACACTGTACGACACACTCGAACGCCGTACTAGTGCCTTATAGGATGGCGGGTATGACAGACTCGATCTGGACCCGGCGCCGGACCGCGCCGCCGCCGCGGGAGGGCCTCAGCGCGACCCAGATCGTGCGGACGGCGATCGAAGTACTCGACGCCGAAGGGCTCGCGGGTCTGAGCATGCGGAAGCTGGGCAGCCGGCTGGGCGCGGGCGCGACGAGTCTGTACTGGCACGTGCAGACCAAGGACGACCTGCTCGAGCTGGTGATCGACGAGATCTTCGGCGAGGTCGACGTGCCGGAGCCGGAGCTGGCCGGCTGGCGGCCCGGGGCGGTGCTGTTCGCCCACAGCCTGCGGCACACCGTGCTCCGGCATCCTTGGTTGCCCGAGGTCATCTACACCCGGCCGAGCATCGGGCCGAACGCGGTCGCGCTCGGGTCCCGCGGGCTGGCGTTGTTCGCGGCCGCGGGATTCACCGGTCTCGCGATCGACTACGCGATGGGCAGCGTGATGTCCTACGTGTTCGGCCGGACGAACCCCGAGGCGGTCTGGCGGGAGACGATGCGGCGGTCGGGGAAGACGACCGAGCAGTGGGTCGACGATGTCCTGGCGGACGCGCTGCCGGCCTCGGCCGACAGCCCGGAGATGCAGGAGTCCATCCAGCGCCGGCGGGTGGATCAGGACCAGTTGCAGGCCGATGCGTTCATGTTCGGGCTGGACTGCCTGCTCGACGGCCTGGAAGCGCGGCTCCGTACCGAGGCGTGACGCTCAGGCTCGGCGCTCAGACGTTCGGAGCTCAGGCTCGGCGCTCGGGCTTTGGGGTTGGGGCTCGGCGCTCGGGCTTGGCGTTGGCCTGGGTTCAGGCTTGGCGTTGGGCGCGGGCGGAGGCGTAGAGGCAGACGGCGGCCGCGGTGGCGAGGTTGAGGCTTTCGGCGCGGCCGTAGATCGGGACCTTGACGGACCGGTCGACGATCGCGTCGATCCCGTCGGGCAGGCCGTGCGCCTCGTTGCCGAACAGCCACACGGTCGGCCGGGTCAGGGTGCCGTCGGCGATGCACTCGTCCAGGTCGGCCGCTCCGTAGCCGTCGGCGGCGAGGACCTGGAAACCCTGTTCGCGCCACGCCTTCGCGGCCGCGGTGATCTCGACCTCGGTGGCGATCGGGACGTGGAAGATGCTGCCGACGCTGGCCCGGACCGCCTTCGGATTGTGCGGGTCCACCGACTCCGCGGACAGCACGACCGCGTCCGCGCCGGCCGCGTCCGCCGTCCGGATCAGGGTGCCGGCGTTGCCGGGGTCGCGGACCTGGAAGCCGACCGCGACGAGGCGCGCGCCGGGGCGTACCGCCTCCTCCAACGGGACGTCGACGAGTGAGCAGACGGCGACCACGCCCTGGGAGGTGACGGTCTCGCTCAGCGCTTCGATCGCGGCCCGGTTCACCTCGTACCACGGGACGCCCGCGACGTCGGTGAGGTCCCGCAGGTCGCGGTGCCGGGTGGCGACGTCGGGTTCGGCGTACACCTCGACGACGAGTTCGCGGTGTTCGAGGGCTTCGCGGACCGCCTGCGGGCCCTCGACGAGGAACCGGCCGGTCTTGCGCCGGAACGCACGAGTGGCGAGCCTGCGGGCCTGCTTCACCCGCACGGAGTGTGCGGTCAACAGACCCGGGCTCGCCACTGGTGCTTGTGTTACCGGGTGCCGGTCAGGCGGCAGCGTCGCTCTTGGCGTTCACGTCGGCCGGCAGGGCGGCCTTGGCCACCGTGACCAGCGCGGAGAACGCCGCGGCGTCGTTGACGGCCAGGTCGGCCAGGATCTTGCGGTCGACCTCGACCTCGGCGAGCCGCAGGCCCTGGATGAACCGGTTGTAGGTCAGGCCCTCGGCGCGGGCCGCCGCGTTGATGCGCTGGATCCACAGCTTGCGGAAGTCGCCCTTGCGCGCCTTGCGGTCACGGTAGGCGTAGACGAGCGAGTGGGTGACCTGCTCCTTCGCCTTCCGGTACAGCCGCGAGCGCTGGCCGCGGTAGCCGCTGGCCTGCTCGAGCACGACCCGGCGCTTCTTGTGGGCGTTGACCGCCCGCTTCACGCGTGCCATGAGGTGTTACTCCTTGTATTTCTGCGCCGGAAGAGGGGGTCCACTCGGCGGGGTGTTCGGGGAAAGGGCGGGATGTACTGCCGTCCGGGAAGCTCAGAGACCGAGCAGCTTCTTGGCCTTCTTGGCGTACGACGGCGCGACCTCGACGGTGCCGGACAGGCGCCGCTTGCGCTTGCTCGACTTCGCCTCGGCGAGGTGGCGGATCCCGGTCTGCTCACGACGGATCTTGCCCGACCCGGTGACCCGGACCCGCTTCTTCATCCCCGAGTGGGTCTTCATCTTCGGCATGGCTATGTACTCCTGGTTTCTTTCGTTGACTCGACTGGTGGGCGGCTCCGGCCTCGCGACCGGAGCGGCACCTCACTCCGGGTCGAGGTTGTCTGCCGGACCCTTCGGCTTGCGGGTCGCGCGCTCGGCCTCGTGCGCCTGGGCCTGCTCGGCCCGCTCGGCGCGCTCGGCCTGCTGGTCGGCCTCACGTTCGGCCTGCCGCTTCGCCTTGTCCGCTTCCACGTCCACGCGCGCCTCGGACTTCTTCTTGTGCGGTCCGAGCACCATGATCATGTTCCGGCCGTCCTGACGCGGCGACGACTCGACGAAGCCGAGCTCGCTGACGTCCTCGGCCAGCCGCTGCAGCAGCCGGAACCCGAGCTCCGGACGGGACTGCTCACGACCACGGAACATGATGGTGATCTTCACCTTGTCCCCGGCCCGCAGGAACCGAACGACGTGACCCTTCTTGGTCTCGTAGTCGTGCGGGTCGATCTTCGGCCGCAGCTTCATCTCTTTGATGACGGTGTTCGTCTGGTTCCGGCGGGACTCGCGCGCCTTCTGCGCGGTCTCGTACTTGTACTTGCCGAAATCCATCAGCTTGCACACCGGCGGGCGGGCCGTGGCCGCAACCTCGACCAGGTCCAGATCGGCTTCCTGGGCCAACCGCAGTGCGTCCTCGATCCGGACGATGCCTACCTGCTCACCGTTCGGTCCGACCAGTCGCACCTCGGGAACGCGGATGCGCTCGTTGACGCGCAGTTCAATGGTGATGGGTCCTCCTGGGTTGTTCGTTCTTGGTGCCACCTCGTGGATGCCCGGTGAACTCCGCCGAGAACGACAAAGGCCTCCGTGCGATCCACACGAAGGCCCAATTCCCAGATCGACGGCCGTACCGCCCGTCTCCGGGAGATCCGCCGTACGATACCTCAGTCCACCGGCCGTGCGGCCGGGAAGACTTCGGTGTGACCGGGACCCGCCGACTGTCCATCGACTGGGTGGGAGGTGGCCCTCCGCTTAGACCTGAACCACCGGGAGCCACCGGGTATTCCACCCAGAACCCACCGCCGGACCAGATCGGTCGCCGTGCAAGAGTAACAGCATGAACGACCAAGTCTCCACTCCGCCCGACCCGAGCGAGAACCACCCCAGCACCGGCCCCGAGACCAGCGCCGAGACCGGCCCTGACACCGGTACCGAGACCGGCGCTGAGACCGGCGCTGAGACCGGCGCTGAGACCGGTACCGAGACCGAGGCGGCGCGGACCCCGGATCCGCTGTCCACGGTGTCCCGTGACATCGCCGAGGTCCCGAGCGTGGAGATCATCTCGACCGCCGCCCTCCACCTGATGAGCGCCGCCGCGGTCAACCTCGGCCTGGCCGAGGACCTCCCCGACCACCTCGACCTGGACGAGGCCCGCTCCCTCATCACCGCCCTGGCCGGCCTCCTCGACGCCTCCGCCCAAACCCTCGGCCACCACCACGCCGCCCCCCTCCGCGACGGCCTCCGCACCCTCCAACTCGCCTTCAAGGAAGCCAGCACCATCCCCGACGACCCAGGCCAAGGCCCCGGCGAGAAGTACACCGGCCCAGTCCACCCCACAGCCTCCCGCCGCTGACCACCGCCGGCCGGCGCCACCCGGTGCCACCCGGTCTGGCTGAGGCCGGCTGCTCGGTTACCGGCCGGTCTGGGACGAGGCATCCCGCCGGGTGACCGCGCGACTGGCCGGGCTGAGGGCGGCCGGGGCTGAGGGCGCGCCCGCGCTGCAAGGTGGAAACAAATTCGCCGATAGCGACGAATAGTTTCCACCAAGCAGCCGCCCAGCCCTCACACAACTCCACCCGCGCCCCCGCCACCACCTCCAGCGCCCTCGCCGACACCCCTCCCCACCCCGCACGGGCACTTTGTGCGCGGCCCAGCCAGTACCGCGCCCACGCTCTGACCGGCCAGCGCACAAAGTCGAGCTACCGCCCGGCTGCGGCCGAGGCGAGCGCGGGTGAGGCGAGGGCGGGGCGGGGGTAAGGCGGAGGGGTAGGGGTAGAGCGGGGCGGGGCGAGGGCGGGGTTGAACAAGAACTGGGGACCTGGCACAGGCCACGTGGTGTTCACGGTGCCGGTCACCTGGACGCAGTGTGTGGCCGGCAGCTTTCGGCCCACCCACCGGCTGTCCGCCCCACACACCACGTACTCAGCCTTCTTTGTGCGCGGCCCAGCCAGTACCGCAGCCGCGCTCTGGCCGGTCGGCGCACAAAGTCGAGCAACCGGCCGGCTCGGGCGGGGGGCTTGAACAGGAACTGGGGACCTGGGACAGGGCACGTCGTGTTCATGGTCCCGGCTTCCTGGACGCAGTGGCCGGACGGGCCGCGTTCTGACTGGCTCTGGCCGGACGGGCCGCGCCCCGGTCGGCCCTGGCCGGCCGGGCGCCTTTCGGGCGGGCTGGGGGCATGGACTTCTTTGGGGTGGGCGGGAACCCTGCTGTTGAGGGGATTTCGGTTCCGGGGGTGGGGTATGAACAGGTGGTCCAGTGGGGAGCTCGAGGCTGTGAATGCCGGGGACGAGATCCGGATCGCGCCTCGGCGGCGGGACGGGTCGATGAGTAAGCCGAGACGGGTTTGGGTCGTGCGGGACGGGGACGACCTGTACGTCCGGTCGGTTCGCGGCGCGGACGGGGACTGGTACAAGAGCGCGTGCCGGACAGCGCAGGGCCACTTCCGGGCGGCCGGGATCGACATCGACATCGCGTTCATCCCGGAGCCGGACGTCGACCTCAACGATCGCCTCGACGCCGCCTATCTCGACAAGTACGCCCGCTATCCGGCCAACGTGGTGAACCCGATGGTCGCCGACCATGCCCGCACCACCACGCTCCGCCTGGTCCCCGATCGGCAGTAGCGGGCGCAGTCACCGCACAGGGCTGTCGAGGCCGTCCAGGAAGTCGCGGACCAGGGGGACGACCTCGTCCAGGTGGGTCTCGAGCAGCCAATGACCGCCGCCGAGCAGATGCAGGTCGGCGTCCGGCAGGTCCCGGTGGTACGCGCGGGCCGATGGCTCGGGCATGTACCCGTCGTGGGGCCCCCAGACGATCAGTGTCGGCGGCCGGTGGTCGCGCAGGTACGCCCGTTCGCGCGGCATCCAGTCCAGGGTCGACGGCTGGTCCTCGAGCAGGCGGACCAGGTTCGCCCGCCGCTGCGGGGTCGACATCAGCGTCCAGTGCAACGTCCACAGGTCCGGGCTGATCCGATCGGCGACGTCGTCCGGCAGCTCGCCCGCGAACTCGTCCCGGAACCCCTCCAGGCTGACGTGTTCGGCGTACGCCCTGCGCGCGTCCGGCCCCGGGTTGTCCCACAGCTCTTGCAACTTGCCGTACTTCGGCCCGAACGCGTCGTCGTAGATGTCCCCGTTCTGGATGATCAGGCCACGCACCCGCTCCGGAGCCGCCAGCGCGAGCCGGAACCCGAACTGCGAGCCGTAGTCGTGCAACCAGATCGCGTACCGATCCAGCCCCATCGCGTCCACGAAATCGGACAGAAACCCCGCGTACGCGTCGAACGTGTACCCGAACTCCCCCACCGGCGGCGTCGAGCTGTACCCGAACCCCGGCAGATCCGGCGCCACGGTCCGCCACCGATCCCCCAGAGCCGGCATCAACCCCCGGTACACGAAAGAAGACCCGGGATAACCGTGCGGCAACAGAAGAACAGGCCCATCAACGGGCCCGGCTTCCCGGTAGAAGACCTCGACCCCACCCACAAGAATCCGCCGGTGACGCACAGCAACACCCGAAGACATCCCCCCACCCTGCCACAGCCTCCGCCTAGCTCAATCGGTACGAGCACGGGCTAACTGTCGGACGGTCGTGATGGACTACGTCGCGATGTCGACCTGGGGGTGACGAGTGATCACGTTGATGAGTGGTCCGGCGGAGGTCCACTACGGACAGATCTATGTTCTCAGCGGTCCGGACCTACCGGACATGGACGGCTGCTTCGACGGTCAGCAGAACGGGTTGTGCGGCGTCGCCGTGCCTGGGCTGGTGTTCCTGCGGACCGGATTGCACACGGGTTCGGTCGGTTTCGAAGTCGAACTCCACGAGCAGGAGCCGCCGCTCGACGACAGCTGGGAGGAGATCGTCGAGGCGTCGTTCCACCCGCGGGCCGCGACAGTACTGGAGTACTGGGGTGGCGAAGGCCGGTGGCCGCTCGCAGTCGACACGCGCAGCTACCGGGTCCGGTACGCCGGCCGGGGGATGCAGCAGGCCAACGACCTCACCTTGCTGGAGGACGAGGCGTTGCTCGACTCGTACCTGCTGCAGTTCTGGCCGGCGGAGCCCAGCCCGGATCGGGTGGTGAAGCAGACCACTCAGGTCGCCGCCTACTGGCACAAGACCGCCAGGGACAGCCCGACGCCGGAGGAGCGAGCCGAGCGGCGGCGCCTCGCCCAGTTGGAGCGAGAGCGCGCGCTGGAGCAGGAGAGCATCGAAGGGCTGAAGGAGATCTGGGGTGGCCGGCTACCCAGCGAGCGGCTCCTCGAGAACGGTTGGGTCGGACGCCAACTCTCACGACTCGATCCGCTGCTCGCCCACGAGCTGGACGATCTCAGCGAGGCGGGACAGCGCGTGGTGACGGGGTGGGTGCTTCGGCGAACGCTGGCCGAAGCGCAACTCGCCGAGGTGGAGTGGATCGCGCCTGTGATGCCTGCGCTGGAGGGTGGCGAGGCACCACCGCCGCCCTTCGACAACCTGCAGGTCGCGCTCCAGCGGATGATGGACGATCCAGACGTACCGATGACGGCGATCACGACCCTGGACGGCCAGCACGACAGCATCTCGCAGCAGGGCACGGCGGGCTGGGCGATCAATGCGGCGTTCCAGGACGATCCCCTGCGAACCGTGCTCGACACACTGTGGAAAGCGCTCGAGACCTTCGGCCGCGGCCGCGAGCACGTACTCCTCGGCGAACTCCGGCAGGCGTTCCCCACCCTGAACGGATCGGCGTAGAACCTGGTCGTACCTGGGCGGCTCGGTCGAACCCAGCCGCCCAGGTGCTGCTTACCGGCGCGCGGCCGACATCGCTGACGTCATTTCGCGGGCCCATTGCCAGGGGGCTGCGGTGCCGCCTGGGTCGGAGTTGAAGTACTCCCAGCCGTCGACGCCGCCGAAGGTCGGGTACTTCGCGACCAGGTGGCCGAGGGTCTTCTTCAGCGTCGTGAGTGGGACGTAGCCGCTGCAGTTCGCGGAGTTGGTGACGACGCCGGTGACGACCTTGGCCGGGGGGAAGGCGCCGCGGTTGATGATGGCGTCGTACCCGGTGGTGTTCGCCATCGAGCCCCAGCCGCAGTAGAACTGCGCGTTGTACCAGTCGATCTTGGCGCCGCGGTCCCGCTCGAGGGTCTCGTAGTCGAACCCGGACAGGTTGCCGCCGCCGCTCAGCGCGGTCGCGACCGGGGCCAGGGTGACGACGAAGCCGGTGCCGAAGTCGGTCGTGAGCTGGTCGATCAGCCGGTTGATGCCGGCCTGGGACATGGGCTCCTCGACGTCCAGGTCGAGCCCGTCCAGCCCGTATGTCGTGACGAGGTTCTTCAGCCGTGGGTAGTACGTGTCGAACTCGGTGTCGAGCCGCTGGAACGAGCCCTGCGCCGCGCCGCCCACGAAGGCGGAGACGCGGACGCCCTGGGCCTGCATCGCGTGCAGGTCCGTCCACATCTGGGTGAACCGTGGGTCCGACGGCGGGTGGTCGTTGAGGTGGGTAGTGCCGTCGCCGTTCAGGTGGATCGCGCCGACCAGGACATCGGTGACGCCGGTGTTGTTGTCGGTCAGCGGCTTCGGCGACACGTAGCTACCGTTGACGTACTGCGTCTGGTAGTACACGACGACCCGCTTGCTGTCAGCCGTATCCCGCGAAGGCGCGGCAGCCGCGCCAGGAGTGAGGACGGCCGCGCCCAGCACGGCCGCCAGCAGCAAGGTCATTGCCTTACGCAACATCGTTGAACTCCTTCGAACCAGTCCTACAAGGGCGGATGGGATGGTCGAACAAGTACTGCGGTCACCCCTTGACGGCGCCCTCCTCCACGCCTTTGAAGAAGAACCGCTGCAAGGTCGCGAACACGATCACGATCGGCACGAACGCGATCATCGTGCCCGCGGCGATCAGCCGGGGGTTGTTGCTGAAGGTGCCGGACAGGTACTGCAACCCGACCGTCAGGGTGTACTTGTCCGGGTCGGTCAGCACGATCAGCGGCCAGAGGAAGTCGTCCCAGGCGCCGATGAAGGCGAAGATCGCCACCACGCTGATCGTGCCGCGGACACTCGGCAGACCGATGTGGACGAACCGTTGCCAGACGTTCGCGCCGTCCACGATCGCCGCCTGGTCCACCTCGATCGGCAACGACCGGAACGCGTTGAACATCAGCAGCACGTTCAGCGCCCCGATCATCCCGGGCAGCGCGACCCCGAACAACGTGTTCGCCAGCCCGAACTCCCGGACCGTCACGTACTGGGAGATGATCGTGACCTCACCCGGCAGGACCAGCGTGGCGAGGAACAACCCGAGCACGATCCGCCGGCCCTTGAACTGCAGCCGCGACAACGCGAACCCGGCCAGCGACGCACCGACGATATTGCCGCCGACCACGAGGACCGCGACGAACAGCGAGTTCCGCGCGTAGTCCCAGACCGGGATCGTGTTCGCCACCTCGCCGTAGTGCGAGAACGTCGGCTGACTCGGCAGCAGCCGCGGGATCCGGGTGTAGATGTCCTCGCCGGATGCCTTCAGCGACGTGGACAGCTGCCACAGGAACGGCCCGATCGTGATCAGCAGGACGAGCACCAGCAGGACGTACCGGAGCACCTTCTCCTGCGGCGAGATCCGGTTGAAGCTGTACGAACCCCGGCGCGGCCGCGTCGGGGCCGGACCGGACGACCCCGGTACGTCGAGGGGCCGCGCGGGGTCGGTCACCACGGTCATGCGTCCGCCGCCTTCCGGTTCAGCCGGGCCAGCGCCAGCATCGGGACCACGGTGACGAAGAACAGCACGATCGACAGCGCGGAGGCGTACCCGAGGTTGCCCTCGAAACCCTGGCTGTACTGCTGGATCAGCATCACCACGGAGGAGTCGCGGCCACCTGGGCCACCGTTGCCGCCGCTGAGGATGAAGAGCTCGGAGAAGACCCGCAGGGCCGACACCGAGATCAGGATGGAGATCAGGATCATCGTGCCGCGGACCCCCGGGATGGTGATGTTGGTGAACCGCCGGAACGCGCTCGCCCCGTCGACCGCGGCCGCCTCGTGCAGCTCACGGCCGACGTTCCCGAGCGCGGCCAGGTAGATGATCATGTAGTAGCCGAGGCCCTTCCAGACGGTCAGGCTGATCGCGCTGAACAGCAGCAGCCACTGGTCGGACAGGAACGGCAGCGGCCCGGAGATCACGCCGAGCTTCTCGGCCAGGCCGTTGACCAGGCCGCGGTCGTCGAGGATCCACTGCCAGATCAGCGCGACGACCACGGCCGACGCCACCACCGGGGTGTAGAAGGCGGTCCGGAAGAAGGTGATCCCGGGCAGCTTCTTCTCCACCAGGACCGCCAGCGCCAACGGCAGAATCGTCAGCAGCGGCAGGCAGACGACCATGTAGATGACGCTGTTCAGCAACGCGTAGCGCAGCTGCTCGTCGTGCAGCAGGGCCTCGAAGTTCTTCAGCCCGACGAAGGTCCCACCGCCGAGCGGCTTGGCGTTGGTGAACGACAGGATGACGGTGTTGATCGACGGCCACAGGTTGAACACCAGCAACCAGGCGAGCGCCGGCACGACCAGCACCCAGGGAGAGAACCACCGGTGGTAGCGCATCGCCTTACTGCGCCAGCAGCTGGTCGGCCTTCGCCACCGCGGCGTCGAGGGCCTGTTGCGAGGTCACCTTGCCGGCGATCGCGAGCGAGATCTGCTGGTTGATGAAGTCGTTGGTCCCACCGCTGATCACGGCCGGCTGCAGCGACTTCGCCTTGGCCAGCGACTCGAACGCCAGCACCTTCGCGTCACTCTCCACGGTGCCGTCGCTCTTGGAGAAATACGGGTCGTTCGCGGACGCCTTGGTACTGGGGAAGATGTTGACGATCTTGGCGAACGCGGCCTGGTTCTCCGCGTTCGTGACGAACTTGGCCAGCGCGATCGCGGCGGCCTGGTTCTTGCTCTTCGCCGAGACCGACAGCCCCTGCACGTACAGCGGCGGGGTGTCCAGCGCGGGCGACGGGACCACCTTGCCCTTGAGCGACGGGTTGTCCTTCTGGAAGTCCACGATCGCGTTACCGCCCCCGGTGGTCCACGCCACCTTGCTCTGGGTGAAGAGCTTGGAGTTGCCCAGGTACTCCTGGGTCAGGATGTCGCGCGGCAGGTACCCGTTCTTGTACGCCTCGCGGTACTTGTCCAGCAGCGCGACGGCCTCGGGGGTGTTGAAGGTGAACTTCTTGCCGTCGTCGCTGACGATCTTCACGCCCGCGTTGGTGAAGTCACCGATCCCGGGCAGCCGGCTCATCAGGTACTCCTGGCCGTTCGACTTGTCGTGCATCACCTTCGCGGCGGCGAGCAGCTCGTCGAAGGTCTTCGGCGGGTTCTTCGCGTCCAGCCCGACCGCGGCGAACTTCGCCGAGTTCCAGTAGTCGATGTCGGTGTTCAGGTACCACGGGTAGCCGAACGTCCCGTCGACGCCCTGGTACTGGTACGCCGTGACGCCGCCCTCGACGTAGTCGGTCTTGACCGCCGGGTCGGCCGAGGCCACGTCGAGCAGCAGGCCCTGCTTGGCCAGCGGCAGCGCGAACTCGGGCGGCAGGTTGGTCACGTCGGGCAGCTGGCCGGCCGAGGCCTGGCTGAGCACCTTCTTGTCGTAGCCGTCACCGGGCTGGTCCAGCCAGGTGACCTTGGTCCCCGGGTACTTCGCCTCGAACGCCTTGATCACGCCCTCCACGTAGGAGGTGAACTTCGGCTTCAGCGCCCAGGTCTGGAAGCTGACCTCGCCGGTGATCTGGGCGTTCGCGTCCACGGTGGGCTTGGCGCCGGCGGATTCCTCGGACGCACCGAGGCCGCAGCCGGCCAGCGAGAGGGCCGCGACGGCAAGAGCTGCCACCCCGGTCAGACGACGACTACGCATGGAATCTCCTGATGGTGATAAACCGGTATAGCTCCTGCACTATCCACATCGTAGAATCCGCTGTCAAGGGTGGGGATCGACCAGGAGGTGCTCGGCGATGGCAAGACCGACGATCGCGGACATCGCGGACCGGGCCGGGGTCTCGAAGGGCGCCGTGTCCTTCGCGCTGAACGGGCGGCCCGGCGTGAGCGAGGCGACCCGGGCGCGGATCCTGGCGATCGCCGAGCAGATGAGCTGGCGGCCGCACAGCGCGGCCCGGGCGCTCGGCGCGTCCCGGGTGGACTCGGTCGGCCTGGTGATCGCCCGGCCGGCCCGCACGCTCGGCGTCGAGCCGTTCTTCGCGCACCTGGTCTCCGGCCTGCAGTCCGGGCTGTCGGCGCACTCGATCTCGCTCCAGCTGCTGATCGTCGAGGACACCGCGGCCGAGATCGAGGTGTACCGGCGGTGGGCCTCGGAGCACCGGGTCGACGGCGTGATCATGGTCGACCTGACCGTGAAGGACCCGCGGATCGAGGCGCTGAAGACGCTCGAGCTGCCCGCGGTGGTGATCGGCGGCCGCGGCGGCAAAGGCGCACTGCCCTCGGTCTGGGCGGACGACCGGGACGCGATGCTGTCGATCGTGGAGTACCTGGCCGCGCTCGGCCACCGGCGGATCGCGCACGTCGCCGGGACGCCGGACTTCCAGCACACCCAGCGCCGGATCCGCGCCCTCAAGGACGCCGCGCCCCGGCTCGGCCTGCTGGACGGCCCGTCGCTGACCACCGACTTCAGTGACGCCGAGGGCGCCGCGATCACCCGCAAGCTGCTGTCCCAGCCCGACCGGCCGACCGCGATCGTCTACGACAGCGACGTGATGGCGGTGGCCGGGCTCGGCGTCGCGATGGAGATGGGCGTCAAGGTGCCGAGCGAGCTGTCGATCGTGGCGTTCGACGACTCGATCCTGACCCAGCTGATGCACCCGGCGCTGACCGCGCTGTCCCGGGACACCTTCGACTTCGGCCGGCAGGCCGCCGACGTGCTGCTCGAGGTGATCGCCGACCCGGCCAACGTGGTCAATCGGCGGACCGCGGACCCGGTCCTGACGGTCCGCGAGTCCACCGCTCCCCCGCTCCAGGACAAGGCCTAGTTGCTGTCCGTACATAAACCGATTTAGCATCGTCGTCATGCCCTCGGATCCCGCCACGCCCCGGTTCGGCGCGAACTACGTCCCGTCGGCCGGCTGGTTCTACAGCTGGCTCGACTACGACCCCGCCGCCGTCCGCCGCGACTTCGCCGACCTGGCCGGGCTCGGGCTCGACCACGTCCGGGTGTTCCCGATCTGGCCGTGGATCCAGCCGAACCGCGCGATCGTCCGGGAGCGCGCGATCGCCGACCTGCTGGACACCGTCGACGCGGCCGCCGAGCACGGCCTGTCCGTCGCGGTCGACCTGGTCCAGGGCCACCTGTCCAGCTTCGACTTCCTGCCGTCCTGGGTGCTGACCTGGCACAAGGCGAGCCTGTTCGAGGACAGCACGGTCCGCGCCGGCCTCAAGGCGTACGTCCAGGCGGTGGCGGGTGCGGTCGCGACGAAGCCGAACGTCTTCGCGATCACCCTCGGGAACGAGGTGAACAACCTCTGGCCGGACAGCCCGACCACGCCCGAGGCGTCGACGAGCTGGGCCCAGGACCTGCTGGCCGCGATCCGCAAGGCCGCGCCCGACGTGCTCGCGCTGCACTCGGTCTTCGACGACGCCTGGTACCAGGCGGACCACCCGTTCCTCCCGGTCGACGCGGTCGATCTGGGGGACCTGAGCACCGTCCACTCGTGGGTTTTCAACGGGGTCTCCCGAGTGGACGGGCCGCTCGGTCCGGCGACCCTCACACACGCCGACTACCTGGTCGAGCTTGCCGCCGCGACGTCGGTCGACCCGCAGCGGCCGGTCTGGCTGCAGGAGATCGGCGTCCCCGGGCCGGACATCCCGGCCGACCTGCAGGCCGAGTTCACCCGGCGCACGGTCGAGCTGGTCCTGCCGAACCCGAAGCTCTGGGGTGTCACCTGGTGGTCGTCGCACGACATCGACCGGCGGCTGCTCGACTTCCCGGACCGCGAGTACGACCTGGGCTTGTTCACCGTGGACCACCAGCGCAAGCCGGCCGCGTCCGCCCTGGCCGAGGTGATCGCCGACGTCCGCGCGAACGGCGTCCAGCCGGTCGAGGCGAGCACGCTGGCCGCGCCGGTCAACCTGCGGACCGAGCCGCACCGACGTCCCGAGGTCGCCCCGGGCAGCGAGTTCCACCTTCAGTGGGTCGCGGCTCGTGCAGCCGGCCCGGTACGGATCACGCTGCCCAGCTGATCAGGTGGAGACCCGGTCGATCAGGACCTGGATCCCGTCCAGCACCCGGGTCAGGCCGAACTCGAGGTCGTCGTCCACCTCGTCCTCGTACTCCTGGCCGGTGTAGAGCTTCACCAGCATCGGGTACGGCCCGGCCATCAACCGTGGGACCAGGAACTGCCCGACCTGCTCGGCCTGGACCGGGATCGCGTCGCTCGTCACCAGGTGGCGCATCAAGGTCGCGTGGCTGCGGACGAACCCGTCGAGCAGGAGGACGCAGCCGAGGTTGTCGTGGTGGTTGAGACCGGTCCCGTCCAGCCCTTGCAGCATCGCCTCGGCCCAGCCGAGCAGGTTCGGCGTCACCGGGGCGCCGCGGATGGGCACGTCGAGCAACCACGGGCGCTCGGCGTACCGGTCGAGCTGGGCGTGTACCCAGGCGGTCGCATCGATCCGCCAGCCGGTCCCGGGCAGCACCGGCGGTGGACCCCAGGCGGCGTCGCGGACCAGGACGAGCAGTTCCTCCTTCGAGCTGAGGTACCGGTACATCGCGTTAGTCGAGACACCGAGCTGGGCGGCGATCTTCTGCAGCGAGATCGCCTCGAACCCCTGCGAGTCGCCGAACTCGATCCCGGTGGCGACGATCCGCTCCACGCTCAGCGCCGGCTTCGGGCCGCGTCGCTGCACCGGGTACACGCCCCAGGACAGCGCGAGACCCGGCGGCAGCTGCTCGCGGTCGTCGGTCATGCGGCCATCCTCCCGCAGATCCACCCGCACCTGGCCGACGTGCGCGAAAGAGTGGTGCTAGGTCCACCCCCGGAACGGGTTCCAACGCCCTCGGGACCAAACTGTTCAATCCATACGCTTTTTCGTGTCAGCCCTTCGACCCAAGGAGCACACGATGAGTACCCTGCACGCCACCCTCGGCCCGCTGTTGTCGCCCGACGAACTGCGGCTCAGCGACGACGACCGGCGGACCGCGCACGCCAAGATCGACAGCGCGATCCGCAGCCGCGGCCTCTCCCCGCAGCAGGCCACCGACCGGCACGACCTGCTCGGGGTCGCCCGCACCCGCGGCGAACTCCGCCGCGTCTTCGCCGGACTGGAGGACGCGGTCCCGCCGCGCGGACTCACCGTTGCGCTGCGTGTGGTGACCGCGATCTGGCTGGTCGCCTGCGTGGTCCAGTTCGCGGTCTGGGGAGCACTCGCCATGTTCGGCCACTTCGACAGCCCGTGGTGGCTCTGGTCCGACCTCGGCCTCGGTGCCGCCGTCGCCATCCTCTGGTGGACGAACGAGTCGTACCACCGCAAGTCCCACCTGAGCCTGCTCTGACCCGGTATGCGTCAGTCGGCAGGCTGGACCCAGCCGTAGCCGCCGTCCTCCAACCGCACCACCTGGAGGCCGGCGGCCAACCGCTGCACGTCCTCCGTCTCCATCACCCCGGGCGCAGGACCGGCCACGTCGAGCACGATCGCCGCGGCGCCCTCCTGGATCGCCGCCGTCGCAACCAGCTGCGTCTGCGCCGGCATCGGCCGCGCGTCCGGACTCCACCGGGCCAGGCTCTCCGTACTCGTGAACGCCAGCAGCGCGTTCCGGCCGTCCTGGCCACGCAGCAACGCCACCGCCATGTCCGAGGACTTGTCGTGCGCGAGCCCGTTCTCGTCCAGCTCGATCTCGCCGAGCATCGCCACCACCGGGACCAGCAGCCGCGCCTTGGTCAGCGCCTGCAGCGTGGCCCCGTGATCCCGGGCCGCCAGCGCCGCCGCCAGCCCCGGGTCCGCCGACCCGTCGTCGTCGTCGAACCCGGTGAACGCCAGTCTCCGCTCTCCCTGCACGCTCCGATTCTCCTACACGCCGCACGCCCACCACTCACCAACCACCGCCACCCCGCCGGCACCCCGCTCACGGCCGCCTCAGCAGGGGCCTGGCGGCGTGTTGGTGAGTGGTGGGCGTCCGGAGGGCGCATTCAGGGTGGTGTCAGGGCTGTTCCCGGCTTGGCTGAGCGCCGGACTGTGCGAGCCTGGAGATGTGCCTGACTTCAATGATCTGACGCTGCTGCCGTTCTGCGTGGGCCTCACCCTGCTCGGCCTGATCGGCTCGTGGGCCGCCTGGCGGCGCCGCGGAGTCGCCGCCGGGACCCGCGGGGTCGCCTGGTCGCTGCTCCCGGTCTCGCTCTACCTGACCGGGCTGCTCGAGGTGGCCTGGGACGTGGTGAAGTCCGTCGGCAACTGGGTCACCCACCTGATCTTCTCGCCCAGCGTCTGGGCGGGCGTCGCGCTGTTCGGCGTCTCGGTGGTCCTGTACGTCGTGTCCGGGGTGGCCCGGTCGCGCCGCCCGGACAAGCCGGCGAAGACCGCGAAGGCGGAGAAGCCGGGCCAGGGGGCCACCACGAACCCGACCGGCGAGCTGACCTCGACCGGCCCCGCGCCCGCCACGGCCGGGACCGGCAAGCCGAAGAAGCAGGCGAAGGCTCAGCAGGAGTCGTCGGAGTTCGACGAGATCGAGGACATCCTGAAGCGCCATGGCATCAACTGACCTCCTGACCATCGACAGCCTGCTGGACCATGTCCGGACCACCCCGGCCCGACTCGGCCGGACCCGGCTGATCAGCGTCGACGGCCCCGCCGGTTCCGGCAAGACGACCGTCGCCACCAGGTTCGCCGCGCGGGCGGAGGCGCGCGGCCTGCGGACCCAGGTGGTGCACATGGACGACCTGTACGACGGCTGGGACGGCGCGGTCCGCGGCTTCGGGCTGCTCCGCGACCACGTCCTCAAGCGGCTCGCCGACGGCCGCGAGGGCCGGTACCGGCGCTACGACTGGCACCTCGGCGCGTACGCCGAACTGCACGTCGTCCCGACCACGCTGGACCTGCTGATCGTCGAGGGGGTCACCGCGGCCGACCGGGACGCGGACCCGTGGCAGGCGCTGAAGATCTGGGTCGAGACCAGCAACGAGGTCCGGCTGGACCGGGGCATCGAGCGCGACGGCGAGGCGCTCCGGGACCGCTGGCTGGACTGGATGCGCTGGGAACGCGACCATTTCGCGGCCCAGCGGACCCGGTCCCGGTCGCACGTCATCGTCGACGGCAACCCGTCGGTCCCGCACCAGGCCGAGACGGAACTGGTCGCGAAGTCGGTCAATCTGGGCCTGGACTCCGCCGCCTCCTGATCCCGGCCCGTCCGTGGGTGAGGATAGAGCTATGACTGTCCTGCCTTCCGGTGACCAGTGGACCCTCCGCGCCGGCGCGTACGCCGGGACCGTGGTGAGCGTCGGCGGCGGCCTGCGTGGCCTCTCGTACGGCGATCGCGAGCTCCTCGTCGGGTACGCCGAGGACGCCCCCGCACACGCCGGGATCGGGCAGCAGCTGATCCCCTGGCCGAACCGGATCACCGACGGGAAGTACACCTTCGAGGGTGTCGAGCAGCAGCTGGACCTGACCGAGCCGGAGCGGTCGAACGCGATCCACGGCCTGGTCCGCTGGGCTACCTGGGAGCGCACCGACGACGGCCTGGACGAGTCGCGGATCGTGGTCGCGCACCGGCTGTACGGCGGCCCCGGGTACCCGCACCAGCTGGATCTCGCGATCACGTACGACCTGGACGCGGACACCGGTCTCACAGTCACCGTCTCGGCGAAGAACGTCGGCACCGGCGCCGCGCCGTACGGGTACGGAGCGCATCCGTACGTGACGGTCGGGCGGAAGATCGACGAGTGCGTGCTCGAGTTCCGGGCCGAGAGCTGGCTGGACGTCACGCCGGACCGGATGGCGCCGATCGGGCTGCAGCCGGTCGCCGGGTCGCAGTACGACTTCTCGGCCGGGCAGCGGATCCAGGATCTCGACATCGACAACGCGTTCACCGGGCTGCCGGACACCTGGGTGGTCACGCTGGCGGACCCCGACAGTGGGCACCGCGCCGTCGTGAGCAGCGAGACCCGGTGGATGCAGCTCTACACCGGCGGCGCGATCGACCGGGCCGGGCTGGCCGTGGAGCCGATGACCTGCCCGCCGGACAGCTTCGTCAGCGGTGACGGGCTGGTCGTACTGCGGCCCGGGGACGAGCACAGCACGACGTTCCGCGTCAGCGTCTGACCGGACGCCCGACCCGACTCAGCTCGACTTGTCGCCGGAGCCGGAGTCGGAGCCGGAGTCCGAGCCGGCGCCGTGGGCGCGGGCGACCTTGGCGAGTTCCTTGGCCGCGTGGGACGCCCGGACGCCTTCGGACGCCTGGATCGCCAGGATGCCCAACCGGTTGCCGTCGGCATCGAACAGCTGGAGCCACGGGTCGCCCGGGGTGAACCGCAGCACCTTCACCTCGGACCAGGCCAGCCGGTACGACTTGAAGACGTTGCGGATCTTCAGGCCGTCGGTGTACGCCGTCACGCGGACCGTCGCCATCCGGTACAGCAGGTAGAGCACGGTGCCGAAGAACGCGATCAGGGTGAGCTGCTGGAACAGCGTGAAGGTCGCCCGCGACTCCTCCGGCAGCCGGACCCAGATCACCCCGAAGACGGCGACCATCGACGCCGCCATCGCTGCCGTCACGGCCGCGACGATGCGCGGGTGGAACGTCCACAACGGGTCTTGCTGCGCTGGCGTGGACATCGTCGTCTCCGGGGTGGACGCGGTCATCAGATCCGGCACGCGTGGATGTCGGTGGTCAGGATGGCCCGGGCGCCGGCCTCCCAGAGCTGGTCCATGATCCGCTGGGCGTCGGCCCGCTGGACCATCACCCGGACCGCGACCCAGCCCTGCCGGTGCAGCGGCGAGACGGTCGGCGACTCCAGGCCGGGCGCCACCG